>JAFRGC010000058.1 GCA_017434025.1 Mogibacterium sp. | reverse complement strand
TTACTCAACGTTTATTACCTCCTTTGCTCTGAGATGCGGTTGGTAGCCACTCTCATGTTAGCATTGGAGGTATTTTCCTTGTAGCTAAAGCTTTTTATCCTCACCGGCATAGCCGGTGGTTTGATCACGCTGAAGCAACAACAAAACCCGCCTCTGCCTCATCCGGCTTCGGCGGGTACTGTTGATCCTTATTTATCCTTCTCTTTTGCGAGTAGTGCCGCCCCGTATGCTCCGGCATATCGTCCATCCGGCATAGCCAGTGCCGTTTTGCCGAGTTTTCTGGAAAGCAGTCCTGCAAAGAATTCATTGTTGCTGAATCCTCCGGTGATGATGATCGTATCCTGCAGTTCTTTCCTCTGCACAAGTGTCGCCACCTTGAGCGCAACGGAGTCGATGACTCCAGCTGCCAGGTCCTCACGGCTGCGGCCTTCACCCATGTAGTTGATGACCTCAGACTCCGCGAATACTGTACAAAGCGAACTGATCGAGATCGGATCGCCGATCTCCGCCAGGTCGAACAGCTCCTCGATCGTCAGACCGAGCCTGTTGGCCATGACTTCGATGAACTTGCCGGTACCTGCTGCGCACTTATCATTCATCAGGAAGTCTACAGGTCTGCCGTTAACGACATTGATGTATTTGGTATCCTGACCGCCGATATCTATGATCGTGCAGTCGCGGCCGATCATCTCATATCCGCCCCTGCCGTGGCAGCTGATCTCGGTAATGACATGGTCAGCATAATCCACGCTGATCCTTCCATATCCTGTAGCGACAACTTTTGCATCGTCTAGGTCGTCATACCTCTTGTCGAGATCTTCTTTGATGATACCTGCAGTGATCTTGCTGTTCCAACCTGTCGGGAGCACCTCATATACAGGCTCTTCTCCCTCCGTGAGTATGCAGACCTTAGAAGCTGTTGATCCTATATCGATCCCTATGTATTTCCTGCCCATTATATCCTGCTTTCCTATCCGTATTTGTGACGGGTATTGTCGAATGTATTATTGAGTCCGCTGATCGAAAGATAATTGAGTCCGCGTTCAGCAGAGATCTCCTTGATCTGTTCTACGTCTTCTCCGTGTATCAGAAGAGATACTCCGCAGCAAACGCTGAGCTCTCTCGGTGTCGGACTGATCTGCGCATAGATCCCGCTGCTCTTGAGTGTGCGGTACATTGCTGTCGCATCCGTGTGATTCTGGAATAGAACGTAATAATGTAAAAAATCTGCCATAGTGATAGTAATTTTAGCATGAAACAGCGGGGCGTATCAACGACCGCCCCGCTGCAGTGGCTTTGATCAAGTCAGACTGCCTGTCGCAGCCAGCATCTGTTATTAGCCGAGAAGCTCGATGAATGCTCCGATTCTTGTCTTGAGCTGCTGAGCATCGTTGTCAGTGTAATCTGTCTCGATGCCGAGGAATGGGATTCCCTCTTCCTTGCATCTCTGCTCAAGGCTGCGGCCTTCGATGTCATAGGTCTGGCAGAACATGAGGTTAACGTCAATAACTCCGTCAGCCTTGCTCTCTTTAGCCAGTCTGATAACATCATCAGCTCTTGCTGTGTTCGGTGTGAAGCATGCGCAGTTGATGCTCATGTATCTGTTAGCGATGTTCTGGATCATCTCATCAACAGTAGCTCCGCTCTCATCCACCTGGTTCTCGAAGTATCTTGTACCAGTGCAGGTCTCTTCGCAGACTACTACGCCGCCGCTGGTCTCAACGAGGTTGTGCAGCTTCCAGTTAGGAATAGCCATCGGTGTTCCGCTGATGAGGATTCTCTTCTTGCCAGGAGCAACGTTAACGCCGTCAGCAACTCTCTTCTCGAGCTCATCGCACAGCTTGTTGACCATTGCAGTGAATCTTGCCGGATCATCATAGTAAGCGATCTGGCTGATCAGCAGTGTGTCTGTTCCGGAAATAGGAACACATTCATTTCTGCGGAGTGCGTACAGTCTCTCAAGAGCTGCTCTCTTAGCGTTGATCAGCTTGATAGCCTCAGCCAGCTTCTCCGCCGTCACTTCATTACCGGTCTCCTTCTCAACGAGATCTTTGAGTTCCTTGATCTCATCAGCCCACTTCAGATAGTCTTTCGGTCTCTTCATCTGAGGCAGGTCCATGATGTGCATAGGTACATCTGTTCCGAGGATCTCATATGCTTTCTTCTTGCCGTCACAGGTAGTCTCGCCGATATATACGTCAGCAAGTCTGTAGAACGGGCAGGTCTTGTCAAATCTTGCACCGAGCATAGCCTTGATCAGCGGGCATGTATTGGCAGGAAGATATCTCTCGCCGCCAGGTACCCAGAACTGTGAGCCAGCGCACAGACCAGTTGCGATCGCGCCTGCAGCTACGATGACTTCATCAGGTACATAAGCACAGAATGTACCGAATACCTTGCCGCCGTTCTTTCTGAACTCTACGAGCTCTGCCGGTCTGAGACCGTGAACATCAGCGAGGACCATGTCAAAATAATCCATAGCTTCAGGTCTGTTCTCCTGAGACATGAATACGTCGCCGATAGCTCCCGGAAGTACTGCGCACAGCATATCGTGCATCTCGAGGTTCATTCCGAGATCAGCCCACATTTTTTGATTGTCTGCCATAATATTTCTCTCCCTTAATAATAAAAAACGCATTAAAAAAACGTAATACCCCTACAGTTAAATTGTACTATCTGCCATTTTTCTCACAAAATTGAATCCCTCAATGCCGATGCATCCGCCTATAGTATTTATCTATATCGCGATGTGCTTCATCACCCCCCCCGGTACAAAATGTCACATCCCCGCTTTCATCACCTGCGGCAATTGTCCGGAAGCAACAAAAAACCGCATTTAAATGCGATGGTTTCAACACTTTTTGTACATTTTGCAAACATATGGTGATATAATAAAACCCTAGTCAGTAATGACCTGATGAGAACACTCAACATGCAGAAAGGACAACACTATGGATTACAAAATGACGATTGCCGGTCTCGAAAGACATCTTCCACTCTGTAAGGTAACAGATGATCTGTATATTGCCGGATTTATTATGTTTAATGATGTAGAGATCACAGTTGCAGCTGCTGCAGAGCTGCTCAAGAACGCTCCTGAGTTTGATGTTCTCATCACCGCAGAGAGCAAAGGCATTCCTCTCTGCTACGAGATGTCTCGTCAATCGGGCAAGCCTTATATCGTAGCACGCAAAGGCGCTAAGCTCTACATGCAGGATATCGTCAAGGTTCAGGTCAACTCGATCACTACTGATCACGTTCAGACCCTTTGCCTCGGCAGAGATGAGAGAGCTGAACTGTCCGGCAAGCGCGTACTGATCGTTGACGATGTTATCAGTACAGGTGAATCTCTGGCTGCACTCGAGCAGCTTGTAGAGACCGTCGGCGGCAACACAGTCGGCAAATTTACCGTACTTGCGGAAGGCGAAGCTGCTGACAGAAAGGACATCACATACCTTGAGTACCTGCCGCTCTTCAATGCAGACGGAACACCACAGTAGAATTACTGAAGCAATCAATAATGCCCGGATCTCAGGATCCGGGCATTTTATTATGATCATATGACCCTGTCAGTAGACTTCTACCATGGTACCATTCTGGCGATCACCATGTACCTCGCATCCTGATACTCGTACGCACACGTACTCAACACGACCAGCCTGTCATCTATAGACATCTTCTGATCCGTTGTGTACATTGCAAGAGAGTTTACCAGATCTATGTAATTCTGCTTCTCAGCGTCATCTGTGATATTCGTATAATAGATCGCGCTGTCCGCCGGCTGGTTGAGGAAAGCGCATATCATCAGGTGGAATTTGCCTTCAGGCGTGATCAGCTCCAGCTGCGGATGATCCTCATAGAAAGAGTATTCTTTGAGTTTCTTGAAATCCGCAAACATCGATCCGTCCTGCATATGATGCCCGTAAACGATCGTATTGAACTGCTGGAACGGGTACCAGGTCACCGCGTCCACGAAAAGAGACCCGTTGATGGACCAGGTACCGTCAAATGCCAGCCGCAGATACTGATCATTGTCCCGTCCCATCACAACAGGATAGTTGATATGAGTATCGGCATAGTACAGCCAGCCTACAATATCCGGATTGACTTTACGCAGTGCTTCGAAATCGATCTCTCCGTCGAATTCGTGCTGTGGCATGGCAAGTTCCGCGATAGAGTCGTATATCGCCTTGCTGATGCGGTAATCCTTGGTCATCTTATATAAGTTCCAGCCGGATATAGCAACGATCACAGCAAGGCACAGAATGATAATGCTCTGAGCAGTGCGTTTCACCCTGCTTGCCGACTTCTTTCTCTTCTTACGCTTATTGTTACTCTGTGTATTATTAGGTTCCATGTATCGATTCCTGTTATATATCAATTACTGTTCTGAGATACTTAGTCATTCTGTCAGTGATGTGATATCCTTGCCCTGCTGCTTGAGCTGCGCGGCGTTGATCACGATCTGAACGGCAAGGAAAGCGCCGCCCGGACAGCCTTCTGCTGCCAAAGATTCCTCAAGAGCACTGCATGCATCTGTCGGGAGCTTGCTCCCATCCGGTCCTATCACAGCTACTCTATCCACATCAGCATCGAAGATCAGTCCAAGATCGGCCTTATTATCTGCCACTGCTTTGCCTACAGCTGCTATTACCGCAGGGTCTTCCGGATCAGGCTGATGATTCGGGTACTTGCCATCTGGTTCCAGATACAGACTCCCGCTGATATCTGCTCCCATCGGTTCGAGAACCTCTTTAGCGAAAAATCCTCCTGCACCATTGCCTGCATCGACAACGATGTGCATGCCTCTGAGTCCCCCCGGAACGCTTCTCAGTCCGAGAGAGAGCCTCTGCCGGAGATAAGCAGAACACATCTGCTGAGCATTGGCAGGTCTGTCCTCGTAATACTCACCTACAAACACATACTTCTGCGCGAGTTTGAGGATGTCGGTCACATCTTCTTCATTGAGTCCGCCTTCTCTGGAGAAAAACTTGAAACCGTTCATGTTCCAAGGCTGGTTGCCTGCAGTGATCATGATCGCGCCGTCGAAATCCATCTGAGGAAGCGCGGTCGACATGAACATCGCAGGGGTCGATGCCAGGCCGGCATCATAAGCCTCTGCACCAAACATGGTAATTCCTTTGAGCAATCCGCTCTTGAGTTCTTCCGCAGAGAGTCTGCCGTCATTGCCTACACATATCCTGAGATCGAAAGGATTCTTGACGACTTTAAATCCCAGCCAGTATGAGAAAGCTCCGCCTATCCTTCCGGCAACTTCCTCAGTAAGATCTACTGCCATACCGGAAACACCTTCCAATGTGACGCCTATGATATCGCTGCCGCTCTGAAGCTTCATGAGATCCTGTGCCATAATCAGTCCTCCTCACCTTACGCTGTACATACACGCCTATTCTAACATATGTCTTATCAAGTATCTCATAAAATGTTCAAATATGGAAGAACCGCTGTGAAGCACGCGAAGGGAGTCCCTAAGGGACTCCCTTCTTGTTCTGTCATAAATGACAGTTTTTATGTGATTTCAACTTGGCCGCTCTGTCGCGAGCAGCTGTTCCGGCATATCAGGCGTATGCGTCCTCTTCTTAGCTGTTCAGCAGCAGCAGGCTGAATACGAGTGTGAAGAGCGCTACTGTTTCTGCGATACCGATTACGATGAAGTAGTTCGCAGTACCCTTTCCTGTTGCGCCAAGAGCATCAGCGGAAGCTGCTGCGCACTTGCCCTGGAAGAGAGCCGAGAGGCCGATTGCTATTCCGCAGAAGATGCCGATACCAAGTGCCATTCCAGCATCACAGTTGGAGCTTCTGATAAAGTTCATCAGCAGGAATCCGTAAATTGTCTGTGTGAGCGGTGCACCGGTGAAAGCGATCATGATGAATGGAGCAGGTTTTCCGCTCGCGTAGCACTTTTTCCAAGCGCCTACCGAAGACATGCCAGCAAATCCAGCACCGAATGCCGAACCGGCAGCAGATAAACCAAGGGCCGCAGCCATACCAAGAAATGCAAGATTCATATTAATTCTCCTTTTCTTAATTATTTAACTTCTTAAATGGTTCATACGGAATACCTGTCCACTCAAGACCAACCTGGCCTGAGAACTCGAGGACGTTCAGACGTACGCCGTGAACGACTACCGACAGGAAACACATTACTATGTTCAGCGCATGGCCGATAAGGACGACCACTACGCCCAGAATGATCATCGGGCCGTGCATGCCTGCGGCGATTCCGTTGAAGCTCTGGGAAATCGCAACTCCGGCCATGCCGACTGCGAACAGTCTGATGTAACTCATTACGTTACCAAAGCAGCTGATGGTATCCAGGAAGTCTGTGAACGCGTTCGCCAGACCTGCTTTCAGACCCTGTCCGAAAGACAGCTCAGGCGACATGCCGCCGAACAGCAGGACAAGCAAGAACGCAACGCCGATGCCTGCAAATACAGGTACCAGGCTGATATTCTCGTGGATAACCAGGTTCAGTGCCAGCATGTACATCGAAATGATAGCGATCATCCATCCAAGATCTGCGACCCAGGAAAGATTCTTCTCTGAGATCTTCTTCCTGATCGACAGTATGCATCCGAGTGCCATCTGTACTGCTCCTATAGAGAACGAGAACTTCATGATAGCATTCTGTGACACACTGTCAGTTGATCCGAAGAACTCAGGATAGGTAGCGAAGGACGGAATTACCAGCGCTTTCAGGAACGGTACATTCATGGCACTCTCCATACCGAACCAGGTTCCTGTCACAGCGCCCCATACAATGGTTGCTATCGACAGTACGAATAGCAGGAAAGTTACTGTCGTGCCTTTCCCCTGCTTTACTCTCAGCGCGATAGTTCCGAGAAGGATCAGTACGCCGTATCCGCCATCTCCTATGATCATCGCGAAGAACAGTGTGAAGAACAGGAAGAACCAGAGTGAAATATCCTGCTCTCTGTATCCCGGAACGATTCCCAGGATATCGAACACTGGCTGGATGAATTTGGATACCTTGTTGTAGCGAACCTTGGTCGGTATCTGCTCGTCATCTTCAGCTACGTCTTCTGCCGCCCATGCACAGTTATTCGCAGAAGCCATTTCCTTGAACTTGTCCAGATCTGCTTCCGGAACATATCCGGAGAGCCAGACGAAGTCATCGTCGCTCTGTGCTGTTGCATTTGCTACTGAGAAATTGATCTCATTCTGTGTTTTCAGCAACTGGTCCTTGAAGCTTGCATCATAGATGGACGCTGCCTTGAGGGTCTCATCGCAGGCTGCGATACCTTCCTGCGCTGCCCCGATAGCCTTCTCCATCTCAGCGATGCTCTTCTCCGGGATCATGAACTCTGTCGCAGGGATCTCTGCCGGAAGAGGTCCGAGCACAGCCGCGGTCTTCATCTTATCGATGGTCCCGAGGCGGAACATGCGGATGTTCTCATCACTGGCAGCAGCCTGATACTCCTTATCTCCCATGCGGTAGAAGTGGAGATCATATCCGTTATCCCTGAGTTCATGCACTTCCTGAGGCGAGAATTCTCCCCATGCTGAAACTCTGTCGATTTCTGTCCTCGCCGAGGCGATCTCCTGTCCCAGCATATTCTTGCGGTCCAGTGCATCCTGTACGCCGAGGTACATTTTGTTGAATTCATCATCGCTGAGGATCTCTTTGCTGCCTTCCTTCTTAGGCTCAGCATACTCCTTGAGAGTATTGGCTGTCTTTGACAGGTTCTGGAAGCGTTCTGTCACCTCACGATCTGCACTTTGTTTCTCTGAAAGATGCATAACGCCGGCATCTCTTAAGGCGTTCAGCATCTCCTCTTTGCGGGAGGCAGACGTAACGATGTGAACCATTTTCATTTTCTCAATCATCGCTATACCTCCACTAATTTCTTCTTCGAGATCTTGCCTCGAACAACGGCCGCTGTCTGCTGGTCTCCCAGATATACCTGGATGACCCTGATATTCTCCTTCGCTTCCGGAATCTTGACCTTTTCAAACAGGTTGACTCGCTGCGAAGTGGTCCTGAGCTCCTTTTCAAGAAGTTCTGTCTGTTTCCTGAGGGTCGAGACCAATGCGTCCAGTCTGGCAATCTCACGAAGTTTGAAGACTGCAGTATCTACCCAGAGCGGGTAGTCGTCCACATCATAGTTGATATCTTTGAACGTAAGCTCTTCGAATGCCGGGATCTTAACACCTGCGATGTTGTCTTCCTTGACGATTACCTTGTCCGGCTGTACCACCTGATCAAGTTTCTTCTCTTCTTCGAAGATCTCATTCTCTGCGAAAACAGCTACCCATTCGTCCAAATCACCAATCATCTGAATGCGTTCGGCTTCCTTGCGCTCCAGTTCCTGGCGGATACCCATGATCACCGACTGGAGCTGCTGCTTCTTGAGCTGCAGTGTCGGAAGATAGCGCTGGAACTGTTTAAGGTTGTCCTTCTGCTTCTTCAGTTCGTTCTTTGTTAGTTTGATAGCCATGGACCCGCTCCTTTATTAACTCAAAGCATCTTTGTTCGGCCATCTCTCCTCGATCAGACTTGTCTTCATACCTGTCTCAACAGGGTCGAAGCATTCTGCAAGGATATCCCAGCCCAGATTAAGAGCATCCTCCAGCGGAATATTTACGGACAGGTCCATCATCTTGGATTCGAACATCTCGCCGTACTTCAGGAGCTTGTCGTCCCACTCAGTCATCATGAATCCCATGGACTTCTTCTCAAGAGACTCTTTGTACTGAGCGTAGAGCTTGATCATACCATCCATCAGAGCACGGTGGTCATTTCTCGTCTTGCCGTTTACGTTCTGTTTAAGACGTGAGAGCGAACCGAAAGGCTCGATATGACCGTTCTTCAGATAGAACTGACCCTCTGTGATATATCCTGTGTTGTCAGGTACCGGGTGAGTAACGTCGTCACCAGGCATTGTTGTTACTCCGAGGATGGTGATGGAGCCAGCGCCTTCGATATCTACGGCCTTTTCATAACGCGAAGCGAGGCAGCTGTATAAGTCTCCCGGATATCCACGGTTGGACGGTACCTGCTCCA
>JAFRGC010000001.1 GCA_017434025.1 Mogibacterium sp. | reverse complement strand
TGAGATCGTCCCGGTGGAGAAATACACGAGTGCCGACCTTAACTATATGAACAGCAGGAGCCGCAGCAGCGTGGAGATGAATGATCCGTCCGCCAGACCAGAGATCGCAGGCAGAGTGAGCGACATGGAGTCCTACGACACCGTGATAATCGGGTTCCCGATCTGGTGGGGCGTAGCGCCGAGGATCATCGAGACATTCCTGGAGAGCTACGATCTCTCCGGAAAGACGATCATTCCGTTCTGCACTTCGGGAGGAAGCGGAGTCGGAATAAGCGATACAGCACTTCATAAAAATGTAAGCGGCAACGTTAAGTGGGAGAAGGGAGTTCAGATAAACCGCCCGAACGAATCTACGATCAGAGACTGGCTTGATAAGGTGCTCTGATAACGACCTTGCCAGACTTTTGAAGAAATACAATAGGAGCATATATCAGATGAAATATACAAAGCTTGGAAATTCAGATCTTAACGTATCCCGCATCTGTATGGGATGCATGGGTTTCGGAGATGCTGCCAGAGGGCAGCACAGCTGGACGATCGACGAGGAACACTCAAGAGAGATCATAAAACGCGGACTCGATCTCGGAGTAAATTTCTATGACACGGCTATCGCATACCAGAGCGGTACCAGCGAACAGTTTGTCGGAAGAGCTCTTCGGGATTTTGCCAGGCGTGACGAGGTCGTCGTTGCGACCAAGTTCCTCCCGCGCACCCCGGAAGAGATCGAGCAGGGAATCAGCGGGCAGCAGCACATTGAGAATATGATTAATACCAGCCTGACCAATCTGGGCATGGATCATGTGGATCTGTATATCTATCACATGTGGGACTGGAATACACCGATTTACGATATTCTCGACGGCCTCAACCGTATTGTAAAAGCAGGCAAAGCGAGATACATCGGTATCTCCAACTGCTTTGCATGGCAGCTCGCAAAGGCGAATGCGCTGGCAGAAAAGGAGGGCTTCGCGAAGTTTGTTTCTGTCCAGGGCCACTATAATCTCATTTTCCGTGAGGAAGAGCGCGAGATGGTGCCGTACTGTGATGAGGAAAATATCGCTCTGACTCCGTACAGCGCACTTGCCAGCGGAAGACTTTCGAGACTTCCGGGTGAAGGCGGCACAAAGCGTGCTGAAGAGGACAGCTATGCGAAGTTCAAATATGACGCGACAGCTGATCAGGATAACGTGATTATCGGTCGTGTTGCAGAGCTTGCAGCGAAGCATGGTGTCAGCATGACAGAAGTATCTCTGGCGTGGCTGCTGACTAAAGTAACATCACCGGTAGTAGGAGCGACGAAGTTCCATCACATTGAAGGCGCTGCAAAGGCAGTCGAACTTGAACTGTCAGGTGAGGAAATTGCATATCTTGAGGAGCCATATGTTCCTCATCCGCTTGCCGGGGTCATGGCTCAGAACAAGCCTGCGGCATCTAAGGAAAAACATGTATGGTCGACAGGAGACCAGAAAATCGGGAGGTAAATTGAAATGAGTGAGAAAATCGTACAGACAGCAGGAAGAGACCAGCTTGGAGAATTCGCGCCGATGTTCGCGCACCTGAACGATGATGTGTTGTTCGGCGAAGTGTGGAATGAGGAAGCGATCGATGTGAAGACAAAGTGCATCATCACGGTCGTA
>JAFRGC010000057.1 GCA_017434025.1 Mogibacterium sp. | reverse complement strand
ATCGGTGCATTCCCAATGGTTCTCTGGATCCAGAGAACATTCAAGGGCCCTCTCTCTGCAGTAGGTAAGGCTCTGGGAATGAACGACCAGGCTACAACAGGTATGATCGCTAACCTTGCTAACAACATCGCTATGTTCAACATCCTGGCTGACATGGATCCTAAGGGCAAACTCCTGAACTGCGCATTCGCTGTATCTGCAGCATTCGTATTCGGAGACCACCTTGGATTCACAGCTGGTGCTAACAAAGAGATGATCTTCCCGATGATCGTTGGTAAGCTGGTTGCTGGTGTGACAGCTATCATCGTTGCTAACGTTCTGTCACCTGTACTTCTTAAGAAGGTAGAGGAGACATCGGGAGCTGCTAAGGAAGCATAGTCTTTATACTTCTGTAAAAAGCTTAGAGAAAATATCAACAAAAGATATCTAAGGAGATTTCAGAATGGAAATTGATGAAAAAACTCTGGCCGAAGTGATCGCCAAGATCGTAGAGGCAACAGTAAAGGCAGAAGGAGGAAGCAACCTCAAAAAGTCTACTGACGAGTTCGGTACAGTTAAAGAAGTTGCTCCGTCTGGAGTCATGAAGATTGACTACAGAAATACCAAGCTGCCGGTGTTCGACTGCAATGGCGTTCATCAGGATGGTGTATACATGGCTGATATCTCAGGCGTTGAAGACGATAAGAATCTTGGCGCAGGCGTCATGTCGATCGACCATTCAGCTCTTGAATGGACACTGACATATGATGAGATGGATATCGTTCTTGAAGGAACACTTCAGATCGAGACAAACGGAGATATCGTTGAAGCCGGACCTGGCGAAATGATCATCATTCCGAAGAACAGCCATATCCATTTCCAGTCACCAACGACATGTAAGTATCTGTATGTTGTTTACCCGACCAACTGGACTGATTTCCTTTAAAGAAATAAAAAGCGGGCCGGTCACGGCCGGCCCGCTCAACTGACACCATATTATATATGAAGGGAAATACCTATTCATGGCAGAATTTGCAGATTTCACACAAGTAAATAAGTTCGTAGCTGATTTTGAGTATGTCGTAAAACATCCGATCAGGGAGAGATCGTCCGTATATTATACAGGTGTCGATCTCGGAACAGCCTGTACGGTAGTTGCGACACTTGATGAAAACAGGCGCCCGGTCGCAGGAAGATATCTCTATCCTGAAAAACCGATCGTGCGGGATGGTATGGTGGTCGACTACATTGGTGCAGTCAACATCGTACGCCACATGAAAGAGGAGATCGAGGAAGAACTTGGCACAGAGCTCAGGTGGGGTGCCGCGGCTATTCCTCCGGGGACAGATACCCTGGACGGAGGAGCTGTGAGAAACGTCACTGAGTCTGCCGGATTTACCGTGACGAATCTGCAGGATGAGCCTACAGCGGCGAACAACCTTCTTCAGATAAAGAATGGAGCTGTCGTGGATATAGGAGGAGGAACTACCGGTATCTCCATTATTAAAGATGGAGAAGTCATCTTTACAGATGATGAACCTACCGGAGGTACTCATTTCAGTCTCGTGCTCGCAGGAGCATACAAGGAATCCTATGAGGAAGCTGAGCTCTATAAGAGAGATCCGAAGAATCATGCGGAGATATTCCCGGTGCTCCGTCCGACAGTGCAGAAAGTAGCTCAGATCGTTATAGAAATGGTCGAGGGTTATGATGTCGATGAGCTGGTGCTCGTCGGCGGAAGCTGCTGCCTTGCCGGGATCGAGAAAGAGATCGAGGCATGGACAGGTATACCTACTCATAAACCGCAGAATCCATTATTCATTACTCCGCTCGGTATAGCACTAAGCTGTACCGACGAGCCGAAGTTCTGAACGGAGGAGGCTAAGAATGGATCTTAGAATTATAAGATCTCCTTCGGAGGGAACCAAAGAGCTCATAAAGAGACGAATGGGGATCACGAAGGAGGATCCGCTGGATGGGGCCGAAGCAGTCGGTCTCATACAGGGACGTATGATCGATATGGTGTGCGCTGCGGATATAGCGGAGAAGGCAACGGGCGTCGATGTATACGACGTCAAGGGAATATGCCCACAGCATATGACACTTCTCGCGATATTCGGTAATACAGCAGCAGTCGAGGATGCGTTAACCGAAATCGAAAGAAAGTTGAAAGAGGGAATGTACAGTGATTACAGCCACGCTTATTGATAATGTCTGGGCTACCAAACATGCTGACCTGCTAAGCGGCTACAAGCTGATGCTCGCAGAGGTATTTGGCGGCAAAGAGGCTGGAAAAAGGCTGGTCGTGATCGATGTTATAAGCGCAGGCATCGGCGACAGGGTAATCGTTACAACAGGTTCTTCAGCAAGAAGAATGCTGGGTAATGATAATGTACCTTGTGATGCAGCCGTTGTAGGCATCATAGACGAAGATTGCGAGCTAAAATAGCGTGAGGATGGAGGTCACAATGGATTTACTTGATAAAGTAAAAGAAGCCGGCGTTATCGGCGCCGGCGGAGCCGGGTTTCCAACTCATGTGAAACTGCAAGCCAAGGCTGAATACATTCTGATTAACGGTGCCGAATGCGAGCCACTTTTACGAGTGGATCAGCAGCTTATGGAGTTCCATCCGGCTGATGTCATCCTGGGTCTCAAGATTGGTAAGGAGATGACAGGCGCACAGCATGCCATCATCGGAATCAAGGGCCATCACAAGAAGGTCATTGAGATCCTGAGACAGACAATCAAAGAATTAAATCTTGAAGGTGAGATTGAAGTTGGGCTGCTTCCGACTGTATACCCTGCCGGTGATGAAATGGTTCTGGTAAAGGAACTTACCGGAAGGATCGTTCCTGAAGGTGGTATTCCTATTGCAGTAGGATGTGTCGTTATGAACGCAGAATCTGCATACAACGTTTACCACGCGACACTTGATGAGCCTGTAACTATGAAATATGTTACGATCACAGGTGACGTGCCAAAGCCGATCACGGTAAAGGTACCAATCGGTACTCCGATAAAGGAAGTTCTGGCTGTTGCCGGAAGAACTGATTTTACCGGATACAAAGTTATCAACGGAGGACCTATGATGGGGCCTTTGTTCGATGACCTTGACGGGTATGTGACAAAGAAGACAAAGGGCATCATCGTGCTGCCTGAAGATCATGTTCTGGTCAAGAAGAAGAGCAGGACTCTGATCTCTGCCGCACGCCTGAACAAGACGGCATGCGAGCAGTGCAGCAAGTGCACAGACCTTTGCCCAAGACACCTTCTCGGTCATTCGACCGTGCCACACAAGATGGTGCGTGCGGTGGCCTATAATGCTCCTGCAGACGAGAACACAACAGCTGCTCTGACATGCTGCCAGTGCAGTCTCTGTGAATTCTTCTCTTGTCCTGCGGGAATAAGTCCAAAGCTCGCAAATGTCTACTACATGAACAAGCTTCGTGAAGCAGGCATCAAACTTGAGCCTAAGAAGGAATTTGTGCCTAATCCTATGAGACCATACAGAATGGTTCCTACGGACAGACTTATCGCTCGTATAGATCTTACAAAGTACGATGTCGATGCTCCGTGGACCGAGGAAGCTGTAGTGGATCCTCAGGTGGTAGGCATCAACCTCAAGGATCATGTAGGAGCTCCTGCTGTACCTCTGGTACAGGAAGGGGATCACGTAGAGGCTGGACAGAAGATCGCCGATATCAAGGAAGGAGGACTGGGTGCAACAGTACACTCAAGCATCTCCGGAACTGTAGAGTCGATCAAATTCAATGTAATAACCATAAGGAGGGATTAAGGTGCGTGAAGCAATAGGAATGATCGAGTTTAACAGCATAGCTCGAGGAATTTATACTGCAGACCAGATGGTTAAGACCTCCAATGTGGATATAGTTACCGCTACTTCTGTCTGCCCGGGCAAGTACATCTCCATCGT
>JAFRGC010000056.1 GCA_017434025.1 Mogibacterium sp. | reverse complement strand
GAAGCTGGTGAATACCATCATCGCCAATACAAAAGGGGAGGGTGAAAAGGCGACAGAGGATTTCTGGGTGAAGGCAGAGAGGTTGCTGTTCTGTGCACTCATCGGATTCATCTGGTATGAGGCACCGGAGGAAGAACAGAACTTCTCAACTCTCCTGGAACTGCTGAACGCATCAGAGACCAGAGAAGACGATGAGACCTTCAAGAATGCGGTGGATCTTCTTTTCGAAGACCTGGAGGCAGAGCAGCCGGAACACTTCGCTGTGCGCCAATACAAGAAATACAAGCTGGCTGCCGGTAAGACCGCGAAGTCGATATTAATCAGCTGTGGTGCGAGACTTGCACCGTTCGATATCGCAGAGCTTAGAGAGATCATGAGCTACGACGAACTGGAGCTGGATATGATCGGGGACCAGAGAACAGCGCTGTTCATCATCATCTCCGATACGGACGACACGTTCAACTTTGTCGCTGCCATCATGTACAGCCAGCTTTTCAATATGCTGTGCGAGCGTGCGGATGATGTATATAACGGCAGACTGCCGTATCACGTGAGGTTCCTGCTGGATGAGTTCAGCAACATCGGGCAGATCCCGAAGTTCGATAAGCTCATTGCCACGATCCGTTCCCGTGAGATCTCGGCCAACATCATACTGCAGTCAAAGTCGCAACTGAAGACTTTGTACAAGGACGCAGCCGAGACAATCACCGGGAACTGTGACACTCAGTTGTTCCTGGGCGGCAAGGAAGAAACGACGCTGAAAGACATATCGGAAATGCTGGGCAAGGAGACCATCGATCTGTTCAATACATCGGATACCAGAGGGCAGAACAGATCTTACGGACTCAACTACCAGAAGACCGGCAGAGAGCTCATGAGCAAAGACGAGCTTGCGGTCATGGAGGGCGGTAAGTGCATATTGCAGCTTCGAGGTGTCAGGCCGTTTTACTCAGACAAATTCGATATCACCAAACACAAGAGATACAAAGAACTCTCCGACTACGATGAGAGAAATGCCTTCGATGTGGAGAAATATCTGAGCAAAAATCTGAAGCTCGGAATGGATGAGAGTTTTGAGATGTATGAGGCGAGAGGAGATACGGAGCAGTGAAGTACAGACCCCCTATCCGGGCACAGCCTTTGTTACGAAATCATAACAATAATCAGTTATTACACATGAGGTAACTCAAGAGAAAGGAGAAGCGAATGGGCTTTTTTACGAGCGCTGTAGGTATCCTCAAGACCATGGTTATCGCCATTGGTGCAGGCCTTGGTGTATGGGGAGGGATAAACCTGGCAGAGGGCTATGGAAATGATAACCCAGGTGCCAAGTCGCAGGGAATCAAACAGCTGATGGCCGGCGGTGGAGTCATCCTGATCGGCACACAGCTCATTCCTCAGCTTGCCAGCCTGTTCTGACGGGAGAAAGGAGGAATGATCCGTGTTCGATTCCTTATTTGATGCAATCGAAGAATGGATGAGAACTCTTCTGAAGGACATGATCGACTCCAATCTCTCCACCATGTTCACGGATGTGAACGAAAAGACCGGAGAGATCGCCACGCAGATCGGACAGACTCCGCAGGGATGGAACAGCAGCGTGTTCAGCATGATACAGAACCTGTCGAACACGGTGATCCTGCCTATCGCGGGAATGATCATCACCTTCGTTCTGTGCTACGAACTCATATCCATGCTGACAGAGAAGAACAATATGCATGATATCGATACATGGATGTTCTTCAAATACTTTTTCAAGATGATGATCGCTGTCTATCTGGTGAGCCACACATTTCAGATCACCATGGCGGTGTTCGATGTGGGACAACACGTTGTGAATGCCGCCTCAGGTGTAATCGGGCATGATACATCGATCGACATCACTTCAATGATCAGCGTGATGGATTCGCAGATCGAGGACATGGAGATAGGTGAGCTTGTGGCACTGGCACTGGAGACGCTGCTGGTCAGCTTCGGTATGAAGATCATGTCTATCGTGATCACGATCATCTGCTACGGAAGGATGATCGAAATATATTTATACACTTCGGTTGCGCCGATCCCGTTCGCTACCTTCGGGAACCGCGAATGGGGACAGATCGGAAACAACTATTTCAGAGGGTTGTTTGCACTGGCGTTCCAGGCGTTCCTGATGATGGTATGCGTAGGCATCTACAGTGTGCTGATCTCTACGATACATCTCTCGGACAACATGCATATCGCGCTGTTCAGCGTTTCGGCATACACAGTGCTGCTGTGTTACACCCTGCTGAAGACATTCAGTCTGAGCAAGCAGATTTTCAATGCGCACTAAGGAGGTGTGAAGTACAATATGGCATTTTACGTGAACGTACCAAAAGATCTGTCAAAAGTGAAAAACAAGGTCGCGTTCAACCTGACCAAAAGGCAGCTCATCTGCTTTGGTATAGCAGCGGTGATAGGCTTTCCGGCATATTTCCTGACGCGAGGCCTGATCGGGAACAGCAATGCTGCGACGATCATGGTCATGCTGATGGTGCCGGCCTTTGTCTTCGCTATGTATGAGAGAGACGGGCTGCCGCTGGAAAAGGTGTTGGGCAACTTCATACGGGTGCGCTATCTGAAGCCGCAGATCAGACGGTACGAAACTACAAATACAACAAGAGCAAGACCTGTGAACAGGGCCAGGCCGCCGGAGAAAGGAGGGACTGCCAATGGCAGAAGCAGACAGGGATAGAAAGCTTACAAGAGCAGAACGCAAGGCGGAGAAGAAGGCCTTAAAGCAGGAAATCAAAGAAGAAAAGAAGGCGGCAAAGCTCCGAAGGAAGGAGGACAAGCTCCGGCGAAAAGAGGAAAAGCGCCGGAAGAAAGAAGAGAAACGCCTTCAAAAGAAATCAAAGAAAAACAAAGCAGAAGGGAAGCCATCTCGCGATGCTACCAGATCGAGTCAGGAGAGGTATGTCAGTGAAGGGGTCAAGGCCAAGTACGGCAAGGACAAGGGAAAGACCTTGAGCTGCCAGCAGTCCATTCCGTATATCGAGATGGGTAAGGACGGGATCTGTAAGGTGGCCAAGGGCGTCTACTCCAAGACGATCCGATTCCTGGATGTGAACTATCAGCTAGCACAGAAAGAGGACCAGCGGGCGATCTTCGACAGCTGGTGCGATTTTCTGAACTACTTTGACAGCTCCATCCATTTCCAGCTGACCTTTGTGAATCATAAAGGCGGTATGGCGGAGTTCGAGGAGAGCATCGACATCAAGCCAAGAAATGATAAGTACGACGATGTCCGGCGTGAATATGCCACGTTCCTGAAGAACCAGCTAGCCAAGGGAAACAACGGCCTGACTAAGACCAAATACATCACCTATACCGTGCAGGCAAAAAACATCAATGTAGCAAGGCCAAAGCTGGAGCGGATCGAGGCGGATATTTTGAATAACTTCAAGGTGGTGGGCGCTATAGCTTATCCGTTGACCGGAGAAGAGCGGCTGAAGCTCATGTACGAGACTTTGAATCCACTGGATCAGACGAAGTTCACGTTCTCCTATGACGAGATGAGGAAGGCAGGACTCTCTACCAAGGACTATATTGCACCGACCAGTATGCGTTTCGAAAACGGCAAATACTTCGAGATGGGAAAGGCCATAGGGGCAGTGTCATATCTTCACATCCTGGCACCGGAGTTATCAGATCAGGTGCTGAAGAACTTCCTCGATACCGAGGAGAATATGCTGATCAACATGCATATTCAGCCCTTAGATCAGACGAACGCCATCAAAATGGTGAAGTCCAAGATGACAGACATCAACCGTATGAAGATCGAGGAGCAGAAGAAGGCTATCCGTTCCGGCTATGACATGGACATCATTCCGGCGGACCTTCAGACCTACAGTGATGAGGCGAAGCACATGCTGGATGATCTGCAATCGCGTAACGAGAGGATGTTCTACATCACCATGATCTTCATGCATGTTGCGGAGAGCCGGGAGAAGCTGGAGAACATCATGATGCCGACGGCGGGCGTCGCAACGCAGGCAAATTGCCCACTGAGACGTCTCGACTACATGCAGGAAGAGGGCCTGATGAGCAGCTTGCCGCTGGGAGTCAATCTTGTACCGATAAGACGGAACATGACGACATCAGCGCTTGCGATCTTCGTTCCGTTCACGACGCAGGAGCTGTTCATGAGCGGAGAGGCACTGTACTACGGGCTCAACGCACTATCCAGCAACATGATCCTGGTGGATCGGAAGAAGTTGAAGAACCCGAACGGACTGATCCTCGGTACACCGGGATCCGGTAAATCATTTGCTGCAAAGCGCGAGATACTGAATGTCTTCCTGGTCACGAATGATGATGTCATCATATGCGATCCAGAGGCTGAATATTATGCACTCGTGCTGGCGCTTGGCGGTCAGGTGATCCACATATCATCCACCAGCAAGGACTACATCAATCCTATGGATATCAATCTGGATTACTCCGATGACGATAACCCGCTAGGATTCAAGTCTGACTTCATCCTGTCGCTGTGTGAACTGATCATGGGAAGCCGGAACGGTATCGAGGCAGAAGAAAAGTCTGTCATCGACAGATGCCTGCCGATCGTGTATCGGAAGTACTTTGAGGATCCAAAGCCGGAGAACATGCCGATCCTTGGTGACCTGTACGACATCCTTCGTCAGCAGCCGGAGCCGCAGGCGCAGCGTATCGCGACCGCCCTTGAGATCTATGTCAACGGTTCCCTGAACGTGTTCAACCATAGGACGAACGTGCAGCTAGATAACAGGATCGTCTGCTTTGACATCAAGGATCTTGGCAAGCAGCTGAAAAAACTGGGGATGCTGATCGTACAGGATCAGGTATGGAACCGCGTGACGAGAAACCGCTATGAGCATAAATCCACCAGGTACTACGTAGATGAATTTCATCTCCTTCTTAAGGAGGAACAGACCGCTGCGTATTCCGTTGAGATATGGAAGCGTTTCCGTAAGTGGGGCGGCATTCCGACTGGTATCACACAGAACGTAAAGGATCTCCTGTCATCACGGGAGATCGAGAACATATTTGAGGATAGCGACTTCATTCTGATGCTGAATCAGGCTGCCGGCGACCGGCAGATCCTGGCGAAGCAGCTGAATATATCCAAAGAACAGCTGTCTCACGTGACTAGCAGCAACGAAGGTGAAGGCCTACTGTTCTACGGAAACATCATTATCCCGTTCCGCGATCGCTTCGATAAGAGCCTGAAGATCTACTCCTATCTGACGACCAAGCCGGAGGAAGTAGAACGTAGGAAAAAGGCTGAAGAAGCCATGCAGAAACAGCAGATCGCAGAGAGCAGGGGACGGTCGGTGAGCGTGGCTGATCGTGCAGGCAGAAACACAGCGCAGTCCATGGCGGACGACGCCCTAGATGAATATATCGAAAAGCATCTGCTTAGAAGTGAAGATAAAACGCAGTCCGGAGCGAGTCTCACTGTTGATGAGATCCGGCAGTTGATCGAAGAAGCAAACGAAGAATTGAAGCGACAAGGAGGCATGTGATGGGGAAGAAAACTGTAATCGCTGTGATAATGACGATCATTGGTATGGCAGCTGTTGGAATAGGGGCATATCAGCTGTGGAACATACACTGGCAGGACCTGAAAGCAGAGACGAAGTTCGAGGAAATGTCCGTGACATATGGCGAGGGAACAAGTTCAGAAGGGGTAAACCAAAAACTTGCTGCGCTCAACGCAAAGAATCCGGATTGTATCTACTGGCTTAAGATCCCGGACACCGAGATCGATTACCCAGTCATGTACCATCCACAGGAAGAAGAGTACTACCTGTACCGGGATTTTGACGAGGAATACTCACCGTCTGGATCCCTGTATCTTGCTGAGAACTGTGATCCGGTGTTTGGCGATAATCTGATCGTTTATGGACACCACATGAGATCCGGGGCAATGTTCGCGCATCTGGAAGATTACAAGGACGAGGCTTTCTACAAAAAGCATAAATACATCGAGCTGGAGACGCTGCAGGGACACGAGGACTATGAGATCATCGCGGTCTTCACCACACCGGTCTACACGGGTCATGACTTTGAGTATTACAAGTTCACTACTACCGAAGATCCGAAAGAGTTCAACAACTATGTCCGTCAGTGCAAGGAAAAGTCGATCTACACGACAGGGAAGACTGCAGAGTATGGGCAGAGACTGCTGACGCTTTCCACATGTGAGTATTCACAGAAGAACGGACGCATGGTGATCGTGGCTGTAAGGATGAGCACAACGGGCAGTGTGATTCATATTGATGCACCGGAAAACGAAGTGCAGGGAGGAGCATCTGATGGCGGAGACAGATAGAAGGGAGAGCATGAACATTTCATCTCTTCCGAGGGCTGAGCCGGAGACAGCAAGACTCGCAGAAACTGAAGCAATAGAGACTGCTATGGAAGCAGGCAAAGACCGGAGGATCCGGCGAAAAGCGCAGGATGAGCGTACGGAAATGGATCAGACCGGACTCGCCGACAGCTCCTACGAGCATGATGCCAGAGATCACTCGATGCGGGCAGGAGATGTCAGGGAAGGCAAAGTTGACCAGGATATCAGGGACTCGCGCATCCAAAGTAGGTCACATCGAAGACCCAGACAGGGTCAGGCCAATTCTAAGCTGATGGAAGGGGAAGGCTCTCCGAAGGAGTCCAAGCTGATCTATGTGGATGACGAGGATGCGATACCGGGAAGCGGCATGACAGGCAATCTGCGGAAGCGGATGACCGCCGCAGCCTTGAACGAAGGTGTCCACCGTAGGATATCGGATCAGGAAGATGAGAATGTCGGTGTGGAGGCATCGCACCGGGCAGAAATGCTCAGTGAAGATGCTGCCCGCAGTGTATCTGCAAGGGCGGGTCAGAAACTCCGTGAACGGTCTGCTTCAGAGGTGGCAGAACGGGAGAAGACCAGGGCCAGAGAAGCGCTTCGTGATTCAGCCAGAAAACAGGCTGCAGGTAGTGCCAAAAACGAAGCAGAGCGTAAGGGCAGACTGAACAAGTTCTTTCAGAAACAGCGCTATAAGAGGCAGTATGCTGCAGCCAAATATGCTGAGCAGAAAGGCGAACAGATCGTTGTGCAAAACGTCAGGTTTACAGTTCGTGTCAAGGCAGCGATTCGGGAGGCCTTTGCCAGAAAAAGCAGGCTTGCTCTTGTGATCGGGATTCTACTACTGATGTTTCTGTTGATCATGGCTGCGGTATCGAGCTGCACAGCATCCATTCACGGGATGTCCAGCAGCATCATGGCAACGACATATCCTTCGTCAGATGAAGACATTCACAAGACCGAAGATGCCTATGAAGATATGGAAGCCAGACTGAACGCGCAGATCAGCCGCATGGAGAGCACGCATCCGGAGTATGACGAATATCGCTATCAGGTGGATGAGATCTCTCATAATCCGTATCATCTAATTTCATATTTTACGACCAAATACGGAGAGTTCACTTACGCGCAGGTAAAGGACGAACTGGGGGAGATATTTCGCGAACAGTACAGTCTCTCAACTAAGAGTGAGACAGGGACTGTGACAGAGACGAAGACGGTGAGAGTCGGAAAATCCCTGGGAACAGTCACCACCAGCGGTTACTGCTCCTGCGCGATCTGCTGTGGGATTTGGGCTGGTGGAGCGACAGCAAGCGGGAAGATGCCGAAAGCAAATCATACTATCGCAGTGGACGCAAATAATCCGATCGTTCCTATGGGAACTCACATCGTGATGAACGGAACAGAATATGTCGTTGAAGATACAGGTGCATTTGCACGGTACGGCGTGGACTTTGATGTCTACTACAGCAGCCACAGTCAGGCTTCTGCTCACGGACATAAAAAGTGGGAGGCCTATCTTGCGGACAGCAATGGCAAAAAAGAGATCGAGGTCACTACTACACATCAGGTTAATCGCCTGAACGTGACGATGACAAACCATGATCTCGATTCAGTTCTTCGGGCAAGGATGACCAAAGACGAGGAAGTCCAGTATGAGCTTCTGAACAAGACCTATGGCAACCGTGATTACCTCTTTGATCTGGACAGTCTGCCGACCTATGGAGCAAGAGGGAGCGGGAGCAATTACAAAGTACCGCCGGAGGCTTTGTCGGACAAGCGGTTTGCACGCATGCTGCATGAAGCTGAGAAGTATCTGGGCTATCCATATGTATGGGGAGGCTCTTCGCCATCCACGAGTTTTGACTGTTCGGGATATGTTAGCTGGGTCATCAACCACTGCGGCAATGGCTGGAGCTATGGAAGACTTGGAGCAGAAGGTCTGAGGCAGATCTGCGCGAAGGTATCGCCATCGGCAGCGAAGCCAGGCGACCTGATCTTCTTCCAGTACACCTACCCATGCGGACCGGGAGCAAGTCATGTAGGCATCTACGTCGGTAACGGCATGATGATCCACTGCGGCAATCCGATCCAGTACACAAGTGTGAAGACAGCCTACTGGCAGAAGCATTTCCTGAGCTACGGGCGTCTGCCGTGACGGCGGTTATTAGGAGGACAAAGCAATATGAACAAAAGAATAAGAAAATGCCTCAGAGAGGAAGATCAGATCGATAAAAAGATCGCAGAGCTTATGAGTCAAAAGGCTGATCTGGAGGTCGCGCGAGGACAGGAAGAAGAGAAGGAGATCATCCGGATCATCCGGGGAATGAAGCTTGAGAAACATGACCTTGCCGACCTCTTGGATGGACTTAAGAGCGGTGAGATCAGCCTTCTGAAAAGTGAAGACTTCCTTGATGAGGATGACGGGAGCAGCAATGCTCCCAACGAAAAAAACGTAGGAGCATACGAGCATGCTCCGGAAAGTGAGGCGGACTATGGCAGTCAGGCGAATGAATAGCATCATTGCGGTCCTTCTGGTAATAGCGATCGCAGGATTCTTCGTGCTCTGTGATATGTGCCAGGTAGATGCG
>JAFRGC010000055.1 GCA_017434025.1 Mogibacterium sp. | reverse complement strand
TTACATGCGAATCCGGATTCCTCATCATAAGTAGTTACACCCATAAAGGCCAGATCAAACGTCATCTTCTGCAGTTCTCCGATTCCCTGTGATCCGCAGATGCTCAGGCTATACCGGTTCAACGAACCTCCCGGAACCATGACTTTCGGTTTCTCCAGGCGGGCCAGTTCCATTGCACAGCTGATGCTGCTTGTTACGATCAGATTCGGCTGATCATCAAGCTCAGCAGCCAGCATTGTAGTCGTACTTCCCGAGTCGAGGAAGACCGCCGTTCCCGGAACGATCATCGTCTTCGCTTTCATTATTATAGCCTTCTTGGCGTCCACATTTCTTATGCTCCGCCGGCTCATAAAATCGTCTGTACCTACAACTACATCTACTGAGCGTGCACCTCCGTGTATACGGACTATCCTCTTGTTTTCATCCAGATTTTTCAGGTCTGTACGAAGAGTCATGTCCGAAACATTTTGAAATGCCTCTTTCAGCTGTGTGAATGTTACCTCTCCTTTTTCGTTGATCAATGTGACGATAGCACTGCGTCTGCTTTCAACAGAATCCATACTTCCTCCTTCCGGGATCAGTCCATCATTCCCGGAAGAATTCTGTACCGATCCACTATGCTGTAAAGTTCGCCAGAAGATATTCTTCTGCTTCAGGGCACCAGAGACCTCTGTGTGCGTCTACGATATCAGCAAGAGCAGTAAATCTTTCATCTTCTTTTCCCTTTTCCCTGAGGTCAGTCAGTGCGATGAGAGGCAGATCGATATGGTTATAGATCAGCTTCTTTCCGCCAGGGATCTTAGGCAGGTCGAGAATGGTCTCTCCTGCTACTGCAAGTCCGCCAATGTGGGTGATCATAACGGCCGGATTGATCCTTCCGGCTGCGGTCAGATCCAGACATTCTATCATGTCGGCTGTATTTCCGCCGGTAGTACCCATTACATGTGTTGAGTTGTAGTGGACATCATAGAAATTGATCTTTGCGCTGAATTCCTTATCTGTAGGGCCTGCGAAGAAATTGAGACAGCCATCTCTGCCGAGGATCCCGCTGGACTGCTCAACAACAGCTGCGACCGGAGCATAGCACAGAACATCATCAAAACCTGTTCCGTCAGTCATTCCGCGAAGATATGCAACCGGATCATCGACCTCAGCTGTATTGACAAAGTGAAGCTCGATTCCTTGTTCCTTTGCCTCTTCAGTCGGGAAGAGTTCTTCTGCTCTTGCAAGTCTGTCCTTGTTTACATCAGTAACGACGATCATTCCCGGACGTCTGTCGCAGTTCATGGCATAGCTCAGAGCACCAAGTCCCATCGGACCGGCACCTGCCAGGATGGCAAGCTTGCCGCCTTCTACAATACCCATTTCATGAGTATATACACCCATCTTTGTGTGGTATGCCGCATGGAAAGCGCCTACACTGCATGAGTAAGGCTCTGCCAGGGATGCCTCATAATAAGCGCGTCCCTTATACTCCAGCATGCATCCGAGTTCCATTACCTCAGCAGGAATGA
>JAFRGC010000054.1 GCA_017434025.1 Mogibacterium sp. | reverse complement strand
TATCTGTTCGCTCGCTTTCGCAAGCGCTCAAATCTGTTTTCCGTAACTCGGATGACGCATTTCGCGTCATTATTGTTTGTGTCTAGAATTGATAGGGACGAACAAGTTTTTGCTTGTTTGTCTCTGTCTAGATCTTTCATTTTGAGGTCTTCTGACCTCTTAATTTAAGACCTGTTCTGCACTATGAAGTTTTCAATGTTCCGCTGCGCTTTTCAGCGACAGCTTCATTATTATACATAACCCACCCCCTAGTGTCAACAACATTTTTGATATTTTTTATTGGATTTTTGGACAGAATACGGCTGTATTTTTTGTGCTTTGACGCATTGAAATTGGCGGTTTCCGGCGATCTGTGGCGATAGTTCCGCAGTTCGCCGAATAGTCATCGATTGGCGGCTTTTTTGCGTTTGGTTTTGCGCTTGACTGGTTCGTACGCGAGGTTGGCCGGGATCTCCGCGACTCGCAGGCTGACGCAGTTAGTATACGGCGGATATCGGAGGAGGTACCGGCGGTAGGCCTGGCGGGTTTTGCATATCGTGTTCTTCCCCATCGACACGACCTGGCCGGATATGAAATTGACGTCGCTCCCTGTGATATCCCGCACGTGGTCAAAATTAATGATCAGCCCTTTCATCGGCCTGTAGAACGGCCGCTCGATCAGGCTGGAAATAACTGAGCCGATGTTCTCGTATATGGAATAGTCCTTCTTGGCTGTTAGAATGTGCAGTTTGCGTCCCTCCTGCTCGATGCACTCGATGTCATCGATGCGAATTCTGGCGCATTGCGACGCGCTGATGACCGAGATGTATTCCGGAAGCCTGTCCTCGTTGTCTATCGTGCCGAGATTCTTCTTCATAATGATTGCCTCCCTGTAAGTGTGTTCTATTATATATCTGGATTCCGGGCAGCGGGATGCAGGTGGCCATACAGCTGCGTAACTCAAGTGCGCAAGTCAGATAACTTAAACATATTGCGGTTGCCTATTTTACACTGCGGGTGACTGAAGCATTTTGCGGATGCCTGAAGCACGCGTTTGCATAGCTAAAATGCACATTGCGTATTCCCGGTCCCGCTGCCCGTAGCTTATATTCTCATAACCCGGTGCACTCGCGCACGCACTTCGTAACGCATAATTTCCGCGAAAATCGCAGCCCTCGGAGCGCGATTTTCATTTTGGCTGTCAGCCCAAAATCTCATTCAAGGCCAAAATTCCAATGGTTTTGCGCCCTGCCCCGTGCAGTCAGTGGAGAACGGCATGCCCCATAAAGTTGCCGGGTGAAGTCGCAGCCGTTTTGGCTAAGCAATGTGGATAAACAGACCAATCCTTCAATCGGTGGTGCCCTCCGGGCCAGCTGAGAACAATATGTCGGTGCCGGAAAAGCCGCAGCAAACGAAAGGCACAGGAAATTTGGCGAATTCGGCCCGGGACACCGAGGCGCTAAGCGCATTATAGTTACGGATTAGAAACATTTTAAAACCGTAACTATAAATAGGCCGAATAAATTCGAGATATAGTTACGGTTTGGAAGCAATTTAAAACCGTAACTATAAATAGACCGAATATTCCTGAAATATAGTTACGGTTTGGAAACATTTTAAAACCGTAACTATAAGCAAGCCTAATAAGCCTGAGATATAGTTACGGTTTGAAAAATAAGCAAAACGGGAACTATATAGGAGCCTTCATGCGTTGATCTGAGCCGATGCTGTTCTTATACTTTGCCTGCTTCCTATTAACTGCATGTTTTCAAGCGCTTTCTTCCATGGCTTGCTTCTTTGCGACGGCTGCCATGCGGGCTTCGGTTCTGGTTTTGCTCTTGTATGCGATGTCTGCGATCACGATCTCGATGAGCCGGTCGACTTGGATGGTTCCGGCGGAGAGTCTCAGCATCAGGCGCTCCCAATTTTCACTTGTATAATCCAGTCTGCTCTGTCTTTCTTCAGTGCCGCCCATGTCTCTGCCCTCCCAAACGGTTTTGCTGCCAAAGTGTTCCTGTGGTGTAGATCATTTCATGTGATCTGGTGCTGTTCTTCATGCTGGAATTATGGCGCGGGAGGCGGGTCGGGTTCAGCACACTTTTTGCAGGCAAAACTTCTTCGTATTTCGGGTGGATTCCGATCTAATGCATAGGTTGCGCGCAAATGTTGTGTATGGGTCAGTGCATGGGCTGTTGTGGGTGCCAGTTTTGCCGGATTCGGAGAATTAAAAAAGGGATGAATTTCTTCATCCCGAATATGTATGTCTGATGTCCGAAACCCGGCGGGTTGATCGGCTGTATGTCTGATGTCTGAAGCCCAGCGGGTTGTTAAGGCAATTGTCTGATGTCTGAAGCCTGGCGGATTGTACGGCTGTATGTCTGATGTCTGAATTCCTGCTGATTGATCGGAGGTCTACTTCCTACGTATGGAATCGTGACTGTCAATTGTGTCAGTCGAGTGCTTCGTACATGGTCTGCGCGTCGTCTTTGCGGACGGTCTCCGGCATTGACACGACGCGCACCCGGAGCACGTTGCTGCCGAAGGTGATCTGAATGATGTCGCCTTCTTTGAGTTCGAGGCCTGGTTTGGCGACTTTGCCGTTGACTTCGACTCGGCCCTGTTCACAGGCTTCTTTGGCAACTGTGCGGCGCTTGATGATTCGTGAATTCTTTAAGTATTTGTCTAATCTCATGTCTGTTGTCTGCGCGGGCGGCGGACCGCCTCGTGTTTGTGATGTCCGGATCCGGGGCGGCGGACCGCCTCGTCTCGTCTGTTTCAAAATAAAACAGCGGATAGCGGTCATGCTATCCGCCGATATATCAAGTCTGGGTACGATTACTTGTTAACTGCGTCCTTCAGGGACTTGCCAGCCTTGAATACAGGAGCCTTGGAAGCTGGGATGTCGATTACTGTATCCGGCTTCTGAGGGTTTCTTCCTGTTCTTGCCTTCCTGCTTCTTGTCTCAAAGGTTCCAAATCCGATCAGCCTTACGCTGTCGCCATCTACGAGTGCCTTCTCGATTGTCTCGAGAACTGCATCCAGAGCTACTTCTGCATCTTTCTTCTTGAATCCAGTCTTGTCTGCAACCTTTGCAACCAATTCAGCCTTATTCATATCAATCCTCCTTAAATAAATGAGCTATTTGCTGGGCAAATTATAAATTATTTACCCAATTGATGTCAATAAATTATCTACCCAATAGATGGGTTTACATTGTTAATACGCGAGCTTCAATCTGACCGGCAGGTCAAATAAGGAATCTCTATTTCGCGAGTCTGAGCTTGACCGCGAGATCGTAGATCTTCTCGCCCTTAGGCACCATCGAGAGTTCCTCCCGGGTGACGGTTTTCGTCACGAAAACCATGACAAAATATACTACTACTGCGGCTATTATTGCAAGCCCTGTAGCCAAAGTATTGCTATGTAAAATCGCAAATAACACCTTATACGATACGATCGCCGACACGCCCATGATCGCCGACGCGAGAAGCGGCCTGATGAATATGTTCTTGAGGTCCAGGCTCACATCTGCGTACTTCCGGAGTCCCATGTAATTGAGGATCGCCGCTGTCAGATACGCACAGACTGTACCGATCGCGGCACCTTTGATGTTGAGCGCCGGGATGCTTACCAGCACGAAAGTAATGGCGATTTTCACCACAGCGCCGATGAACAGGTTGATGACAGGCAAAGTCATTTTGCCTATGCCCTGCAGACTTGCGGACAAAGTGCGCATTACGGCGAGTGTTATGAGTCCGACTGCGAGGATCATCAGCGTCGGGACCGCCATGATCGCTTCGTCCGGCTTCCTCGGATAGAGGAGCAAGAGGATCGGTCTGGCCAACGCGATCAGGCCAACCGAACAAGGGACGGCGATGATCATCATGGTTTTGAGACCGGTCTTGATGTTCCCATCGAGGTCTTCTTTGATGTGCAGCGTGAACGCAGTGGTGACTGCCGGGATCAGACTGATGCAAATCGCGTCGATGAACACGACCGGCAGATTGACGAGCGGGTCACAGTAGCCGCTGATGAGACCGTAGAGGGTTTTGGACATTTCATAGGACCAGCCGGTTGCCTGGAGTCTCCACATGACGACTGCCGCGTCTATGATCAGCATGAGCGGAATGATCGAAGAGCCGATCGTGATCGGGATGACGATCTCAAACAGCTCCCGGAGGCGTTGCCGGCCGCTCTCTTCGCGGATCACGGACTGGCGCATTCTGGCTTGTCTGTCCGCCGAATCCCGCCTGTATATGCCAAACATGATGATCAGTGCTGCGATCATGCCTGCCGATGCGCCAAAAGTCGCTCCCGCCGCAGCGTTCTCGAGGCTGGTGCGGAAGAATGCGTACGCCAGAACCAGGCCGACGCAGACTCTGACGATCTGCTCGATGACCTGTGATACCGCAGTCGGTGTCATGTTCTGATGGCCCTGGAAATAGCCTCTGAGAGAAGCTACGAACGGGGTGAACAGGAGCGCGATCGAGATCGCTCTGATCGAGGCTTCTGCCCCCGGATTGTGGTAAAATCTCGCAAGCATCCCTGCCCCGAAGAAGCAGATGATGAACGAGATCACGCTGATGATCGTGGTGGCTTTGAGGGCTAGCGTAAAGGATTTGTGCGCGTTAATGTAGTCGTTACGCGCGATCCTCTCGGAAACCATCCTGGAGATGGCGACCGGGAATCCTGCTGTCGCGACGACGTAGAACAGCTGATAGACCGGGTAAGCCGCGCCATAGTAAGACTGCCCTTCCGCGCCGATCATGTTGGTGAGCGGGATGCGGAAGAAGGCACCAAACAGCTTGCTGACGATGCCGGCGATCGCCAGGATCGTCGCGCCTTTCATCAGGACCGAAGCGGCCGAATTGGAGTTGTTGTTTTCGAACTTGTTATCTTCCATCATTATATCTTAGAGCATTGAGAGGATCTTCTGGGTCGCTGCCTGAGCCTCGGCCACGGTCTTCTCGTAATTCAGAGTCATGTATCTTCCGTCGCGGTACAGGACTTTGCCGTCTGCCATCGTGAGCACGACGTCCTTGCCGTCGGCGGAATAGATCAGGTTGTTGAGCATGTTGTGCATCGGGACCATGTTCGGCCCGGTAACGTCAACGACGATCAGGTCGGCCTTGAAGCCTTCCTTGACAAAGCCCACGTCTTCCCTGCCCTGCGCCAGCGCGCCGCCTCTGGTAGCGCTGAACAACACCTGCTCCGGAGTCATCGCTGCAGGATCCATTGCGCGGATCTTGCCTGCCAGCGCGAACATCTTCATCTCTTCGAAGAAGTTCAGGCTGTTGTTGCTGGCAACACTGTCAGTCCCGATCGCCACATTGATGCCTTTGGCATAAAGCTTCGGAACATCGCACAATCCGCTCGCCAGCTTCATATTGCTCATCGTGTTGCTGGATACAGAAACGCCTTTTTCCGCCAAAATATCCCGGTCTTCATCCGTGAGCCATACGCAGTGCGCAGCATTTGCCGGCACGTCGAATACGCCGCAATCCGCCAGGAATTTTACCGGCGTTCTGCCATAGCGCTCGATACAGCCCTGGGTCTCGCTTTCCGTCTCGGCAACATGGACATGAATTCGGACATCGAATTCCTTCGCTGTATCAGCGATCGCCCGCAGGAACATCTCGCTGTTGGTGTATTCAGCATGCGGGCTCGCCTCGACGATGATCCTGCCGTCGGCAAAACCGTCATACATCAGGATCACTTCGCGCATTTCCCTGTAGCCGACACAGTCTTCCAGGCGCTTGCACCCAAAGCTGGTGACCGCCCTGCTGATGTTGGATTTCATGCCGCTGACAGCGATAGCCCTGACCATGTCATCTGTAAAATAGTACATGTCGGACGTCGATACGATACCGAATCTCATCGATTCGGCCATGGTCAGCAGTGTGGACCAATAGACCGCCTCACTGTAGAGTTTGTCCTCGAACGGGAAGATCTTCTCGTTGAGCCATCTGTCGAGAGGAAGATTTTCGCCATAACCGCGCATCAGGCACATTGGCGAATGGCCGTGGGCGTTGTAGAAAGCCGGCATCAGGACTTTGCCCTTGCCGTCATAGACCTCGCCGTAGAGCGGATGCGGCTCGCCAGCCAAAAGCGTGTGAGCGCAGCAGCCGGAAGACTCGCCAGCCAGAAGCGGGTTGGCGCTCACAGTCATCTTGAAGAGCTCCTCTTCCCTGGCCTGAGCCGGGTCGACCGGAGGCGCTTCCGTGCCAATGTAAACGATCCTGTCATCCACCGTTCCGACGTACATGCCCTCGCGGTAGCCAAAATTCTCATCAATAAGTCCTATATTACTGAACAGCATACTGATCTCCTTATACTGAATTCATTTGATTCCAACAATTAATTATACATATAAGCAAGAGATATTTCAGCATCATTTTTTCGATGCAGGAATCTGAACAAGATATAGCTACCACAATATTGTTCGTGCGGATGGATCAATTCAAGATGCGTCCGTCAGCATAAGTATTCACATTTGGGCAAATAAAAAAGTGCGGCCGGCTATCATGCCATGCCGCACTTTCGTCATGCTTAGGTTGCGATCGTACCGCAGCATCTACCCTGCCTGCTCTGCTGTTTCTGCCGCGTAGCGAATGGTCCGCATCAGGCTGAGCAGTTTGCCCAGGTCGACGGACCGGCCGGTGTAGAGGGCCAGGCTGGTGGCTTTGCCGCTCGTGATGGTGAGCTGGTCGCCAAATTCAGCTTTGGCCATGACGGCTGCGTAGGCGTTGAACCGGTTGACTTCAGCGAAGCGGATGATGATTCGCTTGTCGCGTTTGGCGATATTGACTGCTCCGGTCATCTCGGCGTGAGCCCTGATCTCGGCGACTTTGAGGAGGTTGAGGGTCTCCTCCGGGACGTCACCGTATCTGTCGAGCAGCTCGTCCGCCAGATCTTCGGCGTCTTCCTGCCCAGTAATATTCGCTATTTTCTTGTAAGCCTGCAGCCTCAGGGTCTCATCGCCAATATATGACGACGGGATCGACGCCTGAGTCTCCAGCTCGATCTTGATGTCTGATCTCTGCTCGGTGACAGTCTCGCCCTTGAGTTTGCGGACTGCCCTGTCGATCTCCTTGCAGTAGAGCTCGTAGCCGATGCTCTCGATGTGGCCGCTCTGGGCCTCGCCGAGCATGTTGCCTGCGCCGCGCAGCTCGAGGTCACGCATCGCGACCTTGAATCCCGCGCCGAATTCGGTGAACTCACGGATGGCAGTCAGGCGCTTTCTGGCGATTTCTGTAAGGACTTTGTCCGGCTGGTACATCAGGTACGCGTACGCGAGCCGGTGCGAGCGCCCGACCCTGCCCCTCAGCTGGTACAGCTGGGCGAGGCCGAATTTGTCCGCGTTGAGGATAATCATTGTGTTGGCATTCGGGATGTCGATGCCGTTTTCGATGATCGTTGTGGCGATCAGCACGTTGATCCTGCCCTCGACAAAATCCAGCATCGTATTCTCGAGCGCTTCCTCGCTCATCCGTCCGTGCCCGATGGCCGTGACAGCGTCCGGCACCAGCCGCTGGATCGTCTCGCGGATCTGGTGGAGGCCGGTGATCCTGTTATTTACGACAAAAACCTGCCCGCCGCGCGCCAGTTCCCGCTCAATCGCGTTGCGCAGCACGTCCTCCTCGTACGGAGTGACGTACGTGTGCACCGGAAGCCTGTCGCCAGGCGGCTCGTCGATCGTGCTGATGTCCTTGATGCCTGTCAGCGACATGTTCAGCGTCCTCGGGATCGGTGTCGCCGAGAGCGTCAGGACGTCGATGTTCTGGCGCAGCTGCTTGATCTTTTCCTTATGTCTGACGCCAAAACGCTGCTCTTCGTCTATCACCAGCAGCCCGAGATCCTTGAACCGGATGTCTTCCGACAGCAGCCGGTGCGTGCCGATGATGAGGTCGATATTGCCGTTTTTGAGCGATCTGGCGATTTTCTTCTGTTCGGTCGGCGACCGGAATCTCGAGAGCTCCTCGATCTCGAACGGGAAGTTCTCGAAGCGCTCTTTGAGCGTGTGGTAATGCTGATTGACCAACAGCGTCGTCGGCGCGAGGATCGCAGCCTGTTTGCCCTCGGAGATGCATTTGAAGACAGCGCGTGCAGCGACTTCCGTTTTGCCGTAGCCGACATCGCCGCAAAGCAGCCTGTCCATCGGCAGAGGTTTCTGCATGTCTTCTTTGATCTCGTCGATCGCCCTCAGCTGATCGTCGGTCTCGGCGTACGGGAAGTCCGCCTCGAATTCGGCCTGCCAGACGGTGTCCCCGCCAAAAGCATGTCCGCCCGCTGCCTGTCTCTCGGCATAGAGTTTGACGAGGTCCTCGGCGATCTCCATGACGGCTTTCTTGGCGCGCTCTCTCGTGCGCCGCCAATTACCGCCGGAAAGCCGCGACAGCATCGGCGCGTTGCCGGAATTTCCTATATATTTCTGTATGATATCCAGCTGCTCGGTCGGGATGTACAGCATGTCCGAACCGGCGTATCTGATCACAAGATAGTCGCGGGTCATGCCGTCGGCCGTCATCGTCCGTATGCCTTCGAACCGGCCGATACCATGGATCTCGTGTACGATGTAATCGCCGGCGTGGAGGTCCGAGAACTGGATCATATCGGCGGACTTCTTCTTGGATTTGGCGCGTTTGTCTCTGCGAGGTTTGCGCCTGCCCTCTGGGAAGATGTCCTGTTCCGAAATGTAGCAGGTCTTGTCGTCTTCCACGATAAAACCGGACGACAGACTGCCTGTCCTGTATGTTATGTTGCCCTCGACTTCGGCGATGTCGAGGTATTCTCTGATGCGTTCATTCTTCTCGTCAGTGGAGCTGACGATGGTGATCGAGTAGCCAGAACCAGCCAGTTTGGCAGTCTCTGCAGCAAAAAGATCGATCTGCCCGTTGAATGGCGCTATCTGGCGGCTGCGGACGTTGATGATCCTGTCCAGCCTGTCGAGGCCGGCAATCCTCTCAGGGAACGGCGTGTAAACCGCCAAATTGCTGCATCCGTAGATGCGGCGGAAATCGTCTTTGCTCACCGATTCCGGCAGTTCCTCTTCGACACGAGCCGGGTCACGGATAATGACAATGCCGGATTGTGGCGCATTGGCGTTTTTTGGCGCATTGGCAGATTGTCCGCCGGAATTCGCCGTATCGCTGATGTAGTCCCACAGACAGCATTTGTCGATATCAAAATATTCCAGATAATCGGAATAGATCTGGATGTTGGACTGCTCTTCGAACAGGTCTGTCACCCTGCTCTTGTGCTCCTGCAGGCGCTCGATCCTGCCGTCAGCGATGTTCTTGTCCGCATACTGGGACTTGGCGCTCTTGATCCTGCGGTCGTACTCGCGCTGGATCCTGGCAAGCGCTGCCCTCTTCTCCTCGCTCGTCGGGATGAATTCGGCAGCTGGCCCGATCGTGATGGCAGTCGCGTTCTCGAGTGATCGCTGCGTATCCGGGTCGTAATACCTGATCGAATCGATCTCGTCACCGAAGAACTCGATCCTGACCGGGTTGTTGAACGATGGCGGGAAAACATCTACGATGCCGCCCCTGCTGGTGAACTCGCCCGGGGATTCCGTGACAGCCGCGTGGTTGTAACCGCCCGCTACCAGAAGTTCTCTGAAATCTGCCGGCTCGAGCTGCTCGCCCAGGGATACCTGCAGGATCGCAGAGCGGTATCGCGCCGGTGATACGGTCGGCTTGACTACAGCGCTGACCGGCGCGATGACGACGGCGCCGGCCGTCTGTTTCCCGGCTCCGGATCCAGGGCCGGAGCCGCACAGCGCCTGAATGCCCTTCATCCTCTGGATCTGGGAGCTCCTGTCCCGGGCTTCATAGAGTATCTGTATGTCCTCTGACTCAGGCATGACGATAATCTCAGCTGCAGGCAAGAAAAAAGCGAGGTCTTCAGCAAGACGCGCTGCCGCACGTCCGTTGGAGACCACCACTAGAGCTTTACTTGTCTCAGTGAGCTGTCTGGAGATCAGGTACGAAGTCCTGCTCCCACTCACGCCAGTGTAATTCGTTATCATACGTTGCCCTGTTCGTTATCTGCTGCAGTGCCGACAGGATCGACGGCAATCTGCGGATCTGCAGTGCCGGCCGAATCGCCAGTTGCAGACTCTGCTGCCTGCTCTGCTTCTTTCTTCGTTTTCTTCGGCTTGGCTGCATGATTATGGCGGTTCATGGCCATGTCGATGCCGAGTGCTACGATGTCATAGGCGGCTTTGGCGGCATCGACTGCTGCCTTGTCGAGGAGTGCCTGTTCTTCCTTAGGTACTTTGCCTATGACCCGGTCGACGAGATCTTCGTCGCCCTGCGCCGCGCCGACGCCGATCCTGATGCGCGGGAAGTCCTGGGTACCGAGCTGCTGCACAACGGATTTCATGCCGTTGTGCGTCCCCGGCCCGCCGGATTTCCGAACCCTGATCGATGCGGCGGGCAGGTCAATGTCATCGTAGATCACGATGACATTGCAGCTCGGCACATCATAATACATCGCCGCCTCTCTGACGGCGATACCGCTGTTGTTCATATATGTCTGGGGCTTGACCAATATGACTTTGGCATCCTTGATCCGGCCCTGTCCCAGCAAAGCGTGGAATTTGGCCCTCCGGATCTCGATCCCTGCATCAGAAGAGAGCACATCCAGGGCTCTGAACCCCATGTTGTGCCTCGTCTTCTCATATTCTGCCCCCGGGTTGCCGAGTCCAACGATCACATAAGTGTTGTCCCCGGCAAACCGCTCTTCTTTCTTATCCTGTCTATCTCTTCTGAATAGTCCCATCTATAGTCTAATTGAACATAGCCGAGATCGGCTTGTTGCAGTATACCCTTGTGATCGTCTCTGCGAAGATGTGTCCTACGGAGAGAACAGTGATCTTCTTGAGCTTCTTCTCTTCCGGGATCGGAATGGTGTTGAGGAGTACCATCTCCTTGATCGGGCTGGCTTCGATCCTCTCGAGTGCCGGTCCGGAGAGAACGGCGTGAGTCGCGCACGCGTATACGCTCTTAGCGCCGAGATCCATCAGTGCGTTAGCGGCGTTGCAGATCGTTCCTGCTGTATCGATCAGGTCGTCGAGGATGATGCAGTTCTTGCCGTTGACATCACCTACTACGTTCATGATCTCGCTCTTGTTGGCTTCCGGTCTTCTCTTATCGATGATGGCGATAGGAACGTTGAGAGGTTTGGCCATGTTGCGGGCTCTCTTAACGGAACCGTGGTCCGGCGAAACGATGACCAGATCTTCCAGCTCTTTGAGTCTGAAGTAATCTGTCAGCATCGGCTGACCCAGCATGTGGTCTACAGGGATGTCGAAATAGCCCTGTTCCTGTGAAGCGTGCAGGTCCATCGTGATGACTCTGTCGATACCGGCAGCAGTGATCATGTTGGCGACCAGTTTGGCTGTGATCGGATCTCTCGCTTTGGCCTTGCGGTCCTGTCTCGCATAGCCGTAGTATGGCATTACAGCAGTGACGCTGTTGCAGCTGGCTCTTTTGAGCGCATCTGTCATGATGAGGAGTTCCATCAGATTGTCGTTGACAGGATCGTTGGTCGACTGAACGATAAAGCAGTCTTTGCCTCTTACTGATTCCCAGATGCTCACGCTGATCTCGCCGTCGCTGAACTTGGTGACAGTGGATTTGCCCAGCTCGATGCCCATGTACTCAGCGATCTCCTGAGCCAGTTCAGGATGTGAGTTGCAGGTGAAAAGCTTGAGATTGCTGAATCTGTCGGTCGTCATTTCGTGTTCCTCCCGGTAATTCTGATGGTGCGTTGTGTGGATAATCGTTTTTGAAATGGACTTACTGTCCCTTTTCATTTTCTCACTCATAGTTACTTCCTCTTGGTTGTTTAGGGGCCTTCTTATATATGTGAAGCTGCAGGTAAATGGCCGTCACTTGCCAAGCAGCATTTCACCGACTTTGTATACGTCGCCGGCGCCCATCGTCATCACGATGTCGTCTTTGGCGGCATATTTCCTGATATATCTGACGATATCCTCGAAATCCTTGACGTAATAGATCGGTTTGTGAGGATATTTCTTCTTCATCGCGGTCACGAGTTTGTACGAAGAGATATCGTAGATGTCCTTCTCTCTCGCGGCGTAGATGTCGGTCACCACAAGCGTGTCGGTATCGGTGAAAGCATCCACGAATTCATCGAACAGCGCTTTGGTCCTGGTATATGTGTGCGGCTGGAAGATCAGCCAAAGTTTGTTGTGTTTGACGTTCTTCGCTGCCGCCAGAGTCGCGCGGATCTCTGTCGGATGGTGTGCGTAATCGTCGAACACCTGAACGCCGTTCGCAGTCATTCCGATGTGGTCAAAACGCCTGTTGGTCCCGTGATAATCCCGGAGTGTCAGCGCGATGGTCTGGATGTCCACTCTGAGGAATGACGCTGTGACGAATGCCGCCATCGCGTTGAGGACGTTGTGCTCGCCCGGTACGGACAGCTGGAGCCTTGCGATCCTCTTGCCCTTCCTGCAAATGTCAAATGAAGGATAACCGTTCTCGTCGAAGACGATGTTCTCCGCGTAGAAATCATTGCTCTCGCTGTATCCGTAGGTGATCTTGTTGTTGCGACCCTTGAGGATGCCTTTGACGAAAGGATTGTCGCCATACGCGATGATCGTGCCTGTCGGCGGGATCTGATCGACGAAAGTGCCGAAGGATTTGACGATATGGTCCATATCCTTGAAGTAGTCAAGGTGGTCGGAATCGATGTTGAGGATGACTCCGATGGTCGGCCTGAGCTGGAGGAAGCTGTCCATGTACTCGCACGCTTCTGTGACAAAGTACTTGTTCTCTCCAATCTCGACATTGCCGTTGATCTGCGGGAGGTTGCCTCCGACCAGGATCGTTGGTTTGTACTGCGCGTTGCGGAGGATGAGCGATGTCATGGAGGTCACGGTCGGCTTGCCGTGGGTGCCGCAGATGGCGACTGATTTCTCATATTTGTCCATGATCATGCCGAGGACTTCTGCCCTCGAGAACAGCGGGATGCCGAGCTCGCGCGCTCTGACGACTTCCGGATTCTCATCCGAAACCGCTGCGGAGTACACGATCGCATCGACGCCTTCGACGTTCTCCGGCTCATGCGAAGGGAACACCTTGATGCCGATGCTCTCAAGATGCCTTGTGACTTTGGACGGATTGATGTCCGTTCCTGTTACTATATGTCCGTTATCTGCCAGGATCTCCGCAACGGCCGAAAGACCGATGCCTCCGATACCGAGGCAGTGTATTCTCTTATATTCATCAAAACTCATAATTTAATCCCCTGTTGATCTGTAATTCAGGTCAGCATACACAAGTATTATATTGTATAGAACTCACCTAATTCAAGGAATTGCGGTAGTTCTTGGGAGTCTCGCAGGTATTTTTTGAAGTCCCTGATCCTCCCCGCCAAAGTGTCCTATTAACCGCCCTATCCGATCACTCGAACAGGCCTTCATTGGCCGACAAACTGATCTTTTTGTTCTCTTCGTCGATCTCGTCGATGATGATGATCGACGTGTAATTGGAGACCTTCTTGCGTTCCGGCAGCCTGGATTCCAGGGCGACGCCGATGGCGATTGTCTCAACATCGAACTCTCCGAGGATGTCCTGGATCCCCTTGAGGCTCCCTCCTCCTCTCATAAAATCGTCTATGATGATCGCTTTCCTGCCATGTTCTACTGCCCTCTTGGAAATCGACATCTTCTGGATGCGCTCGTTGGTACCCGAGAAATAGTTGATACTCACGGTAGAACCTTCTGAGTATTTTGCCTCGCGGCGGATGACGACGAGTGGGAGCCCCAGCATGAACGCAGTCTGGGCAGCGATCGGGATGCCTTTGGTCTCGACGGTCACGACATAGTCTGCGCCAAGCCCGTAAAATCTCTGCGCAAAAATTCTGCCGATACGCGAGACATTGCTGCCGTCAAACATGATGTCTGAAGTGTAGAGGTATTTGCCTCCGAGCATTCTCGATGTGTCGGACAGCGCTTCGATCAGTTCAGCCTGCAGTTCTCTGATGCCTTCATCGGAAATGCCCGGGATATAGCGGATGCCGCCGCCAACGCCCTGGATGCTCTCGATCCGGCCGGAGCCGTTCTCGTGCAGGATCTCGTTGACGAGTTTGATGTCTTCAGAAAGGCTGGATTTGGCAATATCGTATTTGCTGCAGAAATAGCGGGATTCGTACAGCCTGCAAGGGTTGCTCGTAAGTTCATCAAGCAGCAGACCGACTCTCAGATTCTTCTTCATAATATAAGTACCTCACGCAAATGCATCACGCAGAATGGGATGGCCGTTGAGGAAGCGGCCGAAATCCGAACAATTAGCGTTCACGACCGCATACCTATTCATATTTTACCACAACAGCACAGAAGCTGGGGAAGAATACGGCACTTTTCAGCAAAAATCCACAAACCGCATCGGCAGCGCTGATCCCTCTAGTGGCTAATATCTTGTCTGATCATCTGAACTCCTGACGCTGGCAGTATGGTTGTGGGGTTGTAGGCAATTTACAGTTAATGCCAGATCTATAGTTACGGATTGAGAAAGTTTTAAAACCGTAACTATAAACAGAGCCGGAAATCCTGAAATATAGTTATGGATTGGGAAAGTTTTAAAACCGTAACTATAAACAGAATGAAAAATCCTGAAATATAGTTACGAAATGAGAAGGAAATAAAACCGTAACTATATACAGTCCGGAAATACCTGAAATATAGTTACGGAATGGAAAGAATAAAAAACCGTAACTATATTGTGAACAGATATAGTTACGGTTTAGCTTAAATTCAAAATGGGAACTATATGCCCTATGCCCTGGTTTGCGACTGTTGTATGGTCTATTCCCCGCAGATCTCTGCGATCGCCCTGATGGCTGTGTCTACTTCTTCTGCGGTGTTGAAGTTGCCGAAGGAGAACCGGATCGTTCCTGTCGGATAGGTGCCCAAAGTCTTGTGTGCGTTCGGCGCGCAGTGGAGCCCGACTCTCGTCTCGACTCCGTATTCGAAGTCCAGTCTGAATGCTGCGTCTGCGCAGTCCACTTTGAGGGTCTGGATCGAGACGACGCCTACTCTCTTCCTGTCTGCTGTGCCCGGCAGGCCGCAGATCCTGACAAGGCCCTTGTCTTCCAGTGGTTTGAGCCCGTCCAGGAATCTCTGTGTGAGACCGAGTTCGTGATCGGCGATCGCGTCGAGGCCGCGTTCCTGGATCCACTTGAGGCCGGCATGCAGTCCGACGATGCCCGGGAGATTCATGGTGCCCGGCTCGAATTTGTCAGGCATGAAGTCCGGAGTCTCTTCTGTGTGGCTGATCGAGCCCGTGCCGCCCGAGAGGATCGGATAGATCTTGTCGATCATGTCCTCATCGAGGATGAAGCCGCCGATGCCCTGCGGTCCCAGGAGGGATTTGTGCCCGGTGAAGCAAAGCGCATCGATATTCATCGATTTCATGTCGATCGGCAGAACGCCCGCCGTCTGCGCGCTGTCCACGATGAATTTGAGCCCGTGTTTCTTACAGATCGCGCCGACTTCAGCCAGCGGATTGACCGTTCCGCAGATGTTGCTCGCATGAGTCATGACGAGCGCGACGGTGTTCTCTTTGATCATTCCCTCGACAGCGTCCAAAACCAGCTCGCCTCTCTCAGTTCCCGGTATCCTTGAGAACTCAATGCCCTGCGCTTCCAGCTGCACAAGAGGTCTCATCACAGCATTGTGCTCCATCGAAGAGCAGAGGATGTGGTCGCCCGGTTTGAGGAAGCCCTTGAGCACTACGTTCAGAGATTCGGTGATGTTCTTGGTGAAGACTACGTTCTTGCAGTCCTGCCCGCCGAACATGTCGACCAGCATCTCCCTCGTCTCGAAGACGGTGCCCTCGAGGTCGTATGCCGCCTGATAGCCGCCGCGGTTGATATTGGTCCCGCAGTGCAGCATATAGTCATAGACAGCATCCGCTACTTCATGAGGTTTTGGGTAAGAGGTCGCTCCATTATCCAGATAGATCTTGTCCATTTCTACACTCCATTCACTCGCCATTTACTCGCAACAGCACGAAGCAGGTCCGAAACAATGGCCTGCCCCCTCTATTATTTTACTTGAGTGTTCCGCCCGATAGGATAGAAAAAAACTATAACCGGGCTATTATCAGAGCCTGTCAGGATATAGCTTCTTCCCTGGCTCTCTTCCTTGCAGCTACGTCATTGTTATCCATCTCGTTCCTATAGACGACGAAGGTATCGTACAGGTACTCGAGCAGCAGGTTGAGTCCCATGTTGATGGCCGTTACCAGATATTCATTCCAGTGCAGGCTCTCAGCGAGATAGTTGCCGAGGATCGTAGACGCCGGTGTGAACACCAGATAAAACGCGAATACCATCGCCATCGCTCTCGGCACGTTCTTGGTCGACTGGAACGTGTACCGCCTGTTGATAGTAAAACACCAAACTACTGAAGCGACAAGCGCTGTGAGGTAACACGGCCAATATCTGAAACCGGTCAGTTCATTCATCAGGATGAATACCCCGATCTCTACCAGACCGGCTGAAGCAGAAACCAGAACGAATTTGATCGTACGGATCAGTTCTTTTCTATTCATTGAAGTTTGCGAATAATTCCTTATCGTTAAAGAACTCCGGTGCGGACACCGGAGTTCCCTAATTCATCTTATAGTTGTAATTATACGAGTGTTCCCATGTACTTGAGGGTTCTGCAGAGCTGGCTTACATAGCTCATCTCGTTGTCGTACCAAGCAACTACTCTTACCTCGAAGATGTGAGTTCCGCACTGCTGTGCAAGAGTCTGAGTAGCGTCGAAGAGTGAACCATAGCTCATTCCGATAACGTCGCTGGATACGATCTCTTCCTCAGTGTAGCCATAGGACTCACTTACAGCAGCCTTCATTGCCTCGTTGATGCCCTCTACGGATACTGTATCAGTCATATCCTTGAGTGTAGCGTCGAGAATTGTGATGGAGCCTGATGGAACAGGTACTCTCTGAGCGGATCCGATCAGCTTGCCTGCGAGTTCAGGAATTACCAGGCCGATAGCCTTAGCAGCGCCTGTGCTGTTAGGAACGATGTTGATGGCACCAGCTCTTGCTCTTCTCAGGTCGCCCTTTCTGTGTGGTCCGTCGAGGATCATCTGGTCACCTGTGTAAGCGTGGATGGTTGTCATGAATCCAGTTCTCAGCTCTCTGTAGTCAGCAAGTGCCTTAGCCATAGGAGCGAGGCAGTTTGTTGTGCAGGAAGCTCCGGATACGATGGTGTCTTCCTTGGTCAGTGACTCATGGTTGGTTCCATAAACGATGGTCGGGAGGTCATTGCCTGCAGGAGCAGAGATCAGAACCTTCTTAGCGCCGGCATCGATATGAGCCTGGGATTTCTTCTTGGATGTGTAGAAGCCTGTGCACTCGAGTACAACGTCGATACCGAGTTCGCCCCATGGGAGCTTGCTTGCGTCTGCCTCTGCATATACAGGGAAGAACTTGCCGTCTACCAGGATGCCATTCTCAGCTTCTTCTACTACTGCGTCGAACTTCTTCTGTACGCTGTCATTTCTGAGCAGATATGCCAGCATGTGTGGGCTTGTAAGGTCGTTGATAGCTACGATTTCGATATCCTCTTCCTTATAAAGCTTTCTGAAGGACAGTCTTCCGATACGTCCGAATCCATTGATTGCAACTTTCATTAACTAGTCTCCTTTCGTTGCTGTATAGAAATTACAATTATTCTCTTACCGCAATAATCATCCATGTCATTCTACCATTTAAGTACTTTTTTAACAAGAATGAATCCCGTATATCTGGGGTGTTTATTCCCTATGTATTTAAAAAACGCATAATTTCCGAAAGAAAATCTTCACTCCGCCATGATCGTTCAGAGTTTTCCGCGGATCTCCGCCTCAGTCTCCGCCAGCATCCTCATGTACTCCTGCGAGGAGATCCTGAGCCCTCCGTGCACAAAAGAATCCTGCTGTATGAGTATATCTGACGAAACGACATAGAACTGCCGCCCCCTGATATCTCCCGTGATCATACCGATCCGGATGTCCGCAGGTTCGTTCTCGGCGGTGTAGATGACTTTCACTCCGTAGTAGTCCTCTTCCGAGCCGGTTCCTTCCGGGACTTTCCAGGCATCAAAGACCACCGTCGTCTCTATGCCTCTGTAAGCCGCGAAATTGCAGATCCTGTCGAGGATCTGGTCTCTCGCCGCGCCTTGATCCTTGCTTGCCAGTTCTGTCAGATAAGCATCCGCGAAGATCAGATTGTATCCGTCGATGATCATGACAGGAGGTTCCTGTTCTTCCGGTCCGGTCACGCCCTTGCGCTCGTGTTTTGCGCGGATCTCCTGATTCCTCGCCTCGTTCCTCGCGCGGGTCTCTTCATCCGGCGCGTATACAGTCCTGGACTCTCTGTACGTCCTTTCCTTGCCTGTTCCGTAAGTCCGCTCGAAGATCATCTTCAGTTCTTTCTCGACAGCCGCCCTGCGCTCGCGGGCTTCCTTGCTGTCGATCCCTGATCCGGCATAACTGAAATCCGGCCGGGAGCCTGCATTCCCGCTGTATCCTCCCGCAGACCGGGCGCCGGCACCCGCTGCGTCATATCTCGCAAGCCTGCGCAGAACGCTCTGGAGATGCATCCGCTCGCTGACTTTGTCCCATCTGACGATATCCGATGCGCCATGGCTCACGAAAACGGAATCCGCTGTATTCTCTATGTCTCTCTCCGGATCGTATCCACTGGATGCGATGACCGCTTCTGCATCATGGCACTTCGCGTATCCCGCAGGTGACAGCGCCATCCGGCCTGCTCCTCCGGTGTAGCCGGTCAGGATCTGCTGGTAACCGGCGATCTCACTTGCCGGCACAGTGCCTCTGATGCGGGCTGTATCGCCCTTCTGCTCCAGTTCGCCCTGTGTGCCTCCCATCTGGCGGATATCGGTCATCGCGCGCCCTACGTACTGTGAAGGCAGCTCGATATCGTACGATGACCAAGGCTCGAGCAAAACCGCTTTGCCTGCCGCGCGTGCCTGCATCAATGCGTTCCTGACCGCTCTGTACGTCGACTCGCGGAAGTCGCCTCCGCTCGTGTGTTTATCATGAGCGCGTCCTGCAGCGAGGGTGATCCTTACGTCTGTAAGCGGCGCGCCCGTCAGCACGCCGATGTGTTCTTTCTCTTCGATATGAGTCATGATGAGGCGCTGCCAGTTCCTGGCGAGTTCGTCTTCCGGGGTGATCGAGCTCATCACGATGCCGCTGCCCGGCTCTCCCTGCTCGACCAGGAGATGGACCTCTGCATAGTGCCTCAGCGGCTCGAAATGTCCTACGCCTTCATAGATGCCTTCGATCGTCTCCAGATACAGGACGCTGCCGGCATCGAACGTTACTTCATATCCAAATCTGTCCCTGATGATCCCGGCCAGCACTTCCTGCTGCACCTGCCCCATCAGGCGTATCTCTATCTCGTCTGCTCCGCCGTCCTGTGAATGGCGCCACCTGACGTTGAGCGCAGGATCTTCCTCAGCGAGTTTGCTGAGGTCCTTCATCACATCATATGGGTCCATGTTCTCCGTGCCGGAGACAGTATAAACCATGAATGGTCTGATCTTATATTCATTGTGAGGCCGCTCTGCCCCGATCGTATCTCCCGGAAGTGCGTTCCCGAGTCCCGTGACCGCGCAGACCGTTCCCGCCGCGGCTGCCTCCGCTGTGACAAATTTGCTGCCGGAGTACAGCCTGATCTGGTTGATCTTGGCTTCACTGCTGGTATCGTCTGCCGAATGGCAGATCACTTTGTCGCGGACCCTGAGCTCACCTCCGGTCACCTTGAGGAAACAGACGCGCTCGCCGTCATCCGCGATCGTAGTCTTGTAGATGCGAGCGCCGGTCTCTTCGCCGAATTCCGGCATGGCTGTGTACCGGCCGATCACCTGGAGCAGTTCATCGATGCCCTGCATCTTGAGGGCTGACCCGAATATGCAAGGCACCACTTCTCCTCTCCGCACCGCATCGATGATGTCGTCACCTGTGAGCGGCGAAGTTATTTTGTCGTAGATATCCTGCTGATCTGCACCGCCGGCAGTCTCGTCCGGTTCTCTTTCCAGCACGATCTCCGCGAGTTCCGGTGAATACAGCGTGATATCGTCGATGAATTTCTCGAGTTTGGTCTTCTGACGTTCGCTCAGATCTGCCGGTCCTGCACTGGCTGTCTGACCGCCATTCCGCAGGGATGCGCCAATATTAGCCAGTTCCGTAAAATCCACTGCGCCTGCGCCGAGTTCTCCCGCCAGTTCCGCCAGGATATCCTCTCTCGGTCTCACCGCGATGTCCATCTTGTTGATGAACATCAGGACCGGGATACCGCTGTCTCTGAGCATCTTATAGAGCGTCTGGGTGTGCGCCTGGACGCCTTCTGATCCGCTCACGACAAGAAGAGCATAGTCGATTACAGACAATGCTCTCTCCATCTCTGCGGCAAAATCCACATGGCCCGGTGTATCGATCAGCGTGATCTCCGCGGCATCTCCATCGCTCCCGCTGACAGTGAATCTCGCCTGTCTCGAGAAGATGGTGATACCCCGGTTTCTCTCGATCTCGCTGTCATCGAGGAACGCGTTCCCGTGGTCGACTCTGCCGAGTTTCCTGATCTCTCCTGTCTTGTAGAGAATGGCCTCTGACAGAGTCGTTTTGCCGGCATCTACATGCGCCAGTATTCCCAGTGTGATCTTATTGGTGCTGCCCATCCGGTATTGCTATTTGTTGGCTGCCAGATACTCGATAATGCTGTGCGCTGCAATGTTGCCTTCGCCGACCGACTTCGCGATCTGGTACGGTCTGCCTGTGCAGTCACCTGCCGCAAAGCATCCCGGCAGATTGGTCGCCATGTTGCGGTCTGTGACGATATGCACGCCATCCAGCTCGAGGTCGCTGAGCAGTGTTGCAGGCGCTATCGAATTCCTCAGGCAGAACAGCCCGTCTATATCGACCTCTGTTCCGTCCACCAGTCCGATCTTGTTCGCTTTCATTGCGCCTGATACCGACTTGATCGGCGACGGGAGCTTCTCGACATTCGGTTTGTCGACTGCAGCGCCCTTATAGGAAGCGGCGAAGTACACTTTGTCCGCGATCTCCGCCAGGTATTCCACTTCGTGCTCGAATCTCGCGTCACCGCAGAAGACGGCGATTGTTTTGCCCTTATACAGGAAACCGTCGCAAGTCGCGCAGTAGCTGACGCCGCGTCCGAGGTATTCCGCTTCACCGTCAAAGCCTTTGCCCGTCGCGACACCTGTGGCGATCAGCAGCGTCTTCGCCATATAAACATCGCTGCCTGCCGACAGCATGTAATACTCATCTCCAGGCATGATCGCTGTTACCATCTGCTCGGTGATCTCGAGGCCCATCTCTTCGCGGTGAGCTTCGAACTTACCGATCAGTTCCTTTCCGCTGATCAGTCCCAGTCCCGGATAGTTGGCGATCTTCTCTGACATGGCGACTTTGGAGCTGAAATTCGCCGCTCCGAACCATATCACTTCCTTATTATGCAGCTTCAGATTGATTGCTGCGGACAGTCCCGCCGGGCCTGTCCCGATGATGGCAGTATCATATATCATTAGTATGTCCCTCCCTTACGGCCGAACTGTATTATCATTGACCATCATTAGTCATCATTATAACATGGGCGCCCTGTTTATCCTGATGAAATATTGAAAAAAACGGTCAGTATGAATACAATATAACAATAACTTCTCGCATGGGATCGTTCTACAGGAGGTACCGTCATGATCACTGATGCATTACCTTGGCTGCTCCAGCCGACCTTACCGACAGTCATCATCCGCACTGTTCTGGTAATATTCTGCGCCGGTATCATAGGATATGACCGGAATGTCCACGGCGCTAACGCGGGACTCCGCACTCACATCCTGGTGTGTCTCGGTGCGATGCTTGCTATGACGACCGGCCAGTACGCCTACCTGTACTACGGCTCTGTAGACCCGACCAGGATCGGAGCTCAGGTAGTTTCCGGCATCGGTTTCCTCGGAGCCGGTTCCATCATCATGACGCATGATAACCGTGTCCAGGGCCTGACGACTGCTGCGGGACTGTGGGCATCCGCATGCATCGGTCTCGCGATCGGCATCGGATTCTATGAAGGAGCGATCATCGGAACGGTCGCTGTCTTCTTCACAGAGCGTGTGATGCGCCGCTTGTCCAAATCGATCGTGGAGTCTCACAGCCGGCATCGCGATCATCGCAAAGAAAACGAATAAAGCGCAACAAAAAATACAAAGCAATACAAAAACCTCTCTTTCCGAAACGCAGTGATTGCAACTGCTACAGAGAGAGGTTTTTAATTGTCCGATTTTTTGCTCATTTGTACATATTATTGTGCAATAATTGGGGAAATAATTGTTGATATGACCAAAACTACGTTGTAAGATATGGTCGGACATACATTAGTCATACTTGCCAGTTCCGGCAAACGTCCTGTCTGATCATCGCTGTGGGGGAGATGCTGACAGGTCATCCAACGTTTGTCACGACATAAGGGACTGCGAGAACCGTAGCAGTAGAGGCAGCGGACTCCTTGCAGGCGGTCACGTCATTTGTACCACTACCGGAACTGCTTACGGTTCTCGCAGTCTCTCTTTTTTGTTTCTTATGCAATAACACGGCCGGCCTCATATACGAGACCGGTCGTGCTGTGCTTTCTCTATATTCTTTATGATCTGCTAAATATACTAGTTGGAAGCTGCTGCAGCAAGAACGATCGAATAGAACTTCTCTTCTGCTGTGGATCCTCTGGATGTGAGCACGATTGGCGCCTTAGCTCCTACTACGATGCCTGCCATCATTCCGTTGCTGCTGACTGTCCAGGACTTGCCGAGCATATTGCCTGCTGCCATGATCGGCATGATCAGAGCGTCTGCTTCACCTGCGACCGGGCTGTCAAACTTCTTGAAGTCTGCGATCTCTTTGCTGAGAGCGATATCATAGGAAATCGGTCCCTCAACGGTGCATCCGGTGATCTCGCCGTTCACGTTCATCTCTTTGAGAGCTGCAGCATCGACAGACTCCTGAGCCTTAGGATTGAGTACTTCAGCTCCGCAGACTACTGCGATCTTCGGATCCTCATATCCAAGCGAATGGAGTACGTCAACAGCGTTGTTGATGATCTTGACCTTCTGCTCGAGGTTCGGTGCGAGAAGCATTCCGCCGTCTGTCAGAACTACCACCTTGTGATAATTCGGTACCTGGAAGAGTCCGACGTGTGACATGATCTTGCCGCACTGAAGTCCTGTTTCTTTATTGACGACCTGTCTCAGCAGGTCAGATGTCTGCATACGACCCTTCATCAGGAAATCGCCCTTGCCCTCACGGATCAGACGCACTGCGGTCTTAGCAGCCTCGACATCGTCATCTTCGTTGTAGATCGCGACATCGCCGAAATCAAATCCCTGCTCCTTGCAGATCGCTTTGATCTCTTCTTCCTTGCCGACAAATACAGGTTCTACGATCCCTTCCTTATAAGCTTCGTAGACTGCGTCGAGAGAATGTTCGTCGTGTGCGCAGCACAGAACGATTCTCTTCTTGACAGGATTAGCCTTGACCAGCTCAGCCATCGCCTTGAAATCTTTCAACATAGTATAGTTACCTCCCCTTTAATGTATTGCGCCGGACGCTGTCTGCGATTCGACGTTACTAACTCATACACAGCTATTCTACCACAAATTTCAACATCTGCATGTGATGGAATTGTAGTGATTGAAGCCGACTTCTATTGGAACGACTATTGGAATGACATGATCGTCAGCACGAGATAGGATGTGATCAGGCTGCCGAAGATGATCGCCTGCTTGAGCCTGTGCTCGGTCAGCAGGCCAACGAATTCGCGGACGGATGCGTTTGGCCAGAAATACCATTTTGTCTTCGCACCCATTCCGACAGCACGCATCTTGACTCTCCTTGCACAGAGGCCGCTGCGGAACACATGATAATTTGTCGTTGAGAAAGCGACTTTGCCGGTGCCGTGCTCTTCGATCTTCGCCTTGGAGAACTGCATGTTCTCGTGGGTATCTGACGACTGGTCTTCTTCAATGATCTGATCCGCCGGTATGCCCTGCTCCAGCAGATAATACTTCATCGATCTGCTCTCGGACATCACTTCGTCCGGCCCCTGCCCGCCTGAAGTCACGAACACCAGGTCTTTGCCGGTCTCCTGCAGCTGTCTGCGGCGGAAATCCAGAGCTTTGTCGATCCTGCCCCGCAGCAGAGGCGTCGGCGATCCGTCGCTCCTCAATCCGCAGCCGAGAATGATGAGGTAGTCCTTGTCAAGATCCGGTTCGTACAAAGCTGCGATCGCGTTGGCGATCATTGCGCCGATCAGCATGCACTCGTAATACAGGTACACGGCGGCAAACAGGTTGGTGATGATATCGTGTACCATGACTTCCATCATGCTGCCGGTGGAATAGCTGTTGAAGAAGAACAGGAAGACTTCCCCTCCGATCATCAGGAAGGAGAGGATGATCCCCAGGATGTTGACGAGTCTCTTCCCTTCATGCCTGATAAGCGAAATGTTGGAGATGCACAGCGCTGCCGAGAACGCGAATATGAACGGCGCGCTCACGAGCATATACAATGTGGCTGATCCGGCGAGCATATGCTGGATCTCGTTCCCCGTATAGACATAAGGGTCCTTGATCATCCGGAACATCAGGATCACATAAGTGATCATCAGGCTCAGGGCAAACAGCGAGAAGCCCGAGTAGTATATCGTATTGTACGAATACGGGTTGTACCGAATCTGCCCGGCAAAAGCCCTCATGAGCAGGAAGATCGCGACCGCCAGATACACGATCATGACCCCGCAGGCATAGACCGCATGCCTCGGAGTCTGGCTGTTCACAAGCAAAATGACGATCACCGCAGTGACAGCAGAGACCGCCAGTAAGTTGTATAATTTAGGTTTCTTATCTAAAGTATCAAATTTCATCAATGTGTCATATACCTCTTTTCCTATATAGAATTATACGGAATATCAGATAAATGACAACTGCCAGCAGCAGTATCCCGGAGAAGTAATAGCTTGCGTTGTATACTTCGTCCATCTTGCCGAACAGGCAGATCGGGATGCTGATGGTAAATGCTGCGAACATCAGCGCGACATTGAGGGCTCTGTCTGCGTAAAGCGTTTTGTGCTTCCTGCGAAGTATCAGGTATGCAGCGAGGGTGCCAACGGAAAGGATGAGTCCGATCACAAGCCACTCGTTGTAGACCAGCCTCGGCAGTGTCACCACTCCTCCGTATCCGGCGGTGTCTGTGCTGCCGTAGATCAGTTTGTCCTCGGTGCCGGTCGGATAATAGAATACTCTTCCGACTTCTTCCGCATCTCCGATGAGTACAAGGTCTGCATGTTTCCTGCCTAGCCACCTGTCAAACAGTGTCTGATAGCATCCGATGAAGACCTGCTGCTCGCCGCTGTCCGGATCTGTAAGGTGATCAATGTCATATCCGCTGACATTCTCATTCAGGACTGCCACTACCCTGCCGTCGGTCAGTTCCTCGATTGTCAGCGCTTGCTCAACATCTTTGATGTAGATCGGGCTGGCCAGATGTACGACCGCAATGATCACGATCATCAGGCCTGTGATGAAGCCGAGCAGTGTGTTGGCGTATCTGTTCTTGTTGAGGAATGTCCTCGTCAGTGAGATGCTCTCGGATGTGATATTCCTGAGATCTTCCTTCGAAACCTCTTCCGGCATCCGCTCACCTCTGATCAGTTCGGCAGCCGAAACGCCGAGACATTCCGATAATGCCTCCAGATTGGTGATGTCCGGAAAGCCGCGGCCAGTCTCCCAGCGCGAAACGGCTTTGTCCGAAACGTGCAGCAGCTCTGCAAGCTCGGCCTGCTTCATGCCCTTCTCTTTGCGGAGTTCCGCAATGAATGTTCCTGTTTTCTCTGTGTTCATCGATAATACCTCCCTGAGCAGACGGTACCATCTTGCCGGTGGTCAGTCACCCTATGTATCCTAGAATGCAAAATTTCCGTTCCTGAATACCGGGATCTCTCTGCCATCATGCGTGATACCGGTGATCTCCAGATCTTCCGATCCGATCATGAAATCCACATGCGTGATCGATGTGTTCATTCCCCTTGCCAGGAGCTCTTCTTCGCTCATATCTTCCGCTCCGATTATGTTCGGATATGCTTCACCAAACGCAAAATGGCATGACGCGTTCTCGTCGAACAGCGTATTGAGGAACAAAACGCCGGATCTGGAGATCGGCGAATCGTACGCCACCAATGCCACTTCACCGAAATACGAAGCGCCTTCATCTACCGACACTGCATCTTTGAGGATGTCCTCGCCTTTGTCGGCATGGACCTCGACGATCCTGCCGTCTTTCACCTTGAAGCTGAAGCCCTCTATCACCGAGCCGTTGTAGCTGAGCGGTTTGGTCGCTACCAGCGTCCCGTTCATGCTGTCCTTCTTCGGAAGCGTGAATACCTCTTCCGTCGGGATATTCGGCGAGAACATGACGCCTGTTCCGGCCTTCTCTTCCGCGCCGCCCCAGTAGTGACCTTCCGGCAGGTCGACCGTAACGTCAGTACCTGCTGCGTTCTTATATCTCAAAGTCCTGAAATTGCATTTGTTCAGGAACTCCATGTGTCCCCTGACCTCGTTGACATGATCTCTCCAGTTCTGAACAGCGTCGCCTCCGTCGACCCTGCAGGCTGTCAGGATCTCTTTCCACAGTCTTGCCACAGCCTCCTCTTCACTGAGCTCAGGGAATACCGCAGCAGCCCATGCCTTGGAAGGAACGGAGCATACGCACCATGGGCACTCGCTCTTCATCAGTCTCGCGCGGTACGTTTCCAGCGCTTTGCCGGAACTGATCTGCGATCTTCTCAGACGGTCCGGATCCACGCCCTTGAGGCTCTCCGGATCCTCCGCATGGATCGTCAGGAATGCAGCTCCTTCCCCGGAAAGAGTGTTCAGATAGTCGATTTCCCACGAGTTTACGATATCAAATATATCGTCATCCGCATGCAGATACTTCATACGCGTGAGATCATCGTCACGCCAGCGCATCAGGACCTCCCTGCAGCCTGCTTCATAAGCCGCTGCAGCGCAAAGTCTTGCAAAATCCGCGCATTCCACCGGACATGTTATCGACAGTCTCTGCCCTTTCTGCAGATTGACTCCTGATCTGATCACGAGTTCAGCATAATCCCTGATAAGTTTGTCGAGTTCAGCCATGATATCTTATTCCATCCTTACTATTTCTTTGCTATTTCTTTCCAACGATCTTAACTGCCGTGCCGTAGGCAAGGACCTCTGCGGCGCTGTCCATCACTTGTGATGAGCCATACCTGACACCGACGATCGCATCCGCGCCGAGCTCTTCCGCTTCATCCACCATGCGTTTGGTCGCCATCTGTCTCGCTTCCGTCAGCATCTCTGTATAGCCGACGATCTCGCCTCCCACGAGAGACTTCATGCCTGCCATGAAATCCCTTCCGATATTCTTGCTCTGCACTATCGTACCCTTGACGATCCCTATGACCTCGATCTCCGCACCCGGGATATTATCAATACTTACCAGCTTCATCGATTTCTCCTTTCTTGAGCTCCTTGAGTCTCTGTATGAGTGCCACAGCTACTCCGACTGCTATTCCGCCGAAAATGATAAAACACACTACGAGAACTATCGGCGGTGCCGGGTCTTCGCTGTTTGCCCATATCACTGTCACCAATAACAGGATCATGAACAGGATCACGAAGACACCCGCAAGTATTGCGCCTGTCCTGCGCTTCTTTACATCAGATGTTTTGACATTCATGAACCTGACGCCTCCTTTCTCGAGTTCTTTCATTCTGTCGAGATAAACGGAAGCCCGGATCTCTGCGATACTGTCGACCTCGTCGGAAAGCATTTTGCATATGGATTTCATATGTTCGATGTTGCCGCTCTCCTGCTCCAGATGAGCGATGTGGTCGGCCATGCATCTGTCAAAACCGAGTTCGCCGGTCTCCAGTCTGCGGATGGTGTCGCATGGGATGCCGAGCTGCCTCAGGAGCTTGATCCGCCCAAGCTGTTCCGCGTCCTCCAGAGAATACTCTCTGTAACCGTTCTGCGGGTCGCGGCCCGGGGTGATCAGGCCCTGATCCTCATAGAACCGGATGTTCTTGCTTGTTATTCCTACCAGCTCAGCGACCTGATTGATCTTCATAACGGCTTCTCCTGTGACTGCTTCCTTATCTCTGGCCTGAGCATAAGGCTTCCACAAACTGGAAGGTCAAGTGTTATTTGCAATTTTTCTGAAAATTTCTGTATTCTGCAGATCCCGCCCAAGTTCCCGGTGTCTGCAAGTCGGTCACTTGCGCATGAGCCAGTCTGTTTTGGTCAGTATATTCGTATCATCATCTTCGATGGTTCCGATCGCAGTCTTATACTTGCGGAAAGCGTAATGCCTGAACCCGCATTTCTCCTGCACTCTGTGCGACTGCCTGTTCGTGAGGAAATGGCTGCACAGGATCACATCAAGCCCCACTTCTTCGAAGAGGTACCTGACCACTTCGCTGACCGCCTCAGGCATCAGGCCCTGGCCCCAGTACTCCTTGGCGAGCACAAAACCGATCTCGCGGCACTGCTTATCAGAGAGCTCCGGGAAATCTTCTTCTTTGTACTCTTCAATGCCCAGAGAACCGATCCCCTTCCCCTGATATTCCAGCGCGAATGTTCGCTTTCCCTCTATGAATCTGGTCAGGATCTCCTGGGATTCCTCCAGGCTCTCATGCGGCTTCCAGCCCGCCATCTGGCCGACCCCGTCAACGGACGCATAGGCATAGAAGTCCTCGAGATCGGATAGCCTCCACGGGCGGAGCACCAGGCGCTCCGTATGCAGTATTACATTGCTGATATCTATTTTCGTGTTCATGGTTCCGTTCTATACCTCTTCTGTCTTACTGCAAATGTACAGCAGGTGGCTCGACCCACCCAGCAGCTCTCTGATCTCGCAAGTCGCGAGATGGAAGCGGACATATGCCTCGAATTCCTCTTCATCCATCTCCAGCTGGCTCCATCTTCTTCCATATTCAAGGACGCTGTCAGCTGACACTGTTTTCAGCCACTTGACCGGCTTGTCCGTGAACAGTTCCTCGAACTCTGTGATGTCAAATCCGGTGAAGACCTGCTCCTTGAAGTGTCTGACATCCCAGCTGTCTGTGAAGTTTTCAGCCATTCCTTCTTTGAATCCACTGTACAGATAGTTAGTGTACATAATAGCATAGGCCGAGAGAAAAGCAACCATGATCGTCCCGCCTGGTCGGGTGACTCGGATCGCTTCGTCGATTGCTTTGTGCTGATCTTCAGCGTCATACAGATGGTACATCGGGCCAAACAGAAGAGTCATATCATAAGTGTCATCTTCGATTTCCGACAGATCCAGCGCGTCACCCTGCCTGGCCTCAATGTTGTCAAGGTCAGTGCTGTTTCTGCGGAGGATCTCCAGATTGTGCTCCAGTAATTCTATCGCTGTCACATTGTAGCCAGCTCTTGCCAGAGCAATCGAATACCTGCCGGTGCCGGCACCGATCTCAAGAATACTGGCCCCGTCACACAAATAGTCGTGAATATAAGACATCGTAGTGATATACTCGAGCCTGCCCTGCTGGGATGCCGTCAGACGGTCATCCTCGCTGATACATTCATACAGCTGCCCGAGCATTTCAGTCCTGTCAGCTTCCAGTCTGACACTATCGATCCAGCTGCTTTCGATCTTGTCTCTTTCGACCTTGTCACACATTTCAGTCTCCATCCATCTCAGATCACACCGGTCCCGCCCCCAAAGAGCGTCCGTATAGTTACGGTTTTAAATTCTTTCCATTCCGTAACTATATTTCGAGCTTTTCCGGGCTGCTTATAGTTACGGTTAAAATCTCTTCTCAATCCGTAACTATATCCCAAGCATTTCCGGCCTGTTTATAGTTACGGTTCTAATTTATTTCCAATCCGTAACTATATCTCAAGCTTTTCCGGCCTGTTTATAGTTACGGTTTTAAGCCTTTTCCATTCCGTAACTATATCTCTAGCTTCTCTGGCTTGTTTACAATTTGCCGTTCTCTTTTGCCGCCTGAACCAAGGCTGCAAAGTCTTCGTAATGCCAATTCTCTGTTGCTTTCTCGTAGTTGATATCGTTGAAGAAGCAGCTCGGGATCTCCTTCTCCTTGAGGTTCTTCCTGATACATAGGGTGCACCCAAATTCATGATTCGAAGGATGGCAAGGACACGCAAGATCAGTGCATGTACAGAATTCTCTGGAGTTTTTCATATGGTATCCTATTCATTTCTCATGCAGTGCTTGTATTTCGAATGCAATACTTATGAATTACTGATGCTTATCTGTAAGTCTGTTATTTTGCATTTTTCTCGTAGCACCATTTTGCAATTCTTACTACAAGCTGCTCCGGAATTGGCCGGTCATATGGCAGCCGTATCGTTCCTTTGCTTACGCTGTAATCCGTAAGTTCTTCTGCAAATGCTGCTGTTGCTTCATCTCCGGGATAGATCCCGAGATGGTTCTTGGATGCGGCAAAATGGATGATGTTCCTGCCCTTCCAGTATGTTGGCATTGACCAGGATATCCGCTCTTCTGCCTCAGGTATTGCAGTCTGAATAATGGAACGGATCTCTCTTAGCATTGGCTGCACTGATTCATCCTGTGCTGCAATATACTCATCAATGGTCTGCGGTTTGACGCAAAAGTGTTCCTGATTCTTCCTGCTGAATTCCTTACCGCATTTTGGACATTTCCACATTTCTTATTCACCTCGCCTGATCCCGATACAGTGTATTTCATTTACAGCATGATTCCGATGCAGTACCCGTCAGTTGCTACTCATTGAGATTCCTGTACAGGTCATTGATCTTAGCCTGTGCATGCTCTGTGATGTGTTTGTCACGGATCCTGTCTCGGTCACTCTGGATGGCAAGCATCTCATCGGCGACCTCTTCCAGCGATCTCTTTCCGGTCCTGCCAATATAGGTGATCATTCTGTCAGCAGTGAAATCCGTGTTCATTTCAGCCGCGATGATCCTGGCGAATGCTTCCGGGTAACCTTTTCTCAGCATCAGCTGATACAAAATCTCACTTTTCTCTGTCATACTTCCCCTTCCGCGCGCAAAACTCCATATTGATATCGCGGATCTCCTTCTTGCCGTCAATGTAATCCTGATACATCTCCGCTACCCCGACGGCACACCCATCGCAGGAACCATTGATGTTTCCGATCGATTTCGCGACGATCTGTTCGCGTTCTTCTCTTGTCGTATCTTTGATCAGAATTGAATCCATAACGCTCTCCAGCAGTTCATCTTCCGATATCTTCTCCGCACCCTTTCTTAGATACCAATATGATACCATACAGTATGATCTCAATGAATCCAGTAAAAAAGCTTCCGGAAATGATCCGGAAGCCTTCCTGTCAAAATCGTGCAAGCATTACGCATTACGCATTCAGCACTATGCCTCTTTCTTCAGATCCTCAACTGCTTTCTCTACATTGAGTCTCGTCAGGATCAGTGTGATCAGCAGGTTGAAGATCATCGGCAGCCAGAGATACATCACGTGCAGCATATTGATGGTTGCTGCTGTCTGTACGGCTGCTCCGCCAACGTAGCCACTGAAGCTCAGCAGCCAGCCGGCAAGTGCCGTTCCGATACCGCCGCCAAGCTTCGTTCCAAGAGATGTGCAGGAATACATCGTGCCGTCGACACGCTTGCCGTGAGTCAGGTATGTATATTCTGAGCAAGTAGCTATGAGCGCATTCATATCACCCTGCAGCGGGCTCATTCCGAATGCTGCGATCGCAGTGCATACGAGCATCAGCGGGATGCTTCCCATATAACCCGCGATCACTACGCCAAGTCTGCCAAGAGTTCCTGCCGTATATCCGTACAGATTCAGTTTGTACATACCGTTGAATTTCAGAACAAGTGTCGGCGTGAACAGCAGGCCGATGATCATAGGAATATTGATCGCCCATGAGAAAACACCCAGCAGATTCGCGTTTTTCAGAACATAGGTCATATAGTAAATTCCCATGTTCAGAGTTGCTGTGTAGATCTGCATGAGGATATAGGAAGCGCAGATCATCAGATAGTATTTGTTCTTGACCAGCAGCTTGAATGCATCGATCAGATTGTATTTCTCATTGGTGTGATCTTCCGCCGCTTCCCCGTGAACAGTCTCCCCTTCTGCAAGTTCTTCCGGTGACAGCTCCCGGACCGACATGACAGAGATCGTGTTGGAAATAACGCCGACGATCGCATAGATGATCGCCACTGTTCTCCATGCTGCAGCTGTTCCGCCAAAATGTGCCACAAGTCCGACTGTTATCGTCTGGATCAGCATGCTGGTACCAAACGCGAACATGAAGCGGATCGAGCCCATCTGTACACGCTCATGGTTGTTCTTGGTGATCAGCGCGGTAAGAGCCGAATATGCTATGTTATTGGCTGTATAGAATCCCGCATTCAGCATCGTATAGGCGATGAAGAACCACGCGTACTGTGAAGTCGCACTGATGTCCGCAGGGATATAGAAGATCGCGACCAGGCATACTGCACAGCCGAAGTATCCATAGAGCATCCACGGCCTGGCCTTACCCATTTTGGTCTGCGTCTTATCGATCAGCGAACCGAAGAAAACATCACTGACACCATCAAACAGTTTGGAAACAGCGATCAGAGTACCGACAACACCTGCATTCATACCGACAGTATCTGTCAGGAAGATCATTACGAATGCGGAAAGCAGTGCGTATACTACATTACCGGCAATATCACCGGAGCCGTAACCGATTTTGTTATACCATTTCAAATATGTTCTTTCTTCCATCACAACCTCCTATTGTCCTGCCTGTCTGTTAAACTTCTCCGGGAATATCATGAACGCAAAACGATAACTGTCTTCCTCGATCCTGTATTGCTGCTGGAGCTCCGGTCCGCAGCTTGCGGATCCCACGCCTGCCATGCGGTGATCTATGCACAAAACTGTACTTCCACAGGTCGTCAGCTCATGCTCATGCGCCTTGCTCTCAAGCTCTTCCTGCGTATAGCGCGACGCATTGAAGGAGAAGGTCTGGTCATCCGCGGATATGACGTTGATACATATGCCCTTTCCTCTGACAGAAACATAGTCGCAGTCATAATGTGATCCGTTCTCCTGCGGCCGGATATAAGGCTCATGCAGATCACCTAGATTTGCCGTAAAAGCATCATGCCATGCCGCCTGATGTTTATCCGCATAGGATTCCATCGGTCCCATACCGTAAAATGAGACCTGTTTCAGCCATTTTCTGACGAACAGCCGGATGCCTAGCCTCGGCAGAGTGCGGATCTGCGGATCCTTCTCTGCCCTGACCTGAAGAGTCAACGATCCGCTCTGCGCTATCTTCCAGACTGTTTCCATCCTTACTGCAGGCTGCACAGACATGGCTCCTGCAGACTGTCTGACATGGATCTCAACAGAGTCTGTATCAGACTGGCAGTTCACCTCATATGCCCTTGCCGCAATATGCCCCAGTCTCTGTTTCTTCCACTTGTCGGCTATGAACATATCGTTATCGATCGGCGCACGCCATAAATTGAACTCTACCGGCCTGTCAAGCAGCTCCTCTCCTGCAAATATCATGGAGGAAGGCATACCGGTACGCTTATCGAATGAGTAACAGAAGTCGGATCCGCTTACGACGATCAGCGGATCCCCGCTCTGCTCTGCCTCCTGGCAGGAAAGAGGGATCTCTGAGCATTCGGACGCACGGTTCATGATCACCAGCGCCTTCGCGTATCTCGGATCAGCGACCGGGATCCGGATCTCATCGAATCCCAGATCATGACCGGCCATCAGCGCTCCGTCAGGCTTCTTCAGAGCATACCGGATCCGCAGGAAGCATCTTCCCTTCGACGGGATGGTCAGCGGCAGGTCGATGACTGCACTTGCCCCCGGCAATATAGATGGTATCTCAAGTGTTCCTTCGGATATTCTGGTACCGTCAAGAATCAGAGCATAGGAAGCACTTATGATATCCTGTGGATCAGTAAAGTCCATGTGATTGCTTACTGTGAGCTGCCCCGATACCGGATCATAGGCGCTGCGCAGCGGCCGGTATACGTTCTTATACTCAAGCAATCCGGTATGAGGCACTCTGTCCGGATACACCATGCCATCCAGACAGAAGTTCCCGTCATGCTGAAGCTCTCCGTTATCGCCGCCATACAGGAATATGTCTTTGCCGCCCGGGGTCTTCCCTTCATAGATCGCATGATCGCAGAACTCCCACACGAATCCGCCGCAAAGTGCCGGATATTCCTCGATCAGTTTGTGATATTCTTCGATATCTCCCGGGCCATTGCCCATCGAATGGCAGTATTCGACAAGCAGCAGCGGCGCTTTCGGATCATGATCCAGGTAATCCCGGATATCTTCGAATGACGGATACATCCTTCCGACCACATCGATGTTGCTGCAATCATACTCACGGTCATCAGGCAGATAATACGCACTTTCGTAAGTGGTCAGTCTGCCCGGATCGGTTTTTCTGGTCCACTCGAGCGCCTTCTCGAAGGTGCAGCCATAGCCGCATTCGTTTCCCATAGACCACATCAGTATGCAGGGACGGTTCCTGTTCCGGATCACCATGCTCCGGATGCGGTCCAGTGTAGGCTCGATAAAATCCGGGTTATCCGCAATCCTCTCATGAGCCACCTTCATTCTCTGCGAATAGTCGTCTTCATAGAAATACAGCTCCTCTGTTCCGTGGCTCTCGTTATCCGCCTCATCGATGACATACAGGCCTATGCTGTCACACAGCTGATAGAAATACGGGACATTCGGATAGTGGCTTGCCCTGACAGCGTTGAAGTTGTTCTCTTTGATCATCATCAGATCCGACAGGACCCTCTTATAATCCATCACAGCTCCGGTCACCGGATCTGACTCATGCCGGTTCATTCCGTTGAATTTGATCGGCTGCCCATTCAGGATCACCTGATTGTCCCGTATACTGACAGCGCGGAATCCGACCTGCTCATTGATGACCTCATTTGATGTTTCCAGGATCAGTCTGTACAGGAATGGATCCTCTGCATTCCACAGGACAGGATCATCGATCGTGAGGAGCAATTCTCTGTTTTCATGCAGTTCTGCCCTGGCGTCCTCATATTCATTTCCATTCCCATCTGTGTGTAACAGCTTTGCAGTTACCGGCACAAAATGGTTCCCGGCAAAGGAAAAGCTGATCTTCAGATCTGCTGTCGCATGATCCGGGGCGATCTCTGTTGTGATCTGATAGTCACGTATCCCTGCTGCCGGTCTGTTCAGAAGATAAACATCCCGGAAAATACCGGACATGCGGAACTTGTCCTGGTCCTCCAGATAACTGCCGTCACACCATTTGAGAACTAACACGGCCAGCAGATTGTCCCCTTCGACCAGATACGGTGTGACGTCAAATTCCGAAATACTATGCGATACCTGGCTGTACCCTACATATTTCCCGTTCAGCCACACATAGAAGCAGGAATCGACCCCTTCAAAGTTCAGGTAAGTACAACCCGCTTTGTGATTCTTGTGCCATTGGAAATGATGCCTGTATGCCCCGCAGGGATTGTCTTGCGGTACATAAGGCGGATCAAACGGGAACGGATATCTGATATTCGTATATTGGTTCCTGTCGTAGCCCCTCATCTGCCATGAGAACGGAACGTATTCTTTGTTCCACCATTCCCCTGCCTCATAGGAAGGCAGGAAGAAGTCCGCTTTCAGATCATAAATGCTCTGAAAAAAAGAAAAGCTCCATTCGCATCCGCTGAGCATCTGAAGTCGTTGTGATGATTCCCTCAGGGTGACAAGCTGATCATTTCTCCCCGAATCCGGAATATAGTAACATCTGTAAGGCTCGGTGTTTTCATGCAGAACACCCATGTTTTCATAATGTCTAGGAATAAGCATCAGTTACCTCCTAAGCAGCAGCAACTTGTTTGAATTCATTCGTTTTCAGCCTTAAAAACATTATAAAAACCGCTCATTTTAAAGCATATGCACAAAACAGTTTAAAACCTGCACAGGGTTGGAATTCAGCGCTTCAGGGATTGCCAGTGTTCAGGGTGGCGGGTAGAATAATTGGCAAATAAGAAGAGAGGTTGAAGAGATGTATGTAAATTCAGGATACCTAAATAATTCCAGAACGCCTTTCAAAGAGAAGGTCAAGCCTCTGAGGATCCTCAGCGCCGGAACTTACCAGCTTCACAACTGGCCAAAGCTCCCGACCTGGCGTCCGAGAGGCCGTGTTGACTGGCAACTGATATATATAGCGGCCGGAAAAGGCCATTTTATCATCGATCACAAGGATATCATCGTACCGGCCGGCAACATGATCCTGTACCAGCCTAAGGAAGAGCAGCATTACTACTATCTGGGTGAAGACCAGACACAAGTTTGGTTTGTCCATTTTACAGGGCGTGAGGTGAAGAATATCCTCCAGGCCTACGGTATTCCATTGGAAAACAATATCCTCTGCACTGGTCTGTCCCGTGAGTATGAGGACTATTTCCGCAAGATGAGAGATGAGCTCGTTGCATGCAGATGGGGTTACGAGGAGATGATCTCCTATCTGTTCCGGGAGCTTCTCATGACAATGCACCGGAGGATAGAAGAGAACCTTCCGCGCTTCTCAGGATTTACCAGCCAGGAAATCGATCTTGCCAAAGAATACTTCACAGAGCACTATAACGAGGAGATCATCGTAGAAGACTACGCGCGGTCCAGGCATGTCAGTACCAGCTGGTTCAACAAGAGCTTCAAGAAAGCAGTCGGTACAACACCTATGAATTTCATCCTTTCCATCCGGATCCGCACTGCGCAGATCCTTCTGGAAACTACCGATTACAACATTTCGAACATAGCCTCAATGGTCGGGTATGAGAACGCGTTCTACTTCAGCCGGCTTTTCAAGAAGCAGAAAGGGCTCTCACCAGCAGCATACAGAAAGATCTTCCGGGAAAAATACACAGACAATCTATAGAGATATCACATAAAAAACGGCAGCTGTGCTGCCGTTTTCCGCTTCTTGCGATCTATCTGTTCAGAGTCTTTTCCAGTTCCTCCATCCTCTGCCTGTAGTGTTCGAGCATCTCGTTCATCCTTTCTCTTCTCGGCAAACTCATGAAGAACCGGATCTTATCCTTCTGTTCCTGACGCTTCTCGTATGTTATACGCTTGAATTCTTCGTACTTGACAACGATCTCCTTTTCATCAGCAAATTCCTTGATCCTGGTCACCAGGTTGATGGAATAGGCGACATCTATCGAAAACACTCCGAAGAAAACACCTATGAAGAAAGAGAATGCCAGGTTGGACGCCAGCCATGCAAGCGCCTCAAGTATATGTGGATGGATCAGGTAATAGTACATCACGCCCAGCAATGTCCAGAACAGAGTGAACAGAGGACAGATAAGGCCATTCACATTTCCCCACATCATACTGTAATCCCACAGCCTGACGTTTGCCACCTTGAGGAGGAATATACCTGCTATATACTCAAGCAGAGTGAGTTCTGCAGCTATGAGAACGAGGGCGAGTGCATGCTGCGCTATGCCGTGGATATCCAGGCGTTCTATCATGGTTGCCATGAAATACAGTATACATAGTCCGAAACCATACAGAGGGACATAAGGTCCAACACAGAACCCCGGATTGATCCACCTGTGCTCGGGATTCGCCTTTGAAAACCAGTGCCTGAATAAGAGCTCCAGTACCCATCCGAACAATGATCCCATGAAAAAGAGAAATGCGTATATCAGAAAAATATTCATAGCAACTTACAATCACTTTCCTTTATTTCCGTTGAATTCTTTACCCAGAAGAAAGACTGGATATTCTACCGTCTGTTCGGTGAAACTCTTGAGGAGCTCGGAAAAGAATACGCCGGAGTCTATTGCTCCGGCATCCAGATCTTTGCAGCTGGTCTGATAGCCATTTCCGGACAGACCAGACGGCACAGATGGCAGCCAACGCATCTTTTTCCGTTAAGCTTAGGTTTTCTGGTTTCCGGATCGAACTTTATAGCCTGATGCCCTCCGTCCATGCACGAAATATAGCATCTGCCGCAGCCGTTGCAGCGTTCATAATCAAATATCGGAAATACTATAGTGTCCCTTTCGATGCTGGTGTGATCGACGATCGTATGTGCCGCACCTCCGATCAGATCTCTGACTGACTCGATGCCCCTGCCCTTGAGGTATTCACTCAGGCCTTCGATCAGGTCTTCGATGATCCTGTAACCGTACTGCATTACCGCAGTCGTGACCTGAACGCTTCCCGCTCCGAGCAGTATGAATTCGAGCGCATCGATCCAGGTCTCTATACCTCCCATGCCGCTTATGTGCATGCCGGTAAGCTCTTCGCATCTGAAAAGATCCGAGATGAACCGCAGGGCGATCGGCTTGACAGCGGCACCCGAATATCCTCCTACAATCGACTTGCCTCTTACAGAAGGCTCTGCAACCAGCGTATCAATATCTACGCCTGTGATCGAATTGATCGTGTTGATGGCGGCGATACCGTCGGCACCTCCGCGCTTGGCGGCTAGAGCCAGAGGGACCATGTCAGTTATATTAGGCGTGAGTTTGGCCAGCACAGGCAGGTCCGTTCCACGTCTGACCGCTCTTGTGAACCTTTCCGTCAGCTCTTCCGACTGTCCAATGGTGACACCGAGACTGGAAGATTCCATGTTCGGACATGAGAAGTTGCATTCTATCACCGAAGCTCCTGCCTTCTCGCATTTTGAGGCCAGTTCGGTCCATTCTGCTTCATTCTGCCCCATGATCGACGCGATCAGCACCTTCGACGGGAAGTCCCGGTGCAGCCTTGCTAAGATCTGCATGTCTTCCTCTACTGTCTGAGGCGAGAGCTGCTCTATGTTCTTGAAACCGCAGAAAGCGTTGGCATGGTTCTTGAGTGCGGAAAACCTCGGAGAAGCCTCATGCTGTGTGAAGTTGCATATCGTCTTGAACGAAGCACCTGCCCAGCCTGCTTCAAAGGCACGCCTGCACATGTCATATGAGCTGGCTACCACAGACGACGAAAGCAGGAACGGATTCTCCAGCCTGACTCCGCAGATGTCCGTCGATATATCGACGGTCTCGATCTTGTGCTTTGGCAGCAGATACCTGTCTTTTCTGACATTGGTCAGAAGATCCCTGATAGCGACCGGTCTGTCGTCTCTGTTTAGCAGACAGGCTTTTTCGCACGGAGCGTTGCACCAAGTGCAGTCACAGTGTAGTTTTCTGGTTGCAGCCATATAGTCCTGGAAATACAGCGACCTGATGATTCCCCCGATATCCGCATTCTGCGGACATGCTCTGGAGCATTGAGGATCGTAGCACAGCATACATTTGCTAACTTCTGCAGGGTCGTGATGAAAATAGCAGTCATAGATTCCGGATCCCATTTACCTCTCCTTATTTCTCCCTGTCATATCTTGATGTCTGAAATATATATCCGAATGCTTCTGTGATCAATTATGTCAAAAAGAGTATATCATCATTCCTCATTTCTGCAAATCACTCGGCGTCTGTTATATCTTTATCTTTTGTATCATAACACATCCTATTTTGATATAGTGTAACCATCAGTTATTACGAGCCGATTCATGGAAATGGAGGCCCGATAATATGAAAAAGACACTTAATATAATGCTCCGGAAATTATTGTGTTCGGGTTTGATCATAGCAATGGTACTGTTCAACGCCATTGCTGTTTTTGCCATTGAGGAAGTTCCTGAGGTACAGCCAGCCTCTTCTTCAGAAACCGATGAGCCGGATCTATCAGAACCAGTCCCGGATTCAACAGCTGCGGAAACAGCAAATACTGAAGCTGTTCCGGATCAGGATGGACCTGCAGAAGCTGCATCCATAGATGCGGAAGATGTTTCAGCAGATATCGAAGTACCGGAGCAGCCTGCCGGTGAAAGCGATAATAGCGATAATGCTGTTGAGACAACCCCCGCTCCTTCAGAACCTACCGGATCTGAAGCCGAAACTGCACCTGTTGCTGCTGCCGTAAGAAGCACAGCAAAAGCGGCCAAAAGCTCTTCCGGCAAATCGATCTGGATCGGTGAAACATCATTCGATTCCGGAGATGACGAGTCATCTCACTGGTCAGATGGCAAAGGCTGGAAGAATATTTCCGGACAATATATCGCCATGGTTGACTTCAATGGAAGCGAAGAAGAGATCTCTGCGGACGAAGGAGTTATTACGCTGGCTGTTGCCGGTGTCAACAAGATCAGAGCGCTGAAGGGAAACTGCTCCTACAACATTATCGGTTCCGGTATCGTGCTTATCGACAGCATTGAGATCGAAGACGGCAACAGCATATCCCTCACGCCAAACACAGCAATCTATGATGAAGGAAGCGCCGCTGTCTTCCTGAAGGATGGTGACAGTTACAAGCTCATCAATGGCAGTATACCCGGCATCCTGGATGAGTCTTATGTTCTGGACAATGTAAAACTGGTAGTGCCTGAAGGTTCTGTTCTGAATCTCAGCGCTATGTGTGTACGCACCGAAACCTGGGTGCCTGAGGGTTCTGATGAACCCGTGACAGATGTCACACTCTATACGACAGACATGCCTACCGGTTCCCAATACTCAAGCCACACGAACGGAACAGTAAGCATTATGGACTGTGGGTCCAGATTAGTCATAGGAAAGAACAGTACACTTACAATTGACAGCAAGGCTGCTGTCCAGCTTAGCGGTCTCAGGACTCAGAATAATTATCTCAATGTGATAAACCCGAAAGTAGTAGGCGAACTGATCGTTCAGGGAGTTCTGAACGTTACAGGCGTTATTGAGGGAGGCGGCTTTATTGATGTGCAAAATGGCGGCACTCTTTCCGGAACGGGAGCTGTCAGATCTGCCGAAGTCGATCTGGAACCCGGGGGAAATCTGAACGTTGCTTTGGAAAACAGTATTCTGACGATATATTCCAATACCGATGGCAGCAGCAGGGTCGCTGCTCCGGCTGTCACAGACAGTATCATTTATCTTAGGGGATCCAATATCTTTCTATCGGACCTGAATGTCTCGGGATCCTCCACTCTGAGCATCGACACGGATACATACAACGGAGCAGGAAACATTACACTAGGTCCGGGAAGCAATCTTGATATTACCATCAATAAATACGATGATGCCTTAGGCCTGGGTGATAATGATGAGCTATTGGAAAACCTGAGAGACGGATTAACGGATGCATTCATGGCGATCACCGGAAAGATCATCGGCGGAACAGTCTCCGTACTCGCGGGCTGTGTCAAATACACCGGAACGGATCCAGATGTATTTCCTCTCGTTCCTGACGGATATGCTTCCAGAGTTCTGGTCAGCGGAAATGCTGATATAGCCACGGAAGATCCTCTGAATATGACAACGGCTGAAGCCGAATCACGGGCCAAGCTTGACCAGATTCCTGTCATAGGATATGTAGTTTTTGATGAGTGGGAACCAGATAAAGGCATGTACCGCGTCTGGCGCGTCGAAGGCAAATTTGCCTCGGATCCGCTGTCAAGAAGCAATGACCAGAAAGTGACCGTCCCTGATCTCCTGAGACAGTTCGGTTTACTCGATGAAAGAGGGTATGTTCGGAGCAGCCTTCGGGTCGGCGTAGAGCTTATTTATTCAGATTTTAGCCGACATCTCTACAAAGCCATAGATTACTATCCGACAGATATCGAATGGGCTCCTTTACCTCTGGATAATGTCGTTATGGTTCGGGTGCTGCAATATATGGCAACCGGCGGATTTGGAGGTTCGTCCTCAACTCACACCATCGCATCCGTTACCGGGAGCGGTGTGATCGGCGGTCCCGGATCAGGAAATGTACAAGCAGGAAAAGGCGCAGTCATTTACGGAGTGAAATATGTAGAGCCTGAACCTGTAAAACCTGAGCCGGTGGATCCGGACCTGAAAAAGCCGGAACAGCATGATACTGACAATGGCGGAGCAAACGGCGGCAGTCGCAGGAGATCAGCAAGAGCGGATTCCGTGAAAACCGTCACAGCAGTCAACGATGCCGGTCTGGATGTGATCGTTTCACGTCTGGAACTCACTGCGGAAGACGCAGCAAACCACCCGGATATGCCGCAGATATGGCAGCTCAGCATCACAGATGGCGGGATCCCTGTTACTGATCTGAGCGGATCACCGATAGAAGTCGCCTTCCCTTTCACGGTCCCTGAATCCTGGGGAGATCCTGCTGAGATCGATCGTGACAGCCTGTATGCAGTTTTTGCTGATGAGGGTGAGCTGACTGCTTATAAAGCAGAGTATGATCCGGAAACCGGAGAGCTGCGTTTTGAAACTGAGCAGACTGGTTATTTCGTTATCGTACAGTTTAAGTACGGGGACAAACCTTTCACTGAAGATTTCTATCAATCACTGGCTGAGCTGAAAGAGATAGAAGATTTTCTGATGGGCATCCAGTGACAACGCTGTTACGTCTGCACGATATATTCTTTTGCCTTACTGAAGCCCTTGCCGTGGACGCTTGTTGCTCTCGACATGACTACGAATGCGTCGGGATCGATCGAATATACGATTTTCTCCAATTTGTACAGTTCTCTCGGAGCGATAACACAGTAGAGCACATCGGTCTCAGTGCCAAAGTAGCCTGTTCTCCCATGCAGCATGGTTACACTGCGGTCGAGATCTTCCAAAATCGCTTCTCTGATAGCCTCATGTTCTGTGCTGACGATCTCGAGCTTGGTTCTTGAAGCGCCTAATGCGAGCAGCTTATCCAATGTGATAGTGTATACCAGCACCAGCAAGATCCCGTAGAGGCATGTCTGCCTCGGAGTGAACAGCATCTGGCCGATGAGTATGGCAAAGTCGAAGACATACATGCTTGCAGATACCGGTATGCGCAGCGTCTTCTGAAGAATCAGCGGCGGTATATCCATTCCGCCGGTACTCGCACCGATCCTGATGACTATGGCCAATGCAAGTCCGATGCACAGGCCTCCGAAAAGAGCTGCCAGCAGCAAGTCTTCCGTGAGGACAAAACCACCCACTGCATTCTGTATCATACCGAGCAGTACGGGATATGAGAAGGTACTCACAAGAGTTGACATAGCGAATTTTCTGCCAAGCACCAGATACCCAAGCGCGAACATGACAACATTGAACACTCCTACGAATGTCGCGATCCTAATGCCCGCAAAATGGTTGATTATAAGGGCTATGCCCGTGGTGCCGCCTGTAATCAGCCCGGTCGGCAGTATAAACAGCACAACACCTGCCGCATATATCGCATTGCCAAGCACGATAAGCACCACATTGGCGATCAGCTTTCCCGCTTTGCCAACACTCTTTCCGATCCGTTTCTCGTTCATCTCCTGATTCCTCCGTATATTTCCTGTCCCCGGCCTGTAAACAAAAAACCACGCCTTTCAGGTTTTCCCTGTCAGACGTGGATCAAAGCTCTCGCTTAATACATTTACCATGATTCTTTTTTCCGATTCATATGATAGTGAGTGAAAAATGACTTGTCAATCGAAATTTTGATTGCGTTATTTTTTTTATTACTTATTCTCTTTCCTGCTCATTGCAGTAAAATTTCCTATGAACGCAATTGCGGCAAGGAAGTAGAAATACTGAATATTCTGCTCTTTGTTTGCGCGAATATAGCGATGGCAGACCATCCGCTTTCATTATAGCTGTTAACTGCTCAGACATCAGCAGGATTTGAATGGCTCCCTTTTCAGGAAAAATATGGTGTAAACCGCTCCAGAAGGTCCTTTGCCTCATTAACGACTTCTTCGTTCTCATTGTATTTTACGAGAGTATTCAGCATTTTCTCAAGTTCTCCCAGGTATACGGGTCCCTGCTCACTTTCGTCATCTTCTGATTCCGACACGCTCATTCCGCTGCGCCACGGAGCCATGCCGGGGACAGTTCTGACAGCAAGTGTCTGAAAGTGATCCTTCATACAGGCCAGCATTCTGAGTATCTGGATATCGTCTTCTGAATCAAGGACCTCTTCTATCATATCGGTTCCCCATTCCAGGCACTTTCTTTCCAGAAGGCCATACTTTTCAGAATAATGCCCAAACGGACCGTTCACATCTTCAAGGCTTATGACACTTTCTATTTCATTTCTATAAAACACAATTGGGGTAAGGCGCAAAGCCTCCTCATCATGACCATATTCATGGAAAGCATATTCTCTGTTGTCGTAAGATACGACCCCCTCAAATACCTCTCCCGAGGTAGTAGTGATCCTTACGCATTTACCATCAAATTTATTAAGATCCATATCTGTCTCCGGTTGCTATACCGCAAATTCCCTCATAAATAAGAATAAAATCTTCATTTGCAACAATGCCATAACAAATAAGAACATATCAATCATATCAATTGATAAGTCGCCTTTCTGAATGTGTAGTTCCCAAAATCAAATTTCTTGGGATCCACCCTGTTCGCCAACTCTCTGCTCGTTATGAAATCTTTAGCTACATTTACAAGCAATTGCTTTCCTTCGTATTCAACAAGATAGTGTGCTGATGCATCATTTATGTAATCTGCGCCTTGAATAATTCCTGGACCAACAAGAAAGTCGGTAATCCATTCTGCCTTTCTCATCCTCTTTCTACGGATGAGCGGGTATATTGCTTCTGCTCTACTGTACTTGAAATAACATGCTGCATCCTTTTTATCTCTGCATTTGCCTGACACTTCAAATGAATCAAGATCGATAGCTTCTTTTGTTTCATTAAAACTAAGCTTTTCATCCGCAGCTAAAAGATAATCCACACTGACGCCAAGCAGCTGAGCCATCATTTTCAGATTGTTTACATCAGGCAGCCCTTTGTCAGATTCCCATTTTGCTATCGCAGATCTTGATACACTCATCTTCTCAGCAAATTGCTCCTGAGTTAATCCTGCCTCTTTTCTCGCTTCCTTTAGTTTTTCTCCAAATGTCATTGTGATAACCTCCTGTTTACATCCGAGCCATGCTGGTTTTCTTGCAGCCTCATAATAGGCCGGATTCTAAGTGGCAGTAAAGAGACGTACTGTGACAGAGCTGTTACTCTCCGTAACATTAAGCTTATTCATGAGTTTTATGCAAACTGGGTTCTGATAGCATCCATGCAAACTTGATTTATAAGTCTGAACTTCTCGTAACTTTGTCAAGCAAGTTTTTCAATATCAGTATACAAAAAAGACGTACTCTTGAATACATCGGTATAAGTATCCAGCGTCGTATGTATGTCTTTATACCCAAGCCAGGCCTTTAATACTACCGGTGGAATCCCTGACTCAATACAACTTTGCATCTATCGAAATGCGATATCCTGCACCATTCATGATCATGTTTTTCCGTTAGCAAAGCATAGCATATCGATTATTGAAGCTCACAAGCTTTTTCGCCAAAAAGGCAGGAGCATTTGCTGCTCCTGCCTTTCGAAAAAACTGATCTTATTATTTACTTTTTCTCAGCAGTCACCTGACTGCCTATCTCTTCGCAGGCTAATATTATGTCAGCCATCTTACTGATGTATGCCTGTTGCTTGTGGTCGGCTTCTCTCACCTTTTCCATATTCTTATATGGGACCTGATCTCTGACCTCTGCATCAAGTCTGCCCGCATAGATCGCATTCTCATTCTTGAGCTGAGCCCACATTCCGTCGCCATAGTCGAAATGCCACCATTCGGATGGGAGATTCGTGAATCCTGCAGCTGTCATAACATTGTACAGCAGTCTCCTGTTGTCTCTTACCTCATCGTTGACAAATCCCGTTCCGCTGTCCGGTTCGAATGCATATGTCCATGTAGCGTCATTGAATTCATCGAATCCTGTACCCATCTCCAGCACTTTGCCATCAGGACCGACAACTGTCAGGTCTACCGCGCCGCCTGTGCTGTGGACCGCTGGCCTCAGGATGTTATATGAAGCCATAGACACGCAGGTTCTTGTCAGTTTGTCGAGTTCTTCATCATTGAGATCCGGATTCTTCTCTCCTAGCTTTGCACGGTAGTAATCCCAAAAGAATTGCTGGATCGCTACCGGGCGGTACGCATCGTAGATTCTGAGATGATAGCCTTCCGGAAGCAGATCCTCTGCTTTGCGCAGCATTTCTTTGACAGTCTTCCTCGCCACGATGATCGGGCTGCTTCCCGGGACGGCCATGCCGTCTTCCTCCGCCCAGTGGTAATATGCTGAGTCACAGTCAAATTCATCATTAAGTTCTACGAATGGATCTATTGAAGGATTGCTGACTATGATAAGCCCGAATGGAAAGTCCGTCTTAGGTATCGGTTTGTTAAAATCAACCATAGCAAGCCTCCTTATTTCACTTATTCTTTTACATACCAAGCAATGTTCCGACTATGATACCAAGGTATGTACCAATTACATATCCGAATGTTCCTGTGAGCATCGCAGGTCCGACCAGCTCAGTCCAGCCCTGTGCGATAGCCATACCGGCAGCAGTCGTCGGTCCACCGATGTTCGCGTTGGAGGCGATGATAGCATCCTCCAGATCGAACTTGAACAGCTTCGCTCCGCAGAAGCAGAAGAGCATGTTTATGATTACAATGATACCACTGAATACAAGCAGCAGCGGTGCTTTTGTAATGATAGCGAAGATCGATGCCGGAACGCCGATTACGAAGAAGAACAGATATATAAGGAAGGTAGCGACTTCCTGTGAACCATTGAGTTTGGCTATCTGCTTATCTCCGAATGTGGATACGAGCATTGAGAAAGTTGTGATCCATACATACTGGCTGCCGAAGAATGCGTTAAGTATCTGCGTAAGGATATTTCCCGTCGGAATAGCTCCGCCGAGGAGACCGGCTACTCTCTGCGATAAGAAAACGATAGTTACTGCCAGCGCAACGTTGATGGCAATATCCTTGAGAGAAATATCTTTTCTTGACCAGTACTGAGCAGCCTGCGTCTTGGAATCATCTGTTCCTGCTGCCTCTACAGCATCGATATTCGGGTGCGTGAAATGGCTGCGGAAGAATCTTGAGCCTGCGCACCAGAGAAGTACAAAGAAGTAAAGTGTCATCAGCAGGTTATCCGAAACAGTGACTGCACCGATCATTTCACCCGGTACTTCGTACTGAGCTGCCAGAGCTGCGAAGTTAACGCCGCCGCCGATGTATCCGCCTGTCTCAAGTACAGCTGCTCCTTCAAGTCCAGAAACTGCGCCGCGAAGCAGGAAGTAAGCGATGAAGACACCTACGCAGGTTCCGACCGCACCAATTAAGAATATTACCATCATTCTTCCGGTCTCGCGCCAGATCTTCTTCATATTGCACTGCAGCAACAGGAGCGGGATAGCCATCGGTACCGCAAAGCCCCAGATGATATCGTCATACAGCGTACACGATATCGGAATGATACTGAAGTTCGAGAGGAACAAAGCGAAGATCAGCGCAAGTACAGCGCCTGATACTTTGGACGCCCATGCATATTTCTGTTCAAGATAGATTGAAATAGCTACGGCCAGGCACATTACCATCATAAGTGCCCAGTGGTCATCTGGAGCAATCAGTGATTCACGCCCCAGAGCATTCATAAAGAAATTGCTTAACATGATTCTTCCTCCTTTTCCATAAAACTACCTATATTTATTATTTACCATCCCGCTTTATACCCGAGAACGTCATCGGTAATGGCACCGGCCTCAAAGTCGTACATCGCCTGATTTATGATACGGAACCCCTCCTCTAATAGTTCTGTCTCAATATTCAGCGGCGGCTGTATTCTAAGCACATTGCCCGCGAAAGAAATTACTATAAGGCCAAGCTCATAACAGCGGTACAGGATTTTGAACGTTGCATCGTCATCTGATTCGCCCGACGGATCAGATATTTCTATTCCCATTGACAGCCCCCAGATCCTTGGTGTATAGAGCAAAACATCTTGATAATATATTTTCTCATTTAACTAAATAGATTAATAATCATTGCAATCTCGCCTGGAGAAAAAAAGCTATTGGATTTTTTTCATTGTATGAAAAGACAGCGAGAAATCTTTGTTATATATTTAAAAAAAATACTGCAGAATTGTGAGTTTCCATAAAACTTCAATAATATTTCGATTTCTATGAAAAATCTGGTGGGTCCATTTTCATAAATCGAGCAAAGGAGATGCTTAGCTATGGATCGATTAAAACACATTGGATCAAGGATCAAACTATATAGAAAACATCAGAATCTCACTCTCGAGGAACTTGCATACATGATTCACAAAAGCACATCTACGCTGTGGAAATACGAGAGTGGAAGCGTCAGCATCGACATACTTACATTATCTGACATTGCCGTTGCTCTTGGAGTGGAAATAAGCCAACTCACAGATTTCAGAACAGATATTGCTTCGACTGCATCTGAGAACAATGCCAATTTTTTCATGCGGCACAAACGGCTCTATGTTTATAATCTTTTCTCTCCATGGAAAGATCCTTTGCATGGTGTAATGGAAATAACCGGCAATTCGAACGAAGCCGGAACCAGGCATGCGGTGATGTGTGTTGACAACAGAAAAGAGTCCGATTTATCGGACCCTCTTTTCATCTATACCGGAACTATATCGAGTGATAATACTTTCGCATTCATGGAGATGCAGAATGCTTCCGGAATGAAAGATAAACTGTATATTCTTGCCAAATCCCCTTACTGGATGCGCAATATGACCAGAGGTATGATTCTCAGCATTTCGCAGACATACGGATGCCCTTCTGCAGGCTCTATGATTTTCTCAACAGAGAAGCTTGAACTGAATGATGATCTTCTGGAGGAACTGAGTATAACAGATGATCAAACTATGGAATTGTTACTCAGGACAAATCTGTTACTTACACTTTAGACTCCTTGAACGCTCCCTCCACTTAGTCTGGCGACTTGAAGTGGGGGATTCCTGCTTCATCGAGAACTGCGCTCGCTCCTTGGAGCTAACGTCTCACATTCTCTCGACAGGCTTGAATTCCCGTGCGACCCACGGTATTTGTTTTAACTTATATCTTTTGCCTCAGGATGCGAGCATATCAAGGCCTTTGGCTAGTATGTTGACCGCGGCATTCACGTCGCGGTCATGTTCTGCTCCGCATTCAGGACATGTCCATGCGCGTATCGTCAGGTCTTTCACTTTGCTGTTCTGCCTGCCGCAGCAGCTGCATAGCTGGCTCGACGGATATGTCCTCGGCACCCTGATCAGTATCCCTCCGTGGTCTTCCATCTTGTACTCAAGCTTGCGGAAGAACTCACTCCATGATGCATCGGATATCGACTTTGCAAGTCTGTGGTTTTTCATCATTCCTTTCACGTTCAGATCCTCTATACAGACGACTTGGTTATCGTTCGCCAGTCTATGTGTGATCTTATGCTGGAAGTCGTTCCTGATGTCCGCCACCTTCTCGTGTTCTCTTGCCAGTCTTTTCCTTGCCTTCTCTCTGTTCTTCGATCCCTTCGCCTTCCGCGACAGTGACCGCTGTAGTCTCCGGATACGCTTCTCATTCTTTGTCAGCGTCTTAGGATTGATGATCTTATTACTGTTTGAATCTGTGCACAGATCTGTCAGTCCTGCGTCTATACCCAGCATGCCGCCCTTGTTAGGAAGCATCTCATATTCCTCTTCCACCTGGAGTGATATGTAGTATCTCCCGCTTGCTGTCCTCGTCACTGTTGCACTGGTGATGCGGCCTTCAAAAGATCTTGTGTTGACGATCTTCACTCTCCCTGCCTTTGGCAGTTTTATGTGATCGCCTTCTATGCAGATGCTACCTTTGTTATTCATCGTACGGTAGCTCTGTTCTGACCTTTTCTTCTTGAACTTCGGATATCCGGATCTTTTCTTGAAGAAGTTCTGATACGCATTGTCCAGATGTCTCAGGCTCTGCTGCAGCGCACTGCTGTCTGCTTCTTTCAGCCATTCTTTTTCTTTCTTGAGATCATTTGCAAGATCCCTGGAGGTTTCACTAAATGACATGGTGTCATGCCATTCTTCCCACGTTGCTTTTCTTTTTGCAAGGTAGTGATTATACACAAAGCGGCAGCAACCGAAATTCTTCGAGAAGAACTCCCTCTGCTCTTTAGTTGGATATGCACGATACTTATATCCTCTTTTTCGCTCCATGATATATCTCCGAACATGTGTTCTATTATATCACGGAACCTCATTGTTTTCAAGGGGTTTAGCCCTGCAATTATTTCGCCGAAAACCGCCTGAATGCGCCAAACCAGGAGCCATTTTGTGCTTTGTGCGACCCTGCGGGGCGATCATTACTGTTCTGACGATTTTCACAAAAAGCATCCCGCAACCATATGCAGGGATCCTGTTCTTAGCTGCGGTCCGGGCGATTCATCCCACTACCTACAGAGGATAGGGGCTTTCTCGCCTATTTTATGGTAAATCCTTTTTGCATTTCTCACTTGAGCACTTGCTTGATAACTCTGTGGAAGTTCCCTCTGGCAAGTTTTTCTTTATCTGCTACACTCATTCCCATCTCGTCAAATATGCTAAACAGGTTAGGAACTTCGGTACAGTTGCGAAGTCCCTCGGTATAACCTCCATTGTCCCCATAGCTTGAGCCATCATCGAACATATCTACGAAGTCAAACCCCAGTCCGACATGATCTATTCCCATGACATCGATCATATGATATGCATGTTCAGCCAGCCTTCTGACCGTTCTTTTGCGAGGATCAGAACTTATAAAGCAATTGTAAGCGTTGAGTCCCACAACGCCGCCAGTCGACGCTATCGCACGAAGCTGATCATCCGTCAGGTTCCTTCCGACAGGACAGAGTGCAGACGCGTTCGAGTGCGATGCTATGACCGGTGATGATGATAGATCAATTACATCCCAGAAACCGGCTTCATTCAGATGGGATACATCGAGGATCATGCCCAGATCCTGCATCTTCCTGACAACAGCTTTGCCAAGATCTGTCAGTCCATGATCAGCACCCGAACTTGCTCCGGCACCGAGTGAGTTTTCTTCATTCCAGGTCAGCATCGCTTCTCTGGCTCCGAATTCATAATACTCATCCAATCTGTAGATATCCTCTCCGATATACGCCATGCCCTCAATGCCGATGAAAACGTATATCTTTTCTTCGGCTATAGCAGACATCATCTCATCATAGTTATGGACGATACGGATCGAGTCACAGGTCTTCATTTCAGTTCTTATACTGTCCATGATCTGGTGCGTCCTACGGGCATAATCAGCGTCATGCGGTGGGTCTACCCAGATCACGAAAAAGCTGCCTTCGATTCCTCCCTTGCGGAATTTCTCCAGATGTCTCTTGTTGAAAACATCCGTATTGCCGCGTTCGAGCTGTTGAGTTATATCGCACCAGATATCCGAGTGAGCATCAAAATACATTACACACACCTCCTGTAGCAGCTATTGCAAAAGTCTGCTGAAGCACCATTTACTTCTGCTCATATAATCAATTCGATAAACGGGAATTGTTGCTATGTACTACGACACCATTATATTACATGGTGTCGCTTTGTTACTACCTTGTACGGTCGTATCGCTCGTTCCAATCTCTCACATCTATTTTAAGCTTAACGCCGTTCCATGCCACAAGATTCACTTCCTTGGTTCACTTGTCTTCTCGATTGTCTATAACATCAAGGACTCCGATATGTTCAACGACCTCAAAGATGATTTCAGTAGTACTTCACGTATGGTCACATGGAAAGGACGTCCCCCGTTTTTTCCCCTTATCTGCATTTTTGAGGCAGGTTTACCTATATCCGGCTAGGTTTGTAAAAATCGCTCAAAACATTGAAATTCCAAAGAATCACAGTAAAATCAAAAGCTCCCGGATGTTCTCCGAGAGCCCTGAAAATGGTTGCGGGAGGGGGACTTGAACCCCCGACCTCCGGGTTATGAGCCCGACGAGCTACCGACTGCTCTATCCCGCGTCATCATATTATGTTGTGAAGTGGTACCGGAGACCGGACTCGAACCGGTACGAGAATCACTTCTCATAGGATTTTAAGTCCCAGGTGTCTACCAATTCCACCACTCCGGCAAAGAAGTTAACAAATGGCTCCGAGGGTGGGGCTCGAACCCACAACCTACCGGTTAACAGCCGGTTGCTCTGCCATTGAGCTACCTCGGAACAACGTATGCCTTATTGCGACTTGATTATTATAGACGATTTGGGGTGTTGATGTCAACACCCCAAATTGTATTAGTTTCAGTACTGTTTGGATTAATTCAAATGTTATTCAGACGCTCTCACGAAGTCTGCCTCTGAGCCCCTGTATCCGAGCCTGATCCCGTCTGCTGTCAGCGCATAGTCAAGGATGGCGTACTTGCCTTCCCCTTCTGTCTTCCAGTCTGCAGGCATCTGTTCGAACAGATCCTGATCCAGCTCAACGATCACGATATCGTTCTGGAGATACATGATGCGGCCTTCGAATCCCGGATTACCTGCACTGTTATCATATACGGAAAGATACGGCCCCTGTTCATCATAGTCTTCACTGATGAACAGATGCCACCATCCCGCAACATAATCGCTGCTGTCCGGACTGCCGCTCTCTACAGCCTGATATTCGCCGGTGATCTTCGCCAGTTCTTTCATGTCGATATCGTGCTTGCGCTGATTGGTCAGATATGTCGACGGGCGGGATTCATTCAGTTCCTTGTCCTTCTCCCCATTGATATAGAGAGCGCCGAATGTCCCGATACCGATCGCCATGATCAGAGTGATTATGAGCCACTTCATTATGTGTCTGCTTGATCTCATCTGAATAATTATCCTCTCATAACTGCTGCTACTTCCTCGTCGATTGCCTTGCACTCAGCGCGCAGTTCCTTGATCTGCTTCACGATCTCCTGCTGCTTTGCGTTTGCCTCTCTTACGAGCTCCATGTTGTTGTAAGGAACTGTATCTCTTACCTCTGCATCGAGAACACCGCCGTAGATCGGAGCGTTGTCTGTGAAAAGTCCCCACTTCTCATCGCCGTAATCGAAATGCCACCATTCCGAAGGGAAGTTCGTGAAACCGACCGCTGTCATGACATTGTACAGCATCCTGCGGTTGTCTCTTGCAGCGTCGTTGGTTCCTTCGCCTTCTCCGCCCGGTTCATAGTATGTCGTCCATGCCCTGTCGGTGAACTCGTCGAAGTCACTGCCCATATCGAGTTCCTGCCCGTCCGGACCGACGATCGTCAGGTCAACGGCGCCACCGGTATTGTGGAGTGACGGGAGCAGGATGTTGTAGGAAGGGAACGAAACACAGAACATCGTCTGATAATCGATCTCTTCAGGTGTAGCGTCAGGGAACTGCTCGACCTTCTTAGCCCTGTAATAATCCCACAGAGCCTGCTGGACTGCAACCGGTCTGTAAGCGTCGTAGATCGAGAATTTGTAGCCTTCCGGCAGCAGCTGCTCAGCCTTCTCTACCATCTCGAATACCGTCTTGCGGCACATGATGCTCGGGCTGGATCCCGGCAGCGGCTTCAAGTTGTCTTCTGGCCACTTATTGTACCACGAATTGCAGATGAACTTATCGTCCATGTAGACCATCGGTTCGTCTGACGGATCTGCAACCGGCAGTTTGTTCGAAAGGAACTCGATCTTAGGAATAGGTTTATTGTATTCAACCATCACGGTACCTCCTGCATTATGTTAGCCGACGACCTCTTTGACTATCCTGTGGAAGTTGCCGAATGCGATCTTCTCGATCTCATCTTCTCTCATGCCTCTCTCACGGAATATCTCGAAGAGATGCGGGATCTTGCTCGAATCCTCGAGTCCCCATGTAACTGCATCCATTCCGGAGTAAACTTCCGGATCATCCGGATCTCCCAGGAATCCGCAGAAGTCGAATCCGCAGCCAACGTGGTCGATGCCCATGACATCGATCATGTGCTCAGCGTGGTCAGCGAGTCTGTTGATGTCGCCCTTCATCGGGTCGTTGTCGAGGAATTCGTTCCACGCGTTGAGTCCGACACAGCCGTTTGCGTCTCTGATCGCTCTCAGCTGATCATCCGTGAGGTTTCTCGGATGCACGCTGAACTTCTTGCAGTCAGAATGCGAAGCAATGAACGGACGGCCGTCCATGATCCTTGCGATATCCCAGAATCCTGCCTCGTTGAGGTGCGATGTGTCGACGATCATCTTCTTCTCGATCATATGAAGGACAGCCTTCTTGCCGAGATCGCTGAGGCCTTCCGTGCTGCCGGATGCCGCGCTGTGGCCAAAACCATTCTCTTCGTTCCATGTGAGCATTCCGTGTCTCGCACCGAAATCGTAATACTCGTCGAGTTTAGCGAAAGTCGGGTCATAGGAAGCATACGCCATGCCTTCGACACCGATCATTATATAGAATACTCCGTCTTCTCTCGCCTTAATCATCTCGTCGTACGACTTGACGATCCTGAAATCCTTAGCCTCTGCGATCTCGTCGGTCACGCAGCGGAAGATCTCGTGAGTCCTGATGCCATAATCTCTGGTATGTGGAGGATCTACCCACAGTACGAGGATCGAACCTTCTACTCCGCCCTTGCAGAGTCTCTCAAAATGGTGGTTATGGAAGACGTTGGTCTCCCCTTTCATTCTCTTGATCGTGACATCTGTCCAGATATCACTGTGAGCGTCAAAACACTTCATGTCAAAACTCCTGTTTTTCTGCAAATAAGCAAGGCAGGCGCCGCGGGACGGTCCCGAAGCGCCTGTCATTGACCAATATGATTGTTACAGTCCGAGCGATACAGCTACGACAGTTCCGAGATAATTACCGATTACGTAACCAAATGTACCGATGAGCATTGCAGGTCCGACAAGGTCTACCCAGCCCTGGGAGATAGCCATACCTGCGGCTGTTGTAGGTCCGCCGATATTTGCGTTGGAAGCGATGATAGCGTCCTCAAGGTTGAACTTGAAGACCTTAGCAGCTCCGAAGCAGAAGATCATGTTGACGAATACCATGATAGCTGTGAGTACGAGGAAGAGCGGGCTCTTGGTAACAACGGTGTAGATGTTTGCAGGAACACCGATTACGAAGAGGAACAGGTAGATGCAGTATGTACCGATCTCCTGTGATCCGTGCATTTCCTTTACTGTCTTGGTCATGAATGTAGCAACGAGTACGGAGATCGTTGTGATCCATACGTACTGTGATCCGAGGAATCTTACTACAAAGTTCATGAGAACTCCATTCGGCTCGAATCCGCTGAACAGACCAGCGATCAGTCTGGATACCCATACTACTGTAGCAGCATATCCAACGTTGATAGCGATATCCTTGAGGGAGATGTCCTTACGGCTCCAGAACTGAGCAGCAAGTGTCTTTGCCTCTTCAAGGTCTACCTGGCCGGACTCGACCTCATCGATCAGCGGGTGCTTGAAGTTCTTGCGGAACCAGGAGTTGCCTGCGAAGAAGATCAGTACGAAGAAGTAGATAGCCATCAGCAGGTTATCAGCTACTGTAGCAGCAGCAGTTACGTCTTCACCTGCAGCATACTGTGATGCCATAGCTGCGAAGTTGACTCCGCCTCCGATGTAGGAGCCTGTCATCATGGAAGCTACTCTTGCAAGGTCCTGAGCATTGCCATAAGGTCCCTTGAGCAGGAAGTAAGCGAGATATGCACCGATCACGGTACCAAGCGCTCCTATCAGGAAAATAACGAACATTCGTCCAGTCTCAGCCCAGATCTTCTTCAGGTTGCACTGGAGAAGCAGCATAGGGATACCGAGAGGAACGATCACACCCCATACGATGTCATCGTAGAGAACGCAGGATGTAGGGATAACACCTACGTTAGCCAGTACCATAGCTATGATCAGAGCGATGATAGCGCCGGAAACCTTGGAAGCCCATGCATATTTCTGCTCCAGCCAGATGGAGAAGAATACACCCATGGTCATGACTACCAGGAGTCCCCACATGTCATCAGCTGCGATCAGCGACTCACGGCCAACTAATCCCATCCATAAACCAGTCATAATAATACCTCCTAACAATTAGAAAACACCAAAAAAACTCGTATGTGAGTTTTTTAACAAAAACAATTTATCACTTTAAATACAGTTTTTCAATACTTACTACTAAATTACGGTGTCAATTAAGGCATTATTTTGTTTTCTATGTACAAATTTACAAAATACAGTCCAATTCTTGTTTATTTCTACGAAAGCGTTCTGTCCAGTTCGCTGTTCTTCTTCACGACTTCGATCTTGTTCCTGTACTTGGCTGCATTGACAATATCTCCTGCTGCTTCATAGACCTGCGCGAGTTCGTCCATGACATCGGTATTGCTCGGAGACAGCGTCAGGACTCTGCGGAGATCAGCGATCGCTTCGTCAAGGTTGCCCAAAGCGGATTCCGCCACTCCGAGGTAATACCACAGAGGCCACCAGTTCTCATAACGTCCTTCTTTGAATTTGCCGAGGGTATCCCTGCCGCCGACAAAATCTCCTCCCATGATCTGGTTGCATCCCTTCTCGATCTGTACCGGTTCCTCGAGATCCAGCAGCATCCCGGAGATCTCATGTCTGAGATCCTCCATCTGGTTATAATCGAGGCCTGATCCGTCATCCTCTGCATTGGACGAATACTTCATGAAATCGTCCCACGTCAGTTTGGTCTTGAGGTACAGTCCGAGGTTGAGATACGCGTAACCGAGGAAGTAGTAGCCCATCGCATATTCCGGATGCATCATTGTGAGCACTTCGAAGATATCCATCGCTTCCGCTTTGAACGCTCCGATGTACTCTTCTCCCTTGCCTGTTGAGATGCCCTGTGCCTCCGCCTCGGATACCGCCTCATAGCACGCTTTACAAGCTCTGCCGTAGAGATACAGAGCGGCGCGCGACTTTGGCTGGACCGCCAGCGCAGTTCTCAGCAGCATGCACGACTCCTCGTACCTGCCTTCATCCGCGAGCTTCGCGCCTTCGGCCACCAGCATCGGTTCCGCCTGATCCCCTGCGACAGCTTTGATATACGCAAGGTATTTGTCTGCATAGATAAAATCCGGATCCGCTCCGATGACCCTCGCCATATCTAGGACGATGGACTTCACCGCGATCTGTCCGTTCTCTCCGCTGTTCACCGGCACCGGAACGCCGTTCAGAAGTCCGCCCGCGCCCATCACGCGCAGGAAATCTTCAGAGAGCTCTCCGAAGAGCATCTCCTTGTTGTATTCGATGAGGTATCTGCTTATCCTGTCTTTCTTGCCTGTCTCCACGAGTCAGCTCCTTATAAGTGTTCAAGAGCACGGACCTCCGGCCCGTGCCCTTATATAGCATGATTACTGTATTGCTATCCGGGATAGGATCAAACCAGATCCCATCCATCTCTGTCGAATTTCACGATGTCAGCTTCAGATACTGCGCTCTCGAGATCAGCGTGCAGCGCACCCTTGAGGATCTCGAGCTTGAGATCGTCCTCGAAATCAGCATACAGCTCCTTCGCCAGGTCGAAGAGGATCCTTGCGAGGTTCTCCTTCTTGCCGAGTTTGCTGTCCTGGCCAAGCAGATGAACGTGATCGGTCAGTTTGCCGAAGAGATCATATGGCTTGATCCCTGTATCGGTGAGGATCCTAGGGAACGCAGCCTTGAATCCGCCGTCGCCGATATATGCTTTGACAACTCTTGCGATCGATCTGATCCTGATCATTTCCTGAGCGGTCAGGCAGTCTGTAGCGATGACATCATACGGAGATGCTGAGGTAGCCAGATATCCGTACTTGTCAGCATCCAGTCTGAGCTGGGTGCCTTTGCCGAGCCTGAGCATCTTGATCGCGAACGGTGAACCCTCGCCGAGGCCGAATGCTTTGTTGAAGGAGCGGGAGAAGAGAACTTCCGTCTCATACGGCAGACCGGCAGTGACTGAGATATTGGTCTTGACTTTGCCGTTCTGCAGCAGTTTGGTCACGTTGTACATCAGCTGATAGATGTTCTCCTTGCGGCCTACCGCTGCAAGGACCTCAGCATTGGTGCTGGCAACATCGATATTGAACTCGAAGAGTCCTTCTCTTGCTTTTCCCAGGAGTCTTACGGTCTCCTCGTCGAGATTCTCGCCGCTGATGTTGAACTCGAATGTGGTTTTGCCATTGTCATTGTCGATGAGGTATTCGAAGATCCTGAACGCTCTCTCGCTGTTGTAGTTGAACACTCTGTCGAAGAACACGACTCTCTCAGGCTCTTTGACGAGGAAGTATCTGAGCTCTCTGCAGACTCTGCTGAGGCTGAGTGATCTAACTCTCGCATCCGGCAGGTGCGGTGTATAAGCAGTCCTGTCCGCATTGCCCCTCATGCTCTCATAGTAGATCACATCATCGTCCGCGTCAGTCAGATCATATGGGAACGGGAGATCATCCATATCTACGGAATCGTCATAGTTGTTGACTATGACCTGATCGTCGTTCCTGTAAGCGAGTCCAGGGATATTCTCGAAATCGAACTCATACTCGTATACTGACTTGAGGAAGTTGAACAGTACGGTCTCGCCCTCGCCTCTTACCACATAATCGACCCAAGGATTCGCCTTCATATAGTTCCTGGTCTCGAACGACACATGAGTACCGCCGACAACTACTGCAGTGCTAGGCACAGCCTTCTTGATCATCTCGATCACGTTGGAGATGTGTCTCTCGTTAAGCGCATTGCAGTGGAAGTATATGATATTGTACTGCCCTCTCATGATATCTTCGTAGATATGGCCATCCAGCTCATACTTGCCGTAAGTCTTCATATCCACTTCGAGCGGAGAATCTGCTACCACAGAGTAGAGATATCTCATCGCGTAGTCAGTATATTTGCAGTCAGTCTTGATAGTAGTCAGCAGCAGTTTCATAGTTGTTACATCCTTTCCGGTGCTTTGATCCCCAGCAGTCCGAGGCAGTTGGCAATTACGGTCTTGGAAGCAAGCACGAGCGCGAGCTTGGCCAGCTTCTCTTCTCTGTCTTCTACAAGAATATGTTCATCGTGATAGAATTTATTGAATGACTGAGCTACGTCCACAAGGTGTCTTGTAAGGATCGACGGCTCATATTTGTTAGCTGCTTCGAGAACGACTTCAGGCACTCTGTACAGGAGTTTGACGAGTGTGTAAGCGCTGTCGCTCTGCAGATAGCTCGCGTCGAATCTGCCGGCTCTGATGTCTGCCAGTTCGTCCTCTGCCGCATTGCGGAGGACGCTCGACGCTCTTGCGTGAGTGTACTGTACGTACGGTCCGGTCTCTCCGTCGAAGTTCAGGACTTTGTCCCATGAGAACACATAGTCCTTGATCCTGTTGTTGGAGAGTTCCTGGAAGATGACCGCTCCGATACCGACTTCCTTCGATACTGCGTCGATATCCACTCCCTGAGCGTTCTTCTCTCTCATTATCTCCGCAGTCTTCTCTACCGCGGTATTCAGCACGTCCTCGAGGAACACAACTGTGCCCTCACGTGTCGACATCATCTTGATATCGTCGCCGTCTGACAGGCTCACAAGTCCGAACGGAACGTGGACGCAGTCCTTCTCCCACTCGTATCCCATCAGCTCGAGGACCTTCTTCCACTGTCTGAAGTGGAGGTTCTGCTGCGAAGCGACGACATAAATGCATTTATAGAAGTCGTAGTGCTCTTTCCTGTATACCGCCGCAGCGATATCACGTGTGACGTACAGGCTGGATCCGTCCGACTTGGTGATCATCGCCGGGCTCATGCCGTACGGCTCGAGATCGACGATCTGAGCGCCCTGCGACTGGATCAGCAGGCCTTTGTCCTTGAGCTCCTGAATGAATCTCGGCATCTTGTCCGAATAGAAACTCTCGCCTGCATAGGAGTCGAATGTAATATCGAGCATATCATATACTCTGTTGAACTCAGCAAGGCTGAGCTCTCTGAACTTCTTCCAGAGCGCTACTTCTTCCGGTTCACCGGCTTCGAGTCTGACGAATGTCTCTCTCGCCTCGTCTTCGAGCGAAGGATCTTCTTTCGCTTCCTTGTGGAATCTCGTGTAGTACTTGAGGAGGGTCTTGATCGGATCATGCGCAAGCTCTTCCTCGCTGCCCCATTTCCTGTAGGCAACGATCATCTTGCCAAACTGAGTTCCGTAGTCGCCGAGGTGGTTGATCCTGACGACATCAAACCCAACTGCGTCGTACAGTTTGTATATCGCATTGCCGATGACAGTGCTCCTGATGTGTCCGATATGGAACGGCTTGGCAATGTTAGGCGAAGAATACTCAACGATGACTTTCCTGCCCTGTCCTTCTTCCGACCTTCCGTACGCCGCGCCTGCCTCGTTGACTTCCTCAACGACCTGTCCGGCAAAAAATGCTCTGTTAATGAAGAAATTGACGTATGCGTTAACGTTCTCGACTTTGTCGAACGCCTCATTGCCTGCGATCCTGCCGGCGATATCTGCTGCGATCATCTGAGGAGCTTTCCTCAGGGTCTTGGCAAGTCTGAAACAAGGGAACGCATAGTCTCCCATCTTCTCATCTGCAGGGATCTCAATGAGATTCCTGACATCTTCAAGACTGAGGCCGAGCGCCTCGTCATATATTGCATTTGCTATAATATCTTTGAAATCTACCATAAATTCTCTACTGTTCTTTCCTGTCTGTTCTATCTATCTGCTGCCGAAAACTCTCTTGAAGTTGTTCTCATCGCATATCTTGAAGTCTTCCGCAAACACTCTGTTCTCGCTGCTGATGTACGGGTTGTCCCTCTCTTCCATGCAGGCGTCGATCAGTTTGTCTGCGAAAACACCGAATCCTCTGGTAAGCGTCCCTGTAAAGGTCCCGTCATACACGACGCCTGTGCCGCACGAAGGGCTGTTGGCCTTGAGGATCGCGCCTTCGATAATGCCTGCGTGTTCCTTCCTGCTGCCTGCCTCTACCAGCACCGAAGCAAGTGAGAGACGTGCACCGTAATCGAAAACATCGCTGACATCCACGCCGTCCTTGTTTACGACCTTGAAGACATCCTTGTCGTCTATGATCTCTACGCTCACTATCTCGGCCGGAAGCCTCGGTGTCTCAAGTCCTGCTGCTGTCTCCGGACAGACTGTCACGTAATCGTGAGTCCTGCAGAATTCAACGAGGTCTTCGTTGAGGTTATTGCCGCCATTGTATTTGCAGTTGAAGCCCAGGAGGCATCTGCTGATAATAAACATCCTGTCTGATCTCCGTTAGTTATTATTCTGACTAATAATTATAGCAAATAAACGCAGTCGTCTGCCATAGCAAACAACCATGTAATTCAATTATTTCAGGTATTTAAGGTGTTTTCTATTTGCGGTCTCTGAGTTCCACTATCGTGCAGCCTTCTCCACCGTCATTATACGGCGCGGACTTGAAGGATTTCACGTGCTTGTTCTTGCTGAGTTCTGCCCTCAGTCCGCTGCGGAGTATCCCCTCTCCTCTGCCGTGGATGATATGAACGGTCTTGAGACCTGCAAGGAAAGCATCATCTATGTATTTGCTCATCTCATCTATGGCATCGTCGAGATTCTTGCCTATGAGATTGATCTCAGGACGGATCGTCTTGGTCTTGCCGAACGACATACTGCCGTATTTCGTCCTGGTCTTCTCCTTGTGGCCCGGGTTCTCTGACTCTGCTATCACGAGGTCGCTGAGATTGACGGTCATCTTGATCGCGCCGAGCCTGATCGCGAGATTGCCCTTGCTGTCAGGAAGAGACTCTACCTCTCCGGTCTGATCGAGCTTGAGGTATTTGACTCTCATTCCGAGCTTGATCATCTCAGGCTCCGGTGTCTTGCCGGTCTGTACAGTCTTAGGAGCTTTGACTTCCTGCGGCCTGTATTCGTTCTCAGCCTGCCTGAGGGCCTTCCTGCCTGCGGCTGCTCCGCCTGCGATGTGCCCTTCGTCAAATCCCGCGTTCCTCTTCCTCTTCCTGATGCTCCTCAGCTCTTCGGAGATCTCATCGATCGTCCCCTGCGCGTCTCTGAGCATCTTCCTCGCCTGTGCCCTTGCGTCTTCGAGGATCTTGTCTGCCTCTGTCCTGGCTGCGTCGAGTTCTCTGGTCGCTTCATCGCGGCTCTTAGCAGCAGCGTCTCTCGCGATACCGGCCTCACGCAGAGCTTCTTCCGCCTCTGCCTGATCCGCCTCGACTCTGGAAACAGCTTCTTCGAATTCGAGCTGTTCCTCACCGAGGAGTTCTGTCGCTCTGTCGATGATCGCCTCGTTCAGTCCGAGTTTGCGGGAGATCTCGAAAGCATTTGATTTGCCCGGCAGACCGACTCGGAGTTTGTACGTCGGCGACAGAGTCTCGACGTTGAATTCCATCGAAGCGTTCTCGACCCCCGGTGTTGAGAGAGCGTATTTCTTGAGTTCGGTGTAGTGCGTCGTAGCGGCAACGAGAGCACCGGACTCTTTGAGTTTCTCCAGCTCGGCAATACCGAGTGCCGCACCTTCGAGCGGGTCAGTTCCCGCGCCCAGCTCGTCGAGCAGGACCAGCGTTCCCGGTCCGGCTCCGTCGAAGATGCCGATTATATTCTTCATATGAGATGAGAACGTACTGAGGCTCTGCTCGATACTCTGCTCATCTCCGATATCCGCGAATACTTCTTCCAGGATCGGCATGCTGCTCTTCTCGTAAGCCGGAATGTGAAGTCCGGCCTGTGTCATGAGGCACAGCAGACCGATCGTCTTGAGCGTCACCGTCTTACCGCCGGTGTTAGGGCCGGTGATCAGCAGTGTCGTCCAGTCACGTCCGAGTTCCACATTGATCGGAACTACTTTGTCCATCGGTATCAGAGGATGTCTGCCACTGCGGATATCGATATAGCCATCATCGTTGAGGAACGGTTCGCGGCCGTCCATCATGCATGAAAGTTTGCCCTTGGCATTGATGAAATCGAGCTCCGCGAGCAGTCTCTGGTTGTTGTCCAGCGCATGGTGATGCTCGGCGACTCTGCTGGTGAAGAGCTCGAGGATCCTCGTGATCTCCGCCTGCTCATCCATCTCGAGCTGTCTGAGCTCATTGTTGAGTGTGACGACTGCCTGAGGCTCAACGAAAAGTGTAGCGCCTGTCGATGACTGATCGTGTACCATGCCCGGGAAGAGACTGATGTATTCCCTCTTGACCGGTATCACGTACCGCCCGTTACGCATGGTGACGATCGCGTCCTGCAGATGAGTTCTGGCAGAACCGCTGGTCACCATCTTCTGCAGTCTCGACTTGATCAGGTCGTTCTTGTTGCGCATTTCGCGCCTGATCCTGCGGAGCTCCGGCGAAGCATTGTCAGCCATCTCATCTTCGCTGAGGATCGACATGTTGATATCCTGCTCAAGACGGGGAACCGGTTCCAGCAGACTGCAGATCTCCGGTATCACTTTGAGCCCGTCAGGCATCTCTCCGGTAAGGAATGTCCTGACCTGTCTGGTCACGCTAAGACTGGTCCTGACCTGGAGAAGTTCTCTCATGCTCAGGCATCTTCCCTTCCTTGCCATGCTGACGATGCTGCTGATATCGCCGGGTTCACCGACCGGTATACTTCCCTTATATAGAATAACGGAAACCGCCTCAGTAGTTTCCGTTAAAGCATCCTGCACCAGGTGTTTGTTCGTCATCGGGACAAGCTCTGCGATCCTGTCTCTGGCAAGCGCAGAGCCTGCCTGTTCCTGAAGCAAGTCAAGTATTTTGTTGAATTCGAGGAGTCCGAGTATCTTAGAATTCATCTTCGCTGTTCATTCTCTTGATTGATTTCAGCTCGTTCTTGAGATTGACGTTCTCCATCTGCAGATCAAAATATGCATTCTCCATCTCTACGAGCTTTTCCTGGAGTTTCCTGTAATCCTCGTTGCTCTGGGACTGTCTGTCTACCTCTGTGGACATCTTCTCCTTGAGGTCTGTGACTTGTTTCTTCGTCTGCTCCCACATAGCTATGTAATGCTTGACATCATTGTCCAGCTGATAGTTCTCAGTCTGGAGCTTGAGGAGCATATCTGTTCCGTCCATGAGCTTCTCGGTAACGTTGAGAGCGGTGAGCACTGCAGCCTTGAAATTAGGATTGACATTGAGTGCCTTACTCGTACGTCTCAGTTCATCATCGACGTATTTCGCGATCTCTTTGATGCGCTCTTCGCTCTTGTCGCTGGAAAGCACATAGTTGGATCCGCAAATCACTACATCAGCTCTGTTCTTTTCCATAAGTCTTCCCCTTAATTATGTATATTAGCTTCTCACAGATTCATACATGAGTATAGCAGCAGAAACGGCTGCGTTGAGAGATTCGACTTCTCCGTGCATCGGAAGAGTCACTCTCAAGTCAGCGATCGACATGACTTCGTCGCTGATGCCGTTACCCTCATTGCCTATGACGAGTGCGATCCCGTGCTTCAGATCCTCTTCAAAATACGGTCTGCCGCCTGCAGGATCTGTCACTGTGATGCGTTTGCCTGCCTTCCGCAGGATAGTGCAGAGTTCCTCTGCGCCGCTCACATAGACAAAAGGGATATCGAATATCATACCGGCTGTTGACCTGAGGACCTTGGCAGACCATATGTCTGCAGTTCCTCTTACCGCGATGATCATGCCGTAGCCTGCGGCTACAGCGGTCCTGATCATGGTGCCGAGATTGCCCGGATCCTGTATCCGGTCCAGAACGAGTACGTTAGCGTCTTCCGGAAGATCATCGATCACGGAAGCATCGCACTGCAGGGTATGTATCACCGCAATGATACCCACACCGTTCTCGGCATCAGTCAGCCGGTCAAACATGGCGGAAGGGACTTCGCATACCGTCAGTCTGTCAGATGCCTTCATATCCTCAAGCATCTGCCCGCCGTCATACGCGTCAGAAACCATGACAAAATCTATATCGAGGTCTCTCCTGAGCGCTTCGCTGACGAGGTTGATACCCTCTGCAACGAATCTCCGCTCCGTACTGCGTCCCTTCCTGGTCTGGAGTTTCCGGACCAGCCTGATCCTGCTGTTGTCAGATGATCCTATCCTGATCAGCATCGCTAGTTCCCATTATATTCCCTGTTATCTGAGGAAATCAGGGATGTCAAAGTCAGGGCTGCCAGCTGGCTCAGCCTTGGTGCTGAACAGATCGTTAAGATCTACTTCCTTGCCGGAGAGTCCGTCATCTGTAGTGATCTCTTTGCCGACAAATGTATTCCTGGATGAATCGATCGGCTCGAGGATGCCGCCGCCGAGTGCCGCAGCATTATTGAAATCTGTAGCGATGATCGTGACAGAGATCTTGTCGGTCATCTCTTCGCTGATCGCAGCTCCGAAGATGATGTTCGCGTCTGCATCAGCCTCAGTCTGGACCTTCTCAGCGATCGTATTGATATCGAGCATTCCCATGTCGTATCCGCCGGAAACGTACAGCAGGATAGACTTCGCTCCGCTGATAGATGTCTCGAGCAGCGGGCTGTTGAGTGCGTTCTCGATAGCCTCTTCGATCCTGTTCTCGCCTTCACCTACGCCAACGCCCATGTGAGCAACGCCTCTGCCCTCCATGATTGTTCTTACATCGGCAAAGTCGACGTTGACCAGACCGTACTCGCTGATCAGATCGGAGATGCCCTGAACACCCTTCCTCAGTACATCGTCTGCCATAGCGAATGCTTCGAGCATCGATGTGTTCTTCTGGCTGGTGTCGATCAGTCTGTCGTTAGGGATGATGACCAGTGAGTCAACAAAGTTGCTCAGATACTGGATGCCCTTGGCAGCTCTGTTCCAGCGCTTCTTGCCCTCGAATGTGAATGGCTTGGTTACTACAGCAACAGTAAGTGCTCCGCAGTCCATCGATGCCTTGGCGATCACCGGTGCAGCGCCAGTTCCTGTGCCGCCGCCCATTCCGGCTGTGATGAATACCATATCTGCGTCCTGGATGTGTCCGATGATCTCATCGATCGTCTCCTCGGCAGCCTTCTGGCCGATCTCAGGATTAGCGCCTGCGCCTCTTCCTCCTGCGACCTTCTCGCCGAGCTGTATCTTGACCTCAGCCTTGCACTTGGAGAGTGCCTGTCTATCTGTATTGACAGCGATAAATGTCACCCCCTGAAGGCCTGTGTCGACCATCCTGTTTATCGCATTGCATCCGCCGCCGCCGACACCGATGACTTTAATGATCGCGGCTCTGTCCTGCTCAGATACAAAGTCAGAAACGAATTCCATAGTTAGTCCTCCTCGTTAAACTCATAAATATATATAGTTATCTTATCATATTAAAACCCTAAATGCATCATGATTTAGTCAAAAAACACCATATTTAGGGGTTAATTGCTTGACCTGACACAATTACTTGTAAACACTTTGGTGTTGTACGCAATGTATCACTGAATTCCCGGTTCGAATGAAATCGATCCGTCATCGCCTACGGTGAGCGTTCCTCGCCTGATCCCGTCAGCGAAAAGTCTCTCGATGACCAGATGCAGATGATCATTCTTGAGGTTGTCGATGAGCTTCTGCGTCGTCGTCTTGATGAGGAATGTGTCGTAGATATATGCCTTGACCGCATCATCCTCGCCCATCTCTATCCTGACGAAGAACAGGTCAGAAGTTAACATGTTCTGTACGATCTCAAGGGTCCTCTTGAAAAGCTGCGGATCCTCGGTACCTACGACTTCTCCCAGCTTGATCCTGCTTACGACCAGGCCTTTGACCATCGTGAGTTTAGGCTCAGTACGTGTCTTGCGCAGCAGTATTCCGTCTTTGTCCATGATGAGGTAGTCATCATCGTAACGGAACGCACACGCCTGTTGTCTCTCCTCTACTACGATCACGAGCGTCGAAGGAAGTTTGCGCTTCACTTCGGCATGCTTTATATAAGGGTTCTGTTCCAGGTAGTCCTTGATCTCCTTCTTATCCGGATGATAGATCAGGTTCTTGCCCGGTACCGCGTGAGCTATGTTGATGATCTCTTCCGAAGTGAAGTGCGAATTGCCCCTGACCTCGATCGCATCGACTGTGAAAACGTTCGACAGTGACAGTATGAGAAATGCTATCGAGAGCAGGACTACAGCCAGAATGCTCCAGTTGCGCACCTGAGTACGTCTGACACGCTCTTTCTTCCACGCCTTGCGGTGTTTGATCTTCTCATTGATCTGCTTGAGCTCATCAGCTCCATCTGTCACGGAGTCAGCAACGTCTTCATCGGTCAGACCGTACTGAACGGTACCGTCCGATACTCCTTCTGCTGATTCTGCAGCCTCTCCCGGCTCTGCATCCTCTGAGGCTGCTCCTTCTGCCGGTGTATCTTCGGTCTTCTCCGGTTTCTCGAAGATCACTGTTTTATCTGTTGCTGCCTTCTCTTCTGTGCTGTCAGCAGCAGTCTCTGCAGTATCCTCTGCTGCAGCCTCAACCTCTCCGGACCCGTCCGGCTCGGTACCGCTCTCCTCTTCAGGGCGTTTCACCGGTTCTGTCTTCTTCACCGGAGGAGTAAGCCGTGTCCTCTTGCGGTCGCGCGGAACGTAGACGTCCTCATACCGGAACTGATCTTCGGAAGCATCCGGCGGAAGTTCGAGGATCCCCGTCCACTCGATGCCGTCAACCGGAGGAGCCTGACGGATCCTCAGCTCCGGCTCACCGTCATTCTGCGGCACCTCAAGAACGGATGACTGCTCCTGCTCATCATCCGTCGCTTCTGCAGGCACAGCATCCTCTGTCTGAGGTTCTGTGCTTACCGTCTGCTCTTCATGTGCCTGCTCTTCTTCCGGCTGGTCCACTCGGACGGTCTTCTCTTCTTCCACTACCTGTATGTCTCCATAATGGTGTTATATATGATATCTGCGGCATTGTCCGGAGCAGCACTCCTGCTTGCCGCCTCCATCTCTCTTATATGGTCTCTGTCAGCATCCAGCTCACGGATGATGCGCATCACGTCATCTGCCGTTCTGTCGCTCTCTCTGACGATGAACGCGCCGCCCTTGTCAGCCACAGCTTTGGCATTGTAATACTGATGGTCGGCTGTTACGTTCGGCGACGGGATGAATATCGCTGCTCTGCCCTCTACTGTAGTCTCAGCTGTCGACAGCGCTCCGCTCCTGCTCACCGTGATATCTGCCGCCGAAAGCATCTCCGGCATATTCCTGATGAAGGCTGAGATGCGGACGTTCTCCGGCGCAAAACCTTCTTCCCGGAGCTTCGCGGATATCTCGTCAAAGTACATGCTGCCGGTGCCCCATATGATGGTATAGCCCGGTCTTCCGGCGTATTCTCTGGCAACTGCTTCACCGACTTCGTTGGTGGTGACTGATCCGAGGCTCCCGCCGAATACCATGATCACCAGATCTTCCTCAGGGATGCCAAGCGAGGCGCGGTCAGCACCGCGGTCACGTCCGGAGAAATCCTTCCTCACCGGGTTGCCTGAATAAACAAGCTTGCTCTGATCGTCGAAGAACTCTCTCGCTCCGTCAAATCCCAGGAATACTTTCTTTGCGAATCTGGAAAGGAATCTGTTGGACACTCCCGGGAACCCGTTCTGCTCATGCAGATACACAGCAGCGCCGAGGCTGTGTGCCGCAAGCACGACAGGAACACTGACATAGCTGCCTGTACTGACAACTACGTCAGGTCTGAATTTCTTCATGATCCTGAGCGCCTGATGCCTGCCCTTCAGAGTCCCGGTCAGAGTGCCGGCGATCTTGCGTATATTCCTTCTGTCAAGAGGTCTGCATTCGACCTCATACAGCTCATAGCCTTTGTCAGGAATGATCTGTTTCTCGAGTGATCCGCCGCTCGCTATATATATGACTTCACAGCCGGGCTGTCTGTCCCTGAACGCATCACCGATCGCCAGAGCAGGATAGATGTGCCCGCCTGTCGCTCCGCCTGTAAGTACAACTCTCATCGCTATGCCGCCTTTCCTGCCAGTTCGGGGGCATTCTTCTGTTGTCGTTTGGACACATTGAGCGCTATTCCCGTGGCCATCATGAAGGTCCACATCGATGTGCCTCCGTAGCTGATGAACGGGAGTGTGATACCTGTAGCCGGCATCGATGATGTTACTACCGCGACATTGATTATGACCTGCAGAGCCAGCATGACTGCGACTCCGGTCGCCAGGTAGAATCCCAGCCTGTCTTTCGCTTTGAGGGCTATCATCATGAGTCTGAAGATCAGGAACATATAGGCTGCCATCAGGAACAGGAAGCCGATGTATCCAAGTTCTTCTCCTATGATAGCGAGGATGAAGTCGTTCTGAGGCTCAGGCAGATACATGTTCTTGGCTATGCTCTTGCCGAATCCCAGACCTTTGAGTCCTCCGTTGCCAAGCGCGATGAGGCCCTGGCTCACCTGATATCCGTCTCCCTGTCTGTCAGCGAACGGATCGATAAAACTCGTCAGACGCTGATACCAGTGATACGGGGTTTTGAACGTGACGATGTAGAAATAACCTGCAACAGCCGCTCCGAGCGGGAGTACCATGAACAGCAGGTTCAGTCCGCCTACGATCATGATGGCGATCATCAGCATCACGATTACGATAGCGGTCGACAGGTTCGGCTGCCTTACGATCAGCAGGAAGTGCGCTGCCATTACGAACAGCAGTATCACAAGTCCCTTGAAACTCCGTATGTTCTCCGGGTTTTTCACCAGGAAGGATGAAGTGAATATGATCATGAAGAGCTTGGACAGCTCACTCGGTGTGATCCTGATCCCGAAGATGGAGATCCATCTCTGCGCGTTATGCGATGTGGATCCGATCAGAAGTACGAGTACCAGCAGGCCGATACTGACAACCAGCGCTACATAAGCCCATTTGATATATAAATGATAGTCGATGTTCGCGACGATCAGCATCAGGATCCATCCTGTCACAGCGAAGAACAGCTGCCTCGTCAGATAGTAGAGTGGCTGAGGATTGGTGATATTGATCGTCTGATAGTAGCCTGCACTGAAGACCATCGCTACGCCGAACAGCGAAAACATAATAGTAAAGACGAGGACTACATAGTCGTAGCCTCCAAAATTCCCCGCGATCCGCTGATTGAGTCTGGCGATGTCTCCTCTGACTCCCTGGCTCTCAAGCGCCTGCAGTCTGCGGGCCTCTCTCATTGCTCTCTTCTGTTCTCTGCGCTCCCTGGCGCTCATCTTCTCTGCCATCTGTTCTCTCACTCACGACCGGTCACTCGATCATGTCTTTGACGCACTGTTTGAAGTGTCTTCCTCTCTGTTCGAAGTTCGCGTACATATCCCAGCTTGCGCAAGCAGGTGAAAGCAGCACTTTGTCGCCTTTCTGCGCGATCCTGGCTGCTGTATGTACGCAGTCTTCCATATCTCTGCAATTGTATATTTCTGTAAATCCCTGTCTGCGTGCTGCCTCTTCGATCTGAGGCGCATCTCTGCCGAGGAGGACGAGCGCTTTGACAGCACCTGCGAAGTGAGCTGCCAGCTCGGTGAAATCCTGGGATTTGCCGTCTCCTCCGGCGATCAGGATGATGTTGTCTCTCAGCGCTTTGACAGCGATGACCGCAGCATCTACATTTGTTCCTTTGGAATCATTGTAGTAATCCACCCCGTCAAGGCTGCCTGAATATTCGATCCTGTGCTCTACGCCCGGGAACTCTTTGATCGCGTAACCGATGACGCCCGGATCGATACCTGCAAAATACGCTATCGCTGCTGCCGCAAGCGCATTCTCTATGTTATGATCGCCGATGATCCTGAGATCATGGGTGTCGCAGATGTAATGTTCAGCGCCTGCAAGATCCTTGACGATAATCGACGTATTGTCAACATACGCACCGACATCCAGTTTCTCTTTCCTGCTGAATGGGATCACTGTCGCACGGCTCTGTTCTGCCAGTGGAAGCGCTGTTTTATCGTCAAAATTGATCACGAGGTACTCGTTCTCATCCTGATTGACGGCCGCTCTCGCCTTGGCATTGCCGTAGGCTTCCATTGTCTTGTGCCTGTTCAGATGATCAGGCGTGAGATTGAGGATGGCGGATATCACAGGCTTGAAGCAGACTGTAGTCTCCAGCTGGAACGATGAAACTTCCGTTATCATCCAGTCATCCTCTCCTGCATTCTCGGCAGCGGTCACGACCGGATCTCCGATGTTGCCCACTACTGAGGTATTGCGGCCTGCTTTACGGAAGATCTCGCCGACCATCGTTGTAGTCGTAGTCTTGCCGTTGGTCCCTGTTATCGCCACGAATCTGGCAGGAGTCAGTCTGTATGCCAGCTCAAGCTCTCCTATGATCTCCGCTCCGGAGCACCTTGCAGCCTCGATGAAATCCAGCTGAGGCGGTACGCCCGGGCTGAGGACAAGCATGTCATACGCAGTCATGTCTTCCGGTTTGCATCCGAGGAATGTGGTGACACCGGCTTCTCTGAGTTTCTCCCTGAAAGCCGGATCCATCTTGTCTTCCGATGCGGAGTCCTGCACCGACACGCAGGCTCCGAGATCGAGCAGCACATCAAGCGCCGCTTTGCCGGATTTGCCCAGTCCTACTACCAGGACTCTCATACCAGAAAGCCTGTTCCTGAATTCCATGTGATCCATAACTGATTAACCTTTCCTATATCTGATATCTATGCCACTGACAGGACTGCGATGATGCAGCATATCAGCGTGAAGAGGCAGAATACTTTGACGACTTTGGTCTCATGCCACCCTCCGAGTTCGAAGTGGTGGTGGATCGGAGCCATGCGGAATATTCTCTTGCCTCCTGTTTTCTTGAAATATGTGACCTGGATGATGACCGAAAGCGCCTCGCATACGTACAGCAGTCCCGCGATCGGCAGCAGCCATTCCATGTGTCCTACGATCGCTGTCGCGGAAAGCACTCCGCCAAGAGCCATCGAGCCGGTATCTCCCATGAAGATCCTCGCCGGATAGTGGTTGTACATGAAGAATCCGAGAGTTGCTCCCATGATCGCCTGTCCGGCAGCCGCCATCGGCTCGCTGCCTCCGTTGATGATGAACATGCCTACGACAGCAAAAGCTGCAGCGACGATTGCCGAAGTGCTTGAGGCCAGTCCGTCGAGTCCGTCCGTCAAGTTCACCGAATTCGCCATAGCGATCTCTACAAACACGATAAACGGAATGTAGAAAATGCCGAAATCCACGTTGACTTTGAAGAATGGGATGAATACCGACGTTCCCTCTCTGACCATCATGAATACGGCCAGCGCAAGTCCGAAGAGCAGCTGGAGGGCGAGTTTCTGTTTTGGCGTCAGACCTTCATTCTGGCGTTTGGCGATCTTGTTGAAGTCATCGATGAATCCGATGAAGCCAAACGCGTACATGCTGAGGAGTATCGCCAGTTTGTCGAGAAAAGCTCCTCCGGTGATCAGCAGGCTCAGCAGCAATGAAACGGTGACTCCGGCAACGATCGCCACACCGCCCATTGTAGGGGTCCCGGCTTTGCTGAGATGTGCCTGAGGACCGTCTTCTCTGATGAACTGCCCGAACTGTTTCTTCTTGAGGAACGGTATCATCACAGCTGTCACGAGCATTGATACCGCAAATCCTATTACTGCCAGTAAAGCGTATCTGTATATTGACATTGTTCTGATATCTCCCCGTGATTCTCTGATTCGCTGCTATTCGCTATATAAGTAAACTGTGGTGTTCTTCTCTACCTTGGTGCCCGCCGTAGGGTACTGGTCTATGACTGCAAATTCCTGGCTGCCGTTGCCTTCCGGCATCACAGTGTATTTGAGACCGTAGTTCTTGAGAAGCTTCTTAGCTTTCTTGCTGTTCATGCCTGTCACATCAGGAACTTTGATGAGTTCCTTCTTGGCAGCCTTGGCTTCTTCCTTGGTATACATGCGCTCGACGCCGAGATACTGCAGTGACTTCTCCATGATCTCCTTGACGATAGGACCTGCTGTCAGGTTACCGAACCGGATCTTGGTAGGCTTGTATACGATCACGATCATTGAGATCAGTGGGTCATCCATCGGTGCCATCGCTACGAAGGATGTGTTGGTGGATTTCTTGCTGTAAGATCCTCCCTCAACAAGGTCAGCGGTACCTGTCTTGCCGCCTACACGGAATCCCGGTACGTATGCTCTGTCTCCTCCGCCGCCTTCCGCGACGTAGTATTCCATTATGTCACGCAGCTCGGCAGCAGTTTCTGAAGAAACGACCTGTCTCACAGCTTTGTCCTCGATCTCACGGACTGTATTGCCGTCCCTGTCTACGATCTTCTTGACGAGTTTAGGCTGCATCAGGACTCCGTCATTGCCGAAGCAGTTGACTGCGCTGAGTATCTGAAGCGGAGTGACCGCGATGCCCTGTCCGTATCCCGTCGTAGCAAGGTCTACATCTCCCATGTTGACCGGGCTCTTGACGATCGAGTTCGCCTCTCCCGGAAGATCGACACCGGTCTTGTCATTGAAGCCGAACATGTCGATGTAGCTGTAGAACGTATCTGCGCCCATATCCAGCGCGACTCTTGCCATACCAGGGTTGCACGAATTACCTACGGCTTCCTTGAGCGTCTGTGTCCCGTGTACGCCCAGACACCTCAGGTTATAGTTACCGACGTGTATCGCTCCGTTGCACTTATAGCGGGAGTTCTCATCGGAAGTGTTGGACTCCAGGGCTGATGCAGCTGTGATGAGCTTGAAGGTAGAACCAGGCTCGTAGACATTGCTCACGCCCCTTACCGTCCACATCCTGCTCAGGTATTCTGTCTGCTCCTCCTGAGTCATCTTCGCGAATTTATCTCTCTCTGTCTTCGTGTATGGCTGAGAGGATTTGTTAGGGTCATACTCCGGTGTCATCGCCATCGCAAGGATATCGCCGGTCTTAGGATCCATGACGATGCATGTGATGGCTTCCGCGCCGGTCTTCTTCATACCGGTCTCCAGTGCCTCTTCGACGAAATGCTGGATAACGGAGTCGATCGTAGTGACTATGCTGTCGCCGTCCTTAGGCTCGTAGTATTTCGTCTTGCTGCCTGAAAGTGTATTTCCGTCGCGGTCGGTAGTCCTGACAGTACGGCCCTTCATGCCTGCGAGCACTGAGTTGTATTCATACTCAAGTCCGGAACGTCCGACATTATCCGCGTTGACTCCGCCGAGGATCTGCGCGGCGAACGCTCCGTTAGGATAGTACCTGGTGACTTTGGTCTTGACACTGATATTGTTGCCCCAGACTTTCTGCGCTCTCTCGATCTGCTCTCTGGTAAGGCCTTCCGCAACGAGGACGAGGTTCTCGTCTGCAGTGAGTCTCTGAAGAAGCGTCTCTGAGTCGACGCCCGTGATCTCGACCATCTTCTTGAGTGTTGATGCCTTCTCTGAAGGAGGGATGTCATCAGACTTGTACAGATACTGGCTGTACGCATACAGCTCATATTCGGTCACCGTCTCTGCGAGAGTGCTCATCTTGGAATCGTAGATCGCTCCTCTGACAGGCTCGATCTCTGTATCGACCTTCTGCATCTGAACAGCCATCTCTCTGAGCTCATCTGCTCTGACGATCTGCCAGTAGCCCATCCTCCCTATCAAAGCGAACATGAGCAATAAAAGCACAGCAAAACCTCCGACAAGCCTTGCTCTGTTGCCGGATGTTATCCTCTCCTTACCTTCGCGCAGACGCATGCGCTTACGGTCAGCTGCGTCAGGTTTTGGCGGTTTGCGGTACTCTTCATAACCGAAGGTATCGAACTCGAACCGCTCCTGTTCCTGTTTTCTGTTGTTCTGTTTATCTTTCTTCTTTGACATTCTGAAATATTATACTACATCTTGTGTCAGTCGGTAAACATCTACACCCCATTTAGTACAAGTCTTTTAGGTGAAAAAAGCCACCGATCCGGGAATCGGATCAGTGGCTAGGGGTAAGCTGACTGTTTGTGCACTAATTGTATGCTTCACTCCTTATGAACGCAGCCAGATTGTCGCCGGTCTCAGTCCCCTCTGCGATAACTATGCAGTTATCCTTGGTAGGATATACCATTCCATACTCCTTCGTAGCCAGATTCTCTACTCTGGTGACCTTGGTCTCCTCTACTATCTGGCTGTTGAGTGAGTCGATCTCGGCCTGCAGATATTCGTTCTCTTTGATGAGTACGTTGTTAGCGTGCTGCAGGCTGGCTGCATATGCGCTCATGCCTACCAGCACGAATACTGCCGTGATCATCACTACGAGCAGACGCGCCACGTCTCTGGTCGCTCTCCTCGACATCGTATGGAAATTGCTTCTGGCATTTAATCTCTCTACAGTCTCTGCAACAGGGATCCTGTCGAGCTGTGTAGTTGTGCTTGCTGTCGTTGTCATCTGTGCATCCCCTGGCGATTCTAGTGTGTTCTGGTGTGTTCTATATCTTCTCCAGCACCCTGAGCTTCGCGCTCCTGGCTCTTGGATTGTTCCCGATCTCTTCTTCGGACGGTATCAGAGGTTTCCTCGTTACCTTTCTTACGTCCGCGACCTTGCCGCAGACACATACCGGGAATTCTTTGGGACAAGTGCAAGGGTTGAGTCTCCTCTCGAACTCTGTCTTGACGATCCTGTCCTCTAGTGAGTGGAATGTTATGATTGCTATTCTTCCGCCGCTGTTCAGCAGATCCGGCAGTTTCTCAACGGCCTCTCTCAGGTGTCCCAGTTCGTCATTGACTTCGATCCTGATCGCCTGGAATGTCCTCTTGGCCGGATGCGGGCCGGTCCTCCTTGCCTTGGCAGGAATTGCCGCTTTGATGATCTCTGTGAGTTCTCCTGTGGATCTGATCGGAGATGCGGCTCTCGCGTTTACGATGAACTGCGCGATCCGCGTTGCCCACTTCTCTTCTCCGTATTCCCGGATGATCCTCGTCAGTTCCTTCTCGCTGTAGCCGTTCACTACGTCGTATGCTGTCAAAACGTCATCCTCATTCATGCGCATGTCCATCGGCGCATCGTGCATGTATGAGAATCCGCGTTCGGCATTGTCGAGCTGGAAGGAAGATACTCCCAGGTCCAGGAGTATTCCGTTGACCTTGCTCCCTGCAGCCTCAGCGATCGCTTCTGTATCGCTGTAGTTCGCGTGGATAAATTTCCTGGTGCACTCATAGTCTGCAAGTCTTGCTGACGCTGCCTCGAGTGCTGCGGTGTCCCTGTCCACTGCTATCAGCGTCCCCTTCGCTGACAGTCTGCTGCAGATACCTGATGAGTGTCCTCCGCCTCCGACGGTACCGTCGACGTATATGCCGTCCGGTTGTATATTGAGGGACTCCATCACCTCATCGAACAGAACGGGTACGTGCTGGAATTCCATATCTGTCACCCGCCTTAGAGATCGTACATGTCGAGTTTCCTGACGAACTCTTCATTGTCCATCATGTTCTCGCCTTCAGGATCCGCGAGGACCTCTGTGCTCCAGATCTCTATCTTGTCCAAAGCGCCCTTGGTCACGAGATTCTTGCTGATACCCGCGTAGTCTCTGAGGTGCTGCGGTATCAGGATCCTTCCCTGTGCGTCAAGATGGCACTCTTCTGTGTTGGAGAAGAACTCTCTGATGAATTTACGTACATCCCTGTCAGACTGAGGCAGTTTCCTGATCTTGTTTACGAGGATCTCGTAATCGTCCATCGCATAGATGTACAGGCAGCGGTCAAAACCCCTGGTCAGCATGCAGTGTCCGCCGAGCTGATCCCTGTACCTTGACGGGATGATCATGCGGTTCTTGCTGTCTATTGAGTTCTGATATGTACCTGTGAACATCTGCAGCCTCACCTGTCTTGGAATATACGAAAAGATACCTTCTGCTGAAGGTACCTCCATTTTACACCACTTCCCACCCCTTTTCAAACAAAATAAGCCGTTTTCCGGCTTTGATCCCCCACTTTTTTCACTTAATCCCCACCTGAGGACCCGAGACAATAAAAAAAAACCGGCAGACACTATATGTTGTGTCTGCCGGGTCATCCGGTTCTATATATAGTTTCTAATCAAACCCTCAAAGCGTTGATTTTCCAACGATTTCAGCAATATCGGACGCTGTGATGCATTTTACTCCGATACCATATTTAGTGACTTCACCGGTAAGCGACTGCATCAGTCCGCGGACACCTGCCCTTGACGCTGCAACCGCAGTCCCGCAGTCCTGCTCCACTTCACCCCACTCAGGCGAAAGCGCCATGATATTACCACTCCTGCGGCTGATCATCACCGGAAGTACGTACTTGATGCTGAAGAAAACGCCGTTCAGGTTAGTATCTATGACCTCCTCCCATCTCGTCTCATCGATATCGGTGACGTCACTGAGATCGTTGATCGAGGCAGCGCATATGAGCACATCGACCGTACCCAGCACGCTGAGGGCTTTGTCCACTGCGATCTTCACTGAATTGCTGAATTTCATATCGCAGCGCACAGGGACAGCTCCGGTCTCCTGCCTGATCTCATCTGCTTCCAGTTCTGACTTATGGTAGGTGAATACAACGTTGTCTCCGGCTCTTCTGAAGGCTCTGACAGCTTCTGCGCCAACGCCTCGGGATCCGCCTGTAATCAGCACATTTCTGCTCATAGTTATTTCTCCCGGTCATCCTTGCTGATCAGGCTGCCGAGCTTATCGCCGATCACGCCTGCCGCATCTGTGATATCGGACAGTTCGAATTTGCCGTCTCCAAGATAGCCCTTCTCGACGTCAGTCTCCCCAAGGTCTGCGCTTGCAAGCGCTTCTCTCTCCAGCCGTTCCTTCTCGCGTCTTTCCTTCTCCAGCGCTTCCAGACGGGCTTTCTCTGCTCTGGCCTTCTCCCGCTTTGCCCTCCTGATGCTGATCCATATCATCAGTATTATGATCAGCAAAGCAGCAAGCACGACTCCTACTATCGTGAACGCGAAACCAGCCTCAGCCTTGAACCGCCTCCAGTTGAGCCTGATGAACAGATAAGCGATCACAAGCACAACGATCAGGAGCAGAACGAGAACGAAGATCCCGCCGGCTCCGCGCTTATTATTGAGTCTCCTTAATTCTTTCCTGGTGTCCATTCCCGGATCCTTTCTTCTGAAGCTCTTCACATCAGCTATACGAGTTCACCCGCGTCTGCTTTCGCCTGCTCTTCCGGTGTCATCTCAGTTGCAGTCACCCCGAAGAATGCCAGGATGAAGCACACCAGCGGCATTGTGTAGTTGAACACCGCCCATGGCGCATATACAGACGTCGTTATTTTGAGCGTCGTAGCGATAAATACTCCGCAGGTGTTCCACGGGATCAGACATGAAGTTACTGTTCCTGCAGATTCCAGCGCATTCGACAGCGACTTCGGATGAATGCCCTTCTCCCTGTATGCAGGCGCGAACATCCTGCCCGGGATCAGGATAGAGATGTACTGTTCTGCCATGATAGCATTCGCGAAGAATGCTGTGAGTTCAGTAGCTCCGATAAGTGCAGCAGGTCCCTTGACGACTTTGAGCAGCGCGTTGATGATCACTTCCAGCTGCCTGCTTCCTTCCATGATACCGCCGTACATCATCGCGATCAGCACCATGAGAATAGAGAATGCCATACTCAGGAGTCCGCCGCTCGACAGCAGATCATTGATGGACTCTACGTCAGTCTCACATACGAATCCGTTCAGTGCAACATCCAGGATGTCGCTGACAGAGACTCCTGACTGGAAGATCGGAGCCATGATCGCAGCAGCGATGAATCCCATCGTGATACCCGGGATCGCAGGTATCTTGAGCGCTATCGCCAGAATAACGATAGCCGGAGGCAGGAGCAGCAGCGGATTGATATTGAAAGCATCCTGCAGCCCGTTCATTATGATCTCAGCCTGTGAGCTGTCGACAGTCCCGCCGGACACATGGACAAACCCATATACTCCGAAGAACACCATCGCTATCGCATATGCGAGCAGTGTCGACTTGAGCATGTATTTTACATGTGTGAAGACATCTGTCCCCGCCATCGCCGGGGCAAGGTTTGTCGTATCTGAGAGTGGCGACAGTTTGTCGCCGAAATACGCGCCGGAGATGACCGCACCAGCCGTCGGCCCAATCGGCATGCCAAGGCCGCTCCCTATACCGATGAGCGCAAGTCCCATCGTTCCCATCGTTCCCCAGGATGTTCCTGTAGCAAGAGATGTGATCGAACAGATCAGCACAGTTGCGACAAGGAAGATCTTAGGGGACAGCAATTTGAGGCCATAATAGATCATCGTAGGGATCGTTCCGGACAGGAGCCACGCTCCTATCATCATGCCGACGATAGCCAGGATCAGGACCGACTGCATCGCTTTGGCAATGCCATCGATCATCATTCCCTCGATATCTGACCATTTGTATCCCAGTGTCATCGTCACGATCGAAGCGATGATAACGCCGAGGAACATAGGGATATGCGGGTCAGCACCCATGATCACGATACCAACGACCATGACCGCAACAAGTCCTAACAGAGAGATCAGAGCGTGCACCATTGTCGGCTTCCTGATTTCCCTTTCTTCAAGAAAAATGTTTTTCATAGTAATCGTTAACCTCTCTTGAAATAGTGTCTGAAGCAGCCTTTATTTGCCGATGAACTCTCTGAGGATGGAGTTCTCAGGCACTGCATCGGCTGATTCTATCGGGGCAAAGAATTTCAGCAGTCCGAGGATCCTCTGTGCCTGCGCGTAGCCCGGGCTGTCCTCACCGATCGCCCGAAGCAGAGGTTCTGCGTAGGTTCTGAGCAGATTTGTCTCGTATACCGTGCTCGAATTGAAGACTACATCTGCGGACGAACTGTACGGGAAGATATTCACGCTCTCTCCCGCTCTGACCTTAGGCCACGCATCCAGTGTCGCCTCTGCATTGTACCCTCTGAACTGATTATCTCTGACCATTCGTCTCAACAGCCTTGCGTCAGCAGTCGAGAGTCGGTTGTGCCTGTCCACGCCCATCTGCGTAAGCGGACTGATGTATATCTTGAACTTGTGCTCAGCAGGAATGTGGGCAGTCAGAACATCATTCAAGCTGTGGATACCTTCGATCACTACGATCTGTCCCGGCTTGAGACTAGTTATCCTGTGACCGAACTTCTTCTCTCCGGTGAGAAAATCGAACTCCGGTAAGTCGACTTCCTTTCCCGCCAGCAGATCTTCCATCTGTCTGTTGAACAGTTCGAGGTCGAGACATGCCAGGCCTTCGAAGTCCGGCTTGCCGTCAGGCCCGATCGGAGAATCCTTGCGTTCAACAAAATAGTCATCTGTTCCCAGATACAGTGGCTCGCATGTCATCTTGCTGATCTCTTCGCAGATCCTCTTGGCAGTCGTCGTCTTACCGCTTGATGACGGTCCTGCGATGAGTACGATCTTCTTGCCTTGCTCCACGATCTGCTCGGCAAACTCTTTCAGCTGTTTCGACTGGTGCCATTCACTGGCAGCGATCACTTCATCTGTTCTGCCTGCTCTGATCAGCTCGTTCAGATCCGCGAGGTAGTCGACACCTGTGGCTTTGCGCATTCTCTTGCTCTCAGCAAATGCATCGTACAGTTTATCATCATCCCTGTATGCCGGGATCTTATGACCGTGAAGCGCATTCGGCAGTCTCAGGAGCATGCCTTGCCTGTACGGTCTGAGTTCAAAGAGGTCAACATAACCGGTTGACGGCAGGACTTTGGTGTACATGCAGTTCCGGTATCCGTCCAGATTCGCGATCTCGATGGTATCATCCGGGTCCTGTCCGATCAGCAGCCGGGCTTTCTCTTTGAACCCCAGGGATGCCCACTTGTCCATCGCTCTCTGCATCGTTGGATGTTCTGCGACTATTTCAATATCCTTCGCGATCAGCGATTCCATCCTTCGCCTGATCTTATTGATATCTGTCGGAGTCAGATGGACATCCGTATATGTGAAATACCCCTGGTTGAGTGAATTACCTATTCTAACGTTGATATTGCCCATCACCTCATTCACTGCCTTGAGATAGATCAAGATTGCAGTATTGTGATACTTCCGCTCATCAACGAAATCTCTGATTACAAACCCGTGATCCATAACGCCCTCCGATCCCCAGCTGTATCCGGTTATTCAGTGTATTCTATATATTATAACTTATTGAACGGCTTTTGGGTATAGGCCAGGTTCGAGTGCCTTTTCGGCAAACCAGACGGCAACTATCAGCTTACCGCATGGTAAATAAAATCGTACTTTTTGTCAAAAAAACTATCGTTGTGCACCGCAGATAATTGACTATATTTTTCGTATTTTATACAATATATTCAGTATCTATTATGATTGTCGCAGTATGCGCTCCATACGGACGATCAGCTAATGAATTCCAGGAGGATAAGAAGGATGAAAAAAGAATACGAACCTCTATTCACGCCTTGGAAGATCGGCAATGTAGAGATCCCGAACAGGATCGTGCAGACTTCCATGGGAGGAACTTCTCTGTTCGGATGGCTCGAGCCTTGCCACTTCGACAAGGAAGCAGCACACCACATCCTCGGCCGTGCTCAGGACGGTGTAGGTCTGGTACTTCCGGGCATGCAGTGCGTCAGAGATACAATGGGCCGCAGATGGCTGTATCAGAACAAGAAGATGTTCAAGGACCTCGCAGAATGGATGCCGGAATTCCACAAGACTGGTTCCAAGCTGTTCATTCAGCTTGCAGGCGGATTCGGACGTTCGATGGCTATCAATGATATGTTCGTCAAAATGCTGCAGAACAAAGCATTCGGCGCTATCTCCAAGCCATTCGTAGATATCGAATACTGCTGCGCTTCTGCAGGTGAGACCCCTAACAGATGGTATCCTGAGATCAAGTCCAGAATGATGACGATCGAAGAGATCCACGAGATGGTTGAAGCTTTCGCTAAGACAGCTAAGCTGTGCAAAGACGCAGGCGTAGACGGTGTTGAGATCCACGCCGTTCACGAAGGATATCTGCTCGACCAGTTCACACTTGCCAACATGAACTACAGAACTGACCAGTATGGCGGTTCCTTCGAGAACAGATTCAGATTCCCTGTTGAGATCGTTCAGGCTATCAAGAGAGAGTGCGGAGATGACTTCCCTGTCGCACTGAGATACTCTGTAGTTTCCAAGACCAAGGGATGGCTCCAGGGCGCACAGCCGGGCGAGGAATTCGTAGAATTTGGCCGTGACATGGCAGAGTCCGAGAAGGCTATCAAGTACCTCGGAGACATGGGCTATGACATGTTCAACTGCGACAACGGAACATACGATGCATGGTACTGGGCACATCCGCCAGTCTACATGCCGGATAACTGCAACTTCGAAGATGTTGCACATATCAAGAACTTCACTGACAAGCCAGTCGTCTGCGCCGGCAAGATGGATATCAAGTTCGCTGCTGAGCAGATCAAGGCAGGCAAGATCGACGCTCTCGGTATTGCCCGTCAGAACCTCGTAGACCCTGACTGGGTAACCAAGCTCAGAGAAGGCCGCGACGAAGAGATCAAGCCTTGCATCAGATGCCACAATGCTTGCTTCAACTTCGCTAAGTCCAAACACACTGCTAATACACAGCCTCTGTTCGACTCCCTGCAGCTTGCCCGCTGCGCTCTGACACCGTCAACGATGCAGCACAACAAGTATAAGATCGTTCCGACCAGCAATCCTAAGAAGGTCGCTATTGTCGGAGCAGGATTCGGCGGACTCGAGGCAGCTCTCGTTCTCAAGAAGAGAGGCCACAAGCCTGTAGTATTCGAGAAGAGCGACAAGATGTTCGGTCTCTACAATACTGCAGCCGCAATGTCCTTCAAGGATGCTGACAAGCAGCTCATGAAGTGGTACGAGAGAGAGCTCAAGAAGTGGGATATCGACGTAAGACTCAATTACGAGATCAAGGATATCAATTCTCTGCTCAAGTCATACGATGATGTTATCGTATCTGTCGGAACATTCCCTAAGGCTCTGCCGATCAAGGGATTCGACAAGACGATCACATTCACAGACCTGCTCATCGGAGAGAACAAGGACAAGTACAAGAAGATCGTATTCCTCGGCGGCGGACTCTCATCCTGCGAAGCTGCATACGACGCTGTACTGGCAGGCAAGAAGCCTGTAGTCGTCGAGTTCATGGACGACCTGATCACAGCTCCTGGAACATGCCTTGCTAACTCCTCGTTCCTGAGAGAGGCTCTTCCGTTCAAGGGCGTTCCTGTACATCTGCGCAGCACAGTCACAGAGATCGGTGACGGCTACTGCATGATCAAGAACGTTGAGACCGGTGATGTCTGGAAAGAAGAGTGCGACTGCGTAGTCAACGGTATCGGATTCGTTCCTAACGACCAGTTCGCATCCGTCAAGAACAAGCACCTCCACAGATGCGGAACATGCGTCAAGTGGGGAGCTCTGAGAGAAGTCATCTGGAGCGCTTGGGATGTAGCAATGACGATCTAGTCATCTACGGTACATACCGACACAGATCAAAAACCCCGCATCGAATGATGCGGGGTTTTATCATGTCTGTTATTGATATGACGTCAGTTCTTCTCGTTCCAGATGCCTTTATACTGGTTGTATTTGTCGACATCTGACAGCGCATTCCACGGAATGAAGCCTCCTCTCAGTCCGGCCTCTTCCAGACCGTTGATCTGCGATTTCAGCTTCGCTTCGTTGTAGTTCTCCGTCGGTGCCCAATACGGCGTATTGTATCCTGTGATCCATGTTCTCGGGACGGCCGGATCGCTGAGGCGGTCCTGCATCTTCTTCGCTCTCTTGCCCCAGTTCTTCATGGTGTCATAAGGTTTCTTCCAGGCGCCTTCTCCTCCGGTGTGATCTGTGTAAGGCATCGCACTGATCGCATCGACGATATTCGAAAGCGCCGGCCAGTACTGGCCGTATGCTGTCATGTAACCGTACACGCTCTCGCCAAACACATCTACAGAGAAATATGCTCCCGCCTCGTGGATCTGATCAGCGGCATAGAAGCAGAAATTCTGTATCGCCTGCCCCTTCTCTTCTTTGTATGTATTGCGGAAATTGGCTTTGCCTGACTTCGACATATTGTAAGTCGCTTCAGGGAATCTCACATAATCGAACTGGATCTCGTTGAAGCCAAATTCTCTGATCGCTTCCTGTGCAAGTCTTACGTTATACTCCCAGACGTTCCTGGAATACGCACTCGGCCAGCTGCTTGATCCATTGTACTTGATGCAGTCTTTCGGATGATCCTTGGCGTATTCCGGATCGTTGAACACTACGATCCTGCCGATCAGATACACTCCGGTCTCGCGGAGTTTGTCAACACCTTTGCGGTACGTCTCTACCGTCGAATACGCGGATCTGTACGATGTAGGCGAAATCTCTTTGGCAACTTCTGACTGATATGCAAGATAGCCGTCCTTGATGTCCATAACTACCGCATTGCAGTCGGTCTTCTTGATGATATTGATATAGGAATCCGGATTGACCGCGGCGACTCCGTTGAGGTACATCGCTCTTGCATACTTGCAGAACTCATTGCCTTCAATGACAGGTCTCTCGTACGGGTAGTAGTCGAGATTCTTCGCGTGGCCGCCGTACAGGTCGAACCCGTACTCGTCTTCAGCCGCGGCATCAGTTTCGCCATTCTCGTTATAGACCGCGTCTGCTGCTTCCTGACTGGTCACCAGGTATTTGCTGTAGACGTAACCTTCACCGGCATTGTCGCCTTCCCCGTACTTCACACGGTATTTGTGGACATTGCCCATCTCGTCCATCTCATCGTAGCCGGTGACTGCAAGGCATGTGCCTTTCGGCGCAAACGAAGCGATCGCCGGACCTTCAGCCTCGGCATAGATGGTAACAGGCGTACGTACATATCGCTCTTTCTCCCTGACTACATCATCCGGGGATTCGGTGAGCTCGTCCGTCCTCATATACAGCTCAAAACGGTATGTCTTGGATGACTCCTCATCTGTGATGAGTTCCGCATCTGTCTGCACCTGGACATACTCGATACCGTCTATTACCTTCTTCTTCTGATACGCGTTGACTTGATTGCCTCTTACGAGCCTGCCGGCTTCCGCGAGCCCGCCGGCACCGTCTTCACCATATACCGCAACAGTATTGGTGGTGCCGGCAGCATACATTTCTGTATGCCATTCGAGCATCTGCAGATAATACAGCGTGCCTGCGATACCTATCAGCAGCAGCGCGATCAGAACTGCTATAAAAGCGCCAAATTTGCCTTTCTTCATTACTCTCCTGTTATGATTTTATCTCTGTTAAGTAATTCACTAATATATTATTATATCTGATTGGCGGGCATAACTCTACACTTATTCTCATACAGTCTTCGATCATATCCCGGGACACAAACTGTTAGAGTTGCTGTTTGATATGTGTTATCATTGAATCAGTATGAACAGCAGTTTGCTGTATGCTCCGATCGGAGGTCACGATGAGAATAATTGATATTGATCCGATGATCAAGAGCCGCTCCATTTCGGAGATCGTGCTCGATTTTGGCTGTAAGAGTTCAGACAGACTCTTCTTTAATGGTTACCAGGCATGGACGACTTCTCATGAGATGCCGCCTACTGATACTGTCCCTCCGCTCAGACCGCTTCTCAGAGTTGCCGGCAAGCCTTGGGGCATTTCTAAATACGGAGATGATTTCTTCCTCGGCCGTTCCGGCAAGCCCGGCTGTTTCCACGGGTTCACATACATGTACCGCCGCAGCGGGGATATCTTCACACTTATCGCTTCTACAGACGAGACCAACGGATATACGATCTTCTACTATGATTCGATGATGCGCTCACTGCGCATCGTTAAGGACGCGGGTTTTACCAGTAAGTATGACCCGGACGTCCATATTATCATGCTCGAAGGTACCGAAGATGAGGTGTTCGATGCTTGGTTCGAAGCATCCGGTATCAAGTGCCGCCCTGCTGCGCCGCTGGCCGGATACAGCAGCTGGTATAACAGGTTCGATAAGATCACAGATGAGACCATCACCGCAGACCTCGAAGGCTGCTCGACAATGCTCCAGCCCGGCGATCTCTTCCAGATCGATGACGGCTGGCAGAAGAATGTCGGTGACTGGGAAGCGCATCCGGATAAATTCCCGCGCGGCATGAGAGCATCCGTTGAGGATATACACGACAGAGGTTATCTGGCAGGACTATGGCTCGCGCCGTTCTCTGCCGCAATCAGTTCTGATCTCGTCAGGAACCACCCTGACTGGGTCCTGCGCCACGGCGGCAAGCCATGGTATGCAGGTTTTAACTGGGGCGGTTTCTACGGACTGGATATCGACAGTCCGGGGCTACGCGATCATCTCAGCGGAATTTTTGACAGGATCTTCAATGATTGGGGTTTTGACCTGGTCAAGCTTGACTTCCTGTACGGAGCTGCGCCTTGGCCGACCGTCAGAGGTCCATATATGGGAGAGAGCCGCGGTGGCAGGATGTGCAGAGCGATGCGCTATCTGAGAGAATGGTGCGGTGACGGGCTGATCCTCGGATGCGGTGTACCGCTCGGCCCGGCTTTTGGCGTAGTGGACTACTGCCGCATCGGATGCGATACGGCCCTCGACTGGGAGGGCGCGCCTGTTATGAGACAGATCCGGGAAGCTCCTTCCACGAGAAACGCGCTCGGAGACATCTATTACAGAAGGCAGCTCGACGGGCGGGCGTTCCTCAACGACGCGGATGTCTTCTTCCTCAGGAAAGACAACGTCCAGCTGTCAGATGAGGTTAAACTCACGCACGCACATGCATGCGCACAGTACGGAAGCTTGTTCCTGATGTCTGACAACATGGGCGAATATGACGAAGAGCAGCGCAGCCAGTACAGAGAACTTCGGCGCATCTGGAAGGACAAAGACTGGACGAATACAGATTTTCTTGAACTGATATAATCTATATCTCAACAGAGAAAAGGGACCGGACGAAATGAACGAGAACACCACGATCACACCTGAACAGGCCAGACGCAACCTGTTCATGTTCCCTCTCGGAACATTCGGAAGAGATATGATCTACAATCTCTTCACTAACTATCTGCTGCTGTACGTGCTTTTCACGCATCAGCTGACCCCTGCTCAGCTCATGGCGATCACAGGCATCATGATCGGAGCGCGTGTATTCGATGCGCTCAATGACCCTCTCATGGGCAACATCATCGAGCGGACCCGCACCAAGTGGGGCAAGTACAAACCCTGGCTCCTGATCGGCATCCTCAGCACTTCCGTAGTGGTTTATCTGGCGTTCAACGTCAGGCTCGAAGGATGGTCATTCATATGGTTCTTCGGGATCATCTATTTCCTGTACAGCATCACCTACACCATGCATGATATTGCTTACTGGGGCATGATCCCGGCGCTCAGCAAGAGCGGCAGTGTCCGTGACAAACTGACAGCGATGACCAATCTGGCAGCAGGTGTCGGCGGAGGACTCGCGGGACTTTTCATACCGATGCTGACGACCGGTTCCGGAGCGATCGGCGGCAATGCTCAGACTGCTTACGGTGTAGTTGCTCTGGCATTCTGTATTCTCGCGCCACTCTTCCTGATGTTCACGATCTTCGGTGTCACGGAGGACCGCTCGTACATGAACACCACACCTCCTCCGGTCAGCTTTAAGAAGATCATTTCTACGATCGCTAACAACGATCAGCTGTCGTGGATGTGTCTGATCTTCCTGCTGCATCAGATCGGAGCTGATCTGATCGTCGGAGGGATCGGTTCAACATATATCTATTTCACATACGGTTACAGAGGTGGTCTCTACTCCCTGTTTTCGACCATCGGCCTCTCCGCTTCCGGAATACTGCTGATCGCGTATCCGTGGCTCTCGTCGAAGTGGAACAGGAAGACGCTGATGAAGGGATTTGGTCTCATACTGACAGCCGGTTTCCTGATCATGCTGATCGCCGGACTCTTCATGCCGACGAATATGACTTCGTTCTGGATCACAACGGTCGGCTACATGCTGGCGCAGCTCGGAATGAACTGCTACTACGTCATCATGATGCTCTCGATCATCAACACGGTCGAGTATAACGAATACAAGAACGGTACCAGAGATGAAGCGATCATCGCTTCGATCAGGCCTTTCTTCACGAAATTCGGCGGCGCTCTCTGCGTCCTGCTGACTACGGTCACTTACCTGATCTTCGGTGTTACCAATACCACCAACCAGATCTCGACATTTGAGCAGGCTGCCAACATGGGAACGATCACTGAGGCTGAGAAGCTCGTTCAGATCGACAGTGTCATCTCTTCCGTGACCAGCACGCAGAGCCACGGTCTGCTGATCGTGATGTGCCTTATCCCGTTCGTCATGATGATCGGCACATATCTGCTATACAAAAAGCACTACATGCTCGACGAGAACGAATACGACCGTATCGTTGCAGAACTCGCAGCACGCAGTGCAAAGTAAGTGAAACAGGCTGAAGATCAGTCATCAAAGCCTTTGAATACCGGCTCCCCTGTGTATACTAGAGGTGCTTCTTCGCCTCTCAGTACGCGGAGGGCGCCGGCGGCCATGGCCTCGTGCTCGACCTCGCCCGGGTAGAAGGCCACCGGCGCGATCCACTCGCACCGCTCGCGGATCTGCTGCTTCAGATCATCGAACCGCAGCAGCCCTCCGCCGCAGACTATCCCGTCGACCTTGCCGCACAGAACTGTGGCCATCTCTCCTATTGCTTTACATATGTTATATATCATGGCGTTCCATACACGTACCGCTCTCGGATCGCCATTCCTTACCATCTCATGGACTGTATCGGAATTTGATGTTCCGAAATGTCCTGTGAATCCTGCGTTCCTGGTCAGGATCTCCCTTGCAGCTCTAACTGACTCCTCCAGACTCCCGAAATCAGTATCCGCAATACCGATCTTGCTCTTATGAGCATTGTCGAAATAATAGTCGATCACTGAGCTCACAGGCAGAGCACCGGTCCTCGTCGGCGTGAACGGTCCTTCACCGGCAGCGTTGTTGGTGGCGTCGATCATCCTGCCGTGCTCGTGAGCGGAGATCGTCATGCCTCCATCGATATGGCATACGATATAGTTGCCGTCTTCGTACCTTACCCCATTCTTCCGGCAGTGCATCCTAACGGTCCCTTTGAGATTCAGCGCATGGGTGCTGGACGTCCTGTAGATCCCAGGGACTCCGGTGATCCTCGCCAAGTCGCAGAACTCATCCGTCTTCGGACTGTCGACCATGAACACCCTGCCGCCGTATTCCTTCTGCAGTTCACGTGCCAGAGGAAGTCCGAGATTGGCCGGGTGATCAACGCCTGTCACTTTGTTGAGATTGTCTTCGAGCAGTTTGTCATTGAGTTCATAGACACCCCCCTGACAAGTCATGTTCGATCCTCCCCTGCCGACGAATGCATCGATGCCGTTAAGGTCGATATCGTTTTCCACAATGAACTGTCTGATCAGTTCCAGTCTGTAATCGAGCTGGGCGATCACCGGACCGAGGCTGGCAAGATATGGCGCGTCATGAAAAACGTTTTCCTCAAAAAGTTTCTCCTCATCCTCGAAATACGCGAGTTTGGTCGATGTCGAACCCGGATTGATCACGAATATCCTGTAACTCATTATTCACTCCTCATTCATCTATACTTTCTGATAAAAAAATACCACCTCAAGGCAGCTCCGTCAAACTGCCCGTCAGATTGTAAAGCCGGTTGCCGTTTGATATTATATATCTGATATCTGGCGAACCGGCCCTTCACATTCAGGGGCTGAACGCACCCAAATTATTCATATCCAGGGTATTCGTATGAGTGATATAAGACTTAACGAGCCTGCCAACGGCAAGGCTCTCAGAGATTTCATAGCGCGCAGGACCAAGACTGAACCGGAGGACTGGTTCCTGACGTTCCGTGCGCGCGAAGCGATGCAGGTCGTCTTCGAGGAGATCCGCAGCAGGAACGGCGATGGCAGCATCATCGCGCAGCCGTTCACCTGTTCCACGGTTCCGGAATCGATCCTGGCAGCCGGCATGAAGCCGCTGTACTGTGACATCAGTGATCATGACCTGTCACTGGACCCTGCTGCACTGAAGGCAGCGATCGCCGGTGACACCCGGGCTGTCATACTCCAGCATACTTACGGTATATGGGATGATAACAGGGTCAGAGAGATCCGAGACATCGTCCGGGGCACCACCTCCGCTAAGTCCGGAGCATCCGGAAACGGATCCGGCATTCTGCTGGTCGAGGACTGCGCTCACTGCGCGGGCCGAATGGCCAGAGACGAGGCCGGCAAGCCGCTGTGTGACATTTCCGTACACTCTTTCGGCGTCGAGAAGATGCTCCGTACATCGTTCGGCGCTGCGGTGTGGATCGATCCGGATATGGCAGATACCGTTCTGGGAGATCGGATCAGAGCGCATCTTGCCGGTCTTCCGGCTGCAGACCGCAGGGTCAGCAGATCGGTCCCTCAGTACATCACCCGCATCCGGATCCTCAATCACCTGCCGGCTAAGATCCGCAGACCTCTCCGCGATCACTGGACCGCGAGACGCAGGTTCATCCCTGCGGTTTCGTCCGCGGAGCTCGCAGGAGATATTCTGCTCGAACCTTCGGTGCCGGGCGATGAAGTCATCCGCCGCGTGCTTGCTGCTCTGGACGGTATCAACAGCAATGAAGCGCGCAGACAGACGGCAGTCGCCTGCTATCTCAATGAATTCAGTGATCAGCCTGAGATGATCCCTGCGGCAGTATCGACGATCCGTCCGCTGCTCTGGTTCCCTCTGATCACAGGATCGCAGGAGACAGCCGAGCGCGCAGTTCAGGCTCTTGCCGATGCAGGATACTACAGCAGCACCTGGGGCAGACCTCTTCTGTTCCCGGGAGTCACCGATCCTGAACGTTATTCACTGGAGCAGGCTGTCCGCGACTGCCCTGCCGCATCGCGCATCGCCAAGGGTATCCTGCTGCTGCCGACCGGACAGGAGACTGATGCCGCGCAGCAGATATCCGCTATCGTCAAAACGGTCCTGGACGGCAGTTCGCACGGGTCCGTACAACCATCAGCAAACGCAGCAGAAATGAACAAAGCAGATTTCATCCCGATCCTCCTCGGAACGGAGACTAACGTATATAATATGGCACGCTCGTTCTACGAGGCGTATGGCATCACCAGTGTCGCCTACGGACGCATCCCGCTGCCGCAGTCGTCGAACTCCAAATTCGTCAATGTCATATGCAATAAAGATTTTGGCGATCCGGAGAACTTCGTGCGCATCCTCAACGAAGAAGCACCGAAGTACTACGGTACCAAAGCTGTGCTCATATCGTGCGGCGACAATTACACGCGCATCCTGGCGAGTGTCAAGGACCGCCTGGATCCCGTGTACACTCCGGTGTGCCCGGACTACGAATCCGTAGATGCCGTCAATTCCAAAGTCAGGCTTTACCAGTACTGCGAGCAGTCCGGCATCCCGTATCCGGGAACGATCCTGATCAAAGACACCCGGCTGCCTGAACTTCCATTCGACTTCCCTGTCGTCCTCAAACCGGATGATGCCGATGATTATTACGCTCACCCGTTCGAAGGCCAGAAGAAAGCCTTCATCCTGCAGGACCGCGAAGACCTGATCGCTGCAGTCAACAGCACTTACGGCGCGGGTTATTCCGGCACGATGATCATCCAGGAGTTCATCCCTGGAAGTGACGATAACATGCGAGTCGTCAACGGATATAAGAGGTCTGACGGTACGGTCGCTCTCCTCTCGATGGGGCATCCTCTGCTCGAAGATTACTATCCGATGGCGATCGGCAACTACAACGTGATCCTCACAGGCGGCGATGACAGAGTCTACGACACGGTCGAGAAACTCCTGGAGTCCATCCCGTATCTTGGATACTTCAATCTCGATCTCAAGTACGACAGCCGTGACGGCATCTTCAAAGTCTTCGACTTCAATCCGCGCATGGGCAGGAGCAGCTACTATGTCACTTTGGCAGGCCACAACCTCGCCCGCTGCGTTGTCGATGATGTCGTTTATCACACACCTGCCCAGACAGTCCGGTCGTACAATGAATGCCTGTGGGCAGACGTTCCTCTGCCGGTCATCTACAGGTATATCGAGAACCGGGAGCAGCGTGACCACGCGATCAGGCTGATCCGCCAGGGCAAGTGCGGAGGGACTTTCGCCAAAGCACATGACCGCAATGTAAAACGGATGCTGATCAACGCCAAAGCCGATCTCAGGAGCATCCGCAACTATCACCGCTATTTCGTACCGAAAGAGAAATAACAAACCACAATCAAAACGAGCATACCTCCGCATGCAATTCGCTATACCGGCAATATGCTCGTTTTCTGTTGTCTTATTTTCCTAACCTCTCCAGAACTCTGATGAGTCTGCCGGCATTCCACTTGAGCTGTTCGGCAGTCACAGTGCCCTGCCTGAGTCCGTCGAGCATCTGCTTGTGGTCGTTCTTGCGGCCAGGCATGAAGCAGCTGCATCCTGCCGCTGCGACTTTGGCAGGATCCGGCGTGCCGTACTTCGAGCCTTTCGCGAGCAGCAGATCTCCCCCGATCACCCAGTCAGTCATGACGAGTCCGTCAAATCCGAACTCTTTGTAAAGCACCTCTGTCGTCAGCGCTCTGCTCTCCGAAGTGTGCTCCCCGTTGAGCAGATTGTAGGAGGTCATGACAGCCATCGGATCAGACTCTCTCACGCAGATCTCAAAGCCCCTCAGGTAGATCTCTCTGAGCGCCCTCTCGCTGATGACACTGTTGCTGGCGTAACGGTTCGTCTCCTGATTGTTGGCGGCAAAATGCTTGATCGTCACTCCGCACCCGTGATGCTTCTGGACGCCCCTCGTGATAGCAGCAGCGAACTTGCCGCTGACCAGCGGATCCTCGGAGTAGTACTCGAAGTTACGCCCGCACAGAACACTTCTGTGGATATTGAGAGCCGGAGCCAGCCACAGATCGATCCCGTAGATCTCCATCTCGGACGCTACGATATCTCCGCACACCTCCGCAAATTCTGTATTGAAGCTCTGGGCTACAGCAGTCGCGATCGGTATCGCAGTGCAGAACTGCTCATGGACTTCGACACCCTTCTTGACCTTCTCTCTGCCAAGAACCATCTTGACCGGCGCCGGAAGCATCTCCGCCATGCTCTCAGGCAGCGGCGATCCAATGGTGTGCTTGCCATCCTTGTCCTCGTAGTACTTCCGCGAGATCCTCACTCCTGCCGGTCCGTCAGCCATGACGATCGACGGGAATCCCATACCTTCCAGCAGTTTGGTCGTCTCGCCGGCTGCTCCGGCGACTTTGCTGGACGAATCGCCGATCACACTCGACAGAGAGACCTTAGGATCGAACCCGCCAATGTTGAGATAAGCCAGATCTTCGTCTGTCATATAGTCCAGACTCATGTGCCGGATGGCAGATTTTCTGCGGCCGTCTGAATTGACGATATCTATGTTATCGTTCGCACCATTCCCGACGCATTCTTCTTCCTTACCAGGGTCAAGTTCGTACACCGGAAGCCCTTCTGTATCGTAATTCCGCTCCGTTATGTTGCGGATATCCTCGAATCCCGTGCTGCCAAACCAGTTATGCGCCTGCCTGACGTTCACGTCCTCTGCCAGCCTGAGGACTGCCGCAGGGGATGCGTCAGCACTGCTCGTTCCGACGAGCACGATATAGTCTCCGCGCTCCAGCACATATGCGGCACGGCCCTCATCGTAGCTCGCGATGTTCCGCAGGTCGACCTCTATGCCGACTGTAGCGGTCTCTCCCGGAGCGAGTTCCGGTGTTTTGGCGAACCCCGCAAGACTCTTCTTCTCTTTGTCTAGCTTGCCCGGCGGACAGGATACATATACCTGCGGGGCTTCTTTGCCGCGGTGGCCGCCTGTGTTTGTCACTTTGACATTGACGCATGCCTTGAGGCCGCTGACCTTGATCTCGCAAGTCTCAACCGCGAAGTCCGTATACCCCAGACCATAGCCAAACGGGAACAGCGGCTCCGCGCCGAAAGCATCGAAGTATCTGTATCCTACATAGATACCCTCTCTGTAACACGTATCATCTCTCAGGCCAAAATCACCTGCGGTGCTGTAATCCTCGATCATCGACCAGGTCGTTGCGAGCTTGCCGGACGGATATGCCTTGCCGAGCAGGATGTCCGCCAGAGCGCTTCCCGTCTCGACGCCGAGCTGGGACAGCACGAGGATATTCCCCGCCTCCATGACAGGCATGAGATCTACAGGACCTCCCGCATTGATGACCAGCATGAACTTATCGTATGCTGAGTTCAGCGTCAGGATGTCCCTGACCTCGCTGTCCGTCAGCTTGAAATCGCCTTTCTCAGGCAGCCTGTCGTTGCCTTCTCCTGAGATCCTGGACACTACGTAGATCGCCGCGTCACAGGTCAGATCCATAGGGATACTGCATTCCGGCGCTTTCATCACAGCACCCATAGAAGCAGCGATCGGGTTGAGTTTCTCGCGCCTTGCCCGTTCTTTGATGTCTGCATAGAAAGCCTTCCTGGCCCCTTCCTCGAAGAGCGCGTACGCTTCAGACCATTCTCCTCCAACGACATCGAAGCCCGCTTCTTTCAGCCCGTCTTCCACGTTGACGAAATACCTGGAGTTCACTTCACCGGAACCTGTCCCGCCCTTGACGGTAAACCTGACACCGCTTCCGTATGCCGCCAGTCTGCACGGCCCTTCCAGCGGGAATCTGCCGTTCTTCTTCAGCAGCACCGTACACTCAGCCAGATATGGCCTGAGTCTGCCAATGTTATCTTTTTCATACTGGTTCATTCCTGTTACCTCTTCCTGAATACTTGTTTTACTGATCTGCCAGTACTTCCTGTTTGAGTTTATCGATGATCACTGTATCCGAAGGCAGCCACTGAACAGTATCGAGCTCTTCCCTGCCGAGCCAGGCTGCCGATTCGTGTTCTATCAGTTCGAGTTCACCGCTCACCACACTGCACATGTAGCAGTCCATGATGAGATGGAACTTAGGGTAATCATATTCTACCGTCATGAGATAGCCATCGATCGCGATCTCTGTGTTGAGTTCTTCCCTGATCTCGCGGCGCAGCGCTTCCTCCGGTGTCTCCCCGGGTTCGATCTTGCCTCCCGGAAATTCCCACCAGTCCTTGTAGTCGCCATATCCTCTCTGTGTCGCGAAGATCCGTCCGCCGTCACGGATGATCGCCGCAACCACTCTTGTCGTTTTGCCCATATATCATGCCTCTTATGCTAAAATTCGTTACCACTATGTTATGATAAATCGCCCCTGTGTGCAAAGCTTTTTGCTCGATATCTGCCCCTGCTTTTCCCTTGTATAATCCCCCGAGTTCCATTATAATAACGCAGATATGACAGAAATCATTATAGAAGCGATCATGGATACCATCAAAGACACGGTGACACTGATCCCTTTCCTCTTCATCACCTATCTCGCGATGGAATGGATGGAGCGCAGGACTGAGGAACAGTCTGTTGCCATGCTTTCGCGTATCGGCAAATTCGGACCGGTGCTCGGCTCTGCTGTCGGTATCATACCGCAGTGCGGCTTCTCTGCAGCGGCAGCCAGCCTGTATTCAGGCGGTGTCATCACGGTCGGCACGATACTCGCTGTGTTCCTGTCGACTTCTGACGAAATGGTCCCGATCTTCATCTCATCGTCCGTAAGCGCGCAGACGATCGGCAAGATCCTTGCCGCCAAATTCATCATCGCTCTCATCACGGGCGTCATTGCCGACATGACCGTAAGGATCATCAATTATACGTTCCGCACGCATAAGCACATCCACGATCTCTGTGAACAGGAGCACTGCGGTTGTGAGGACGAAGAAGGCGGGATCCTGCATTCCGCGCTGGTCCACACCCTGAAGATCACCGGTTTCATCTTCATCATCTCGCTTGTCATCAGTCTGCTGGTAGGTTTTATCGGCAAGCAGGCTATGGCCTCGTTCATGACCGGGATCCCGGTCCTCGGAGTGTTCCTCTCAGGTCTCATCGGCCTGATCCCAAACTGTGCCGCTTCCGTCGTGATAACACAGCTGTATCTCGAAGGGCTGCTCACAGCAGGTCAGATGATGACCGGACTGCTCGTAGGAGCAGGCGTCGGCGTTCTCGTTCTCCTCAGGACCAACAGACACCAGGCGGAGAACTTCAGAGTGATTGCTGTACTGTACGGATCCGGTGTCGCATGGGGACTGCTCATAGACCTCCTCGGCATCACGTTCTGAACCGCCGCAACTTATCTGCATACAACAAAGCCGCGTACGTCTCACGCACGCGGCTCTTTTGATGTATTAATGATGTAGATCGTTATTCTTCCTTCTTGTATCGTTATTCTTCCTTCTTGTCTCCGAACGCCTCTTCGATATCTTCGCCGAAGTCCTTGAGGATCGATCTTGCCTTCTTGCACGCATCGCAGTCGCAGAACTGTTCGCCTTTCTCCTTCAGAGCATTGGCATGCTCTTTCATCTTAGTGGCAAATTCCTCGCCGAACTTATCTGCAGCGTCTTTGTCACCGAATGTGTCGAGCAGATCGCCGACTGTACAGATGCCTTCCTTGAGCTGCTTGACGAGTTCTCCTTCGAGGATCTTTTCCTTGGTCGGAGCAGCCTTGTCAGCCAGCTTGTCATAAGCATCGCCGAGCTTGTCGCTGACTTCCGATATCTTCTCTCCCGCTTTGATGGATGCATCTGAATACTTATCAGCAAGATCACCGAGCTTATCAAATGCAGGGCCGGCTTTCTCGGACAGCTTGTCATAAGCATCGCCGAGCTTGTCGCTGACCTCTGCCATCTTCTCGCTTACTTTGATGGATGCATCTGAATACTTGTCTGCGAAGTCTTCGAGTTTCTCGTAAGCATCGCCGGCTTTCTCCTTGAGCTCGTCGAACTTATCGCCGTACTTCTCGTCAGCTACCGCAAGCCATTTCTCTGCAGCTTCCTTGAGCGGTCCGTAGCAGTGTCCTTCAAGAAGGGATTTGACTTTATCGATTGTTTCTCTGGTTGCCATTGTCTACCTCCTGTCCCTGTTGTAAGAACTAAGTGTTTGCGTTGGTTGTTATCGGTGTAATTATACCACAATTGATATTGTTTCCATACAGCAATGTATGCTGCTGCTGCAGCAGGTCTATTGCTTCAGATCAGCGATACGCTTCTCTGTGAATTCCGCGATATCCTTCCACAGTTTCTTGAGCTGGTTCTTGTGTGTGCACAGTTTCTCCGAGCAGTTGCTGCATCTCAGATAAGCATTGGTCGAATCTGTGAATCTCTCAGGATGCTTGTAGAATGTGATCTCCCACCTCAGCATGAGCGCCAGCGACATCAGCAGCAGGCTCCATGTGTAGTATTTCTTGATGAAGAACAACGGAGTGAACATCATCGCATAGTCCCAGTTGTATATGCGGCATGTACTGCAGCATTTGTTCTTAAGGAACCAGGTCTGGAACGGGCAGAAGAACAGAATGCAGATAACGTCGCATACAGAATAGACGAGACAGAGCAGGAACATGATCCCGTCGTCGAGCCAGCCCAGCATGTGCATCGCCCCGAACATTCCGTTGAACAGGATCCATATCAGGGCAACGAGCATCACAGCATTGTTGTCACGGATCTCGATACTGGTGGATCCGGTCTTGGCGTAATTGCGGGCAAACATCTTCTGGCACCCCGGGCTCTCCAGCTTGAACGGGAAGAACCGCATGATCATCTCCAAGGTGAAAACCGCCCAGATGATAATGATGATCGCCGGCCGGCTCTCGATGATATGCTCTACCCTGTCTCCCCCGCGGAACCTGTACATGATGTACAGGATCAGGAACGCGATCAGCAGCGCTGACCGGTACACGAGCCGTATATAATGCAGTGTGCTGACAGGCGTCAATTTGACTTTCACGCCATTGACTTTCATGTTACAGATTCCCCCATAATGCATGGCCGCAGCGTGCTGTTCTGCGAACGCGCATTTCTAATCTTCATAAAGCAACGATCACTGACTTGTATTATATCACATTCATTATCAACCTTTACAGTTGTGTGTCTGCTGATTTTACAGAGCCGGGCATCACTATCCCGGCACACAATTTTCGAATGTTTGAAATGCAGTTTCGGCCTTCGCCCCGGAAAATTGTACGAAAAAAGCAGGACCCGCAGATCCTGCTTCGGTTACATGCAGATAATCAGCTGAGCTGTGAACGGAATCTCGCGAACATATTCTTTACTGCAGGAATGTTGATCACTACCAGTGTGATCGCTCCCTCGACAGCGAGATATGTGAAGTTGTACCACAGAGACCATGTCACCGCGTTGAAGTTCTCCGGCGCGTATTCTCCGAAGAAAATGATCCCGGACAGTACGGCGCAGATGTAGCGGCCGATGATGCCGATGATGTAGCCCTTGGTCAGTCCGTTATTCGAGTTGCGGGCAATGCCTGAAAGTCCCAGAGCACCGAACGCGATCGGATAGTCCAGAAGGAGCTGGACCGGATGTATGACATAAGGCCCGAATATCAGATTGAGCAGTCCGACGCAGAATCCTGCCATGATGCCGCGGCGTGTTCCGAGCAGATAGCCGCAGACGACGATCGGAAGGATGCTGAACAGAGTTACTGATCCGCCCTGAGGCATTGAGAAGAGTTTGATCATGCCCAGTACGATCGCAAGCGCGATCATAAGTGCAGAGACCGTAAGCGCCCTGATGTCAGTTTTCTTTTCCTTGCCTCCCATCGAGATGAGCAGGAGAAGAATGATGATGACAGCTGCTACTGCCACCTTACCTGTGGTTGATTCAAAGAATACTTGCATTTAAAAACCTCCTTAATAATTCAATTAAGGAGAGCTGCTGAAGAAAGGCACGATGAAACGTCTGCCAAACTATTACCTTCCTGCGTCGGTATTACCCGCATCAGGTTCGAGGGTCATCCCTGTAAGGATTTCTCAGCAAAAAGCTCCCCTGGTGTTTATCAATAATGATTATAACCCAGGGGAACCATAAGTCAATTACACAGTTGCATATTATTTGCTATTGACCAATTAATAGATCAACGTCTTGTCTCCTGACGGTGCTGTCACGATCTTGTGTACGCCGCCTTTACGGTCTTTGAGCACGGAGGCCTGTACCGGGTGTTCTGTGATCATCAGCGGCACACCTCTTTCATCGGAGATGCCGGTCTCGTGAGACGGCATGTAGAGCTCAGCGCCGAGATCCTCAAATGCCCTGCGAGCCTGCTCATTGTATACGTTGAGGCCGTAATCGCAGTAGACTTTGACGCCGGCATCGAGGAACTGCTTCATCCACCCGAGATTGCCGATCAGAATTCCCGTATTACGGACAGCTTTGACGATCTCTTCGAAATGATCCTCGATATACCTGTCGAGAGCGCCTTTGGACACATTCAGGATATACGGGACTGCATACGGCGGCTGGTCTCCTTTCATGAACTCCTCAAGCGGCACCGGTTTGATACCGCGGCCTGCCCTTCTTCCTGCAGAGAGCCGCTCCGCATATGCTTCCGTATCCAGGACTGCTGTGCCAAGCGCTTCACCGGATTCGATCACATCCAGCTGAGCTCTTGTCAGCGGTTCTCTGCTGCGTGTGACACCATCGACCCGCTCCGAGAGCAGCTGATCCGCAGCCTCCCTTCTCATCCTGTTGACAAGTGAGAGCGGCATCATGATGTCGTCATCGATCTGCACATCGATGCCTGTCAGTCCGGCGGTAAAAGGTGTATCTCCGAGTCTCGACAGACTGTCGATGATGCGGTCAGCATCTGTTGCGACTTTGCGCGCCCGCTCAACGACATGGTCGGCATTGACCTCCACCGAATATCCCGATCTGACATCTGTCATCGCCAGTGATGGGTACTGGCCTTCTCTCGCCGTGAAAACCATCGTCACCGGAAGCTTCCTGTCCGGAGCGCTGAGGGCTTCGTCAGCGAGCTTCCTGTCCGTGACCTTGAACGCGAGATCGCCTCTGCGTACTCCGCGCGCAAAATCACCTACTATCACTTCTCCGCCGCCTATATCTTTGATGAAAGTCGTCACGCTGCCGATCGCTTCGCGAGGCTCATCTTCGTCCTCGCCCCTGAACTCAAGGCCGTCGCCCGGTTCTATGCTGAGCCCTTCATTCCTGAAGTCATGACCCAGCGCGACGCACACGAGGACTTTGCCGCGGCGCAGAGCGCCTCTGACCGCGAGCTTCTCATCCGTTTCAGATGCCCTGTTCTCGCTGTCTATGACTGCAACAACTCTTCCGGCATAGATCCCCTGATTCTTAGGGCTGTGTCCCGAAAGCAGCTCTTCACCCGGATTGCCGTACAGATATCCATCGGTGAAATTACCCCTGTTGAATATCTGTCTGAGTCTCAGCATGTCTTCTTCATCGACAGAATACTTCGCCTTGGCCTCTTCCGGTCCGTACCTCCTGCACAGATGGTCAAAGAGGTCTATGTACTTCCGGTAGATCTTCGTCACGGTCGCTACATACTCCGGCGTTTTCATCCTGCCTTCGATCTTGAATGACGCAGCGCCAGACATGATCAGATCCGGCAGATTCTCGATCTGGCAGATATCCTTCGGGCTAAGTGCATAATAAGTGCGTCCGCTTTCATCTGTGTATGCATGCCTGCACGGCTGCGCGCAGGTACCTCTGTTGCCGCTGCGGCAGCTGCCGGTATTCCCTGCGGTCATCTTGCTGCCTGCGTTCTCTTTCCTTCCCGCGCCGAGCATCCTGCTCATCTGACACTGGCCTGAATAGCACATGCACAGCGCACCGTGAACGAATACCTCGACATCTACATGGCCGGATCCGTCCTCAGTACCGGTCTTTCCTGCTTCTGCTACTTCTCTGATCTCCTCCAGCGAGAGTTCCCTTGCCGGAACCACTCTGCAGAATCCGAGTTCGCGCGCAAGGTCTACGGCCTGTTTGTTGTACAGAGTCCCCTGCGTAGAGAGGTGCAGCGGGAAATCAGGCAGATATTTGTGAAGCATCCTCGCGAGTCCCATATCCTGGACGATCAGTCCGTCCACTCCGATACTGTACAGGTAATTTGCATACTCGAACGCTTTGACCAGTTCACTGTCTCTGAGCAGCGTATTGAGTGTCATGTAGACTTTGACGCCGCGCATGTGGGCAAAATCGACTGCCTCCGGCAGTTCGTCATCCCTGAAATTGTCAGCGAAGATCCTGGCATTGAACGCCAGTCCCCCCATGTATACTGCATCTGCGCCGTTATTGACAGCGGCGATCAGATGAGGCTTGCCCCCTACAGGAGCTAATAATTCAGGCATTTTCATATCTTTTCTCCATGAAATCATGCAACGCGGGCATATTTTTCCGCTGTTAGTTATTCCAAGAATAATACCGCGGTACGCAATGAATCAATAGGATTGTAGCTGATGTACGAAAAAAGGACAGTTGATTATAAACCGCCGCATATATTGAGGGTTGATGATTTGGCATGCCGGGGTTATAATCACTTACAGAATCAACTCTGAAGAGGTGTGCTATGAGTACGAGAAATGAAATGCTCAAGCTGCTCGAACAGCACAGAGGAGAATATGTATCCGGAGCGGAGATCGCATCCCTGCTCGGTGTTTCCGGCACCGCTATATGGAAAGCTGTCAGAATGCTCCGCCGCGACGGATACGAGATCAAGGCTGTTACGAACAGAGGTTACATGCTGTCTGCAGATGCAGACGTCCTGTCTGAAGAAGGTATCCGCAGCTGTCTTGCGGGATCAGCTGATGATCTGCGCATTGAAGTGTTTGACAGTGTCGGTTCGACCAATACTGTGTGCATCGATAAGGCAGGTGCCGGAGAATCTGAAGGTTATATCGCTGTCGCCGCGACCCAGAGCAAGGGCAAAGGCCGCCGGGGCAGAGCCTTCTATTCCCCTGGTGGTTCCGGTATCTATCTCAGCATCCTGCTGAGACCGGAAGGCGTTTCTGCTAAGCAGGCTCTGCGGTTCACAACCATGGCTGCTGTCGCAGTAGCGAATTCGATCGAAGCAGTCTCAGGCAAAGAGGCGGGCATCAAATGGGTCAACGATATCTACGTCAACGGGCGCAAAGTCTGCGGCATTCTTACAGAAGGTTCCTTTGACATCGAGACAGGCAATCTGGACTACGCAGTCGTAGGCATTGGTGTGAACGTCGTGGCTCCGGAAGACGGTTTTCCTGCAGAGATCGCCGGAATAGCCGGGGCAGTCTATGACCCTGACGAGTCAAAGTGCTCCCGCAACCAGCTGGCTGCCGAGATCATCCGCCGGTTCTTCGAGCTCTACCGGAAATCGCTGACGCCGGAGGAAGAATCCGCTGCTGAACCGGGTTATATGAAGGATTACCGCAGGATGTGCTTTGTCACAGGACGCGAGATCGATGTCATCAAGCCGCGCGGCGTCAAATTGAGGGCACAGGCGCTCGGCCTGGACAGCGAATGCCGGCTGCTTGTCAGATATGAGGACGGCAGCACGGAGATGCTGGACAGCGGAGAGATCAGCATCAGAGTCTGATAATAAGTTATACATGAGGATAATCATTGTGAGTGACAATAACATAGTGAGCAACAGTAATAATGAAAAAGCTATTTCTGCAGGTGCGGTACATTCCGGACTCAGCGCCCGAGATACCGCTCTGATCGGCCTGTTCGCTGCTCTCATGGCAGTTTGTTCGTGGATATCCATCCCTGCGTCAGTTCCTTTCACGATGCAGACTTTCGGCGTTTTCCTGACGATCGGGCTGCTTGGCGGCAAGCGCGGGACACTTGCCGTTCTGGTATTCCTGCTGATGGGAGCGATCGGTCTGCCTGTATTCTCGGGATTTACCGGCGGCCTTGGACATATACTCGGTGTCACGGGCGGATATATCACCGGCTTTCTGTTTTCTGCGCTCCTGATGTGGCTGATCGAGTCACTGGCGGGACGCAGCATCCCTGTGCTGACTGCTTCCATGGCTGCCGGCCTGCTGGTCTGCTACGCATTCGGAACGGCATGGTTCATGACCGTCTACGCAAAGCAGTCCGGTCCGATCGGACTGACTGCGGCGCTGAGCATGTGTGTACTGCCGTATATCATACCGGATCTCTGCAAGATCGCGCTGGCTGTTCTGCTGACGAAGCGTCTCAGACCGCACATAGGATAGGATCGGTTCTTAACAGCATTCGAAAAGACGTACACCCTCGCGGATGTACGTCTTATTTGTTGTGTCGGTCTTCCTGCAGATCGCTATTTCAGTCCCGGGAACCCCAGCTGTCTCAGCGCTTCGAACAGAACGATGTTGGCAGAATTGGACAGATTGAACGAGCGGAGCCTCGTGCTCTCGCTCATAGGGATCCTGACTGCCCACTCCCTGCGGCTGTCTATGAATTCCCTCGGCAGCCCTGCCGTCTCGCGTCCGAACAGGATCATATCCTCGTCCTGGTACGACACTTCGGTATAGAGCTGGTCCGCCTTGGTGGTAGCCAGCCACATCCTCCTGCCTTCATATTCCGCCAGGAACTCGTCCAGATTCTCGTGGACTTCGAGCCTTACATATGGCCAGTAATCGAGTCCTGCTCTGCGCAGACTCTTCTCATCGAGGCTGAATCCGAGTGGCTTGACGAGATGCAGAACGCTGTCTGTCGCAGCACAAGTCCTGGCTATATTGCCTGTATTCGGCGGTATTTCGGGCTCTACGAGCACTAAATGTATCGACATGTAATTATTCCTTATAAACAATAAATGATGCTCTGAAGGCGGATAATCGGCAGCTGAGTCTGCCGGTAAAGCCGCTGCAGTTTACTCCGCAACGGTCCTGCAGCGCTTCTCGATCATCGACTCGACATCGTCGATGTCGCCTTCTCTCATGAGGATCTCGAGTTCGTCCCCGCCGCGCAGGATCGTATGACCGTCCGGTATGATCTCGACTCCGTCACGCACTACCGAAATGATCAGTGTGCCTACCGGAAGGCCAAAATCTCTGACGTTCCTTCCGTCCATATATGAGCCGGTGTGGACATCGGCTTCGATGATCGTCTTGCGGTCGCGCATCAGCAGGCTGCGTCTGCGGCCTTCCACGGATCTCTTCTTGCTGCGGTGCAGCAGCTGGTTGTAGATCGGTTCAACACCCGCGTATTCCGCAATGAGGTACGCGACCAGAGAGCTGAGCACCAGCGGCAGCAGGCATGTGAAATCACCGGTCATCTCAGTGATGAGTATGACGCCGGTGACCGGTGCCCTGACGATCGCGGAGAAGTATCCTGCCATCGCGACGACTACCAGTGCTGTGATGTAATACTGGCCGAAACCGAACAGGCCGAGTATCCTGCATACGAGTCCGCCGGTCACTGCTCCCAGCACCAGCAGCGGCAGGAATATGCCGCCCGGTGATCCGGAGCCGAAGCTCGCTGTCGAGAACAGGAATTTGACGATCAGGAGGATCACCAGCGCGGACAGTGTGAAGCTGCCGCTGCTGACCTTCCCTACCAGACTGCTTCCGCTCCCGAGGACCTCAGGATAAACGAACATGAACATATACGCCGCGGCAAACATGATGAGAAGTCTGCCAGTCCTTGAAGCCTTCTCGCCAAAAACATTGAAGTGCTTGTCGGTCAGGTTGAATGCTGCCTTGCCGGTCAGTCTGCCGGCCAGCCTTGCTGCTTCTTTCCCTGCTCTGTCAAAAAGGTCCTGCATGAACGCGATCGTCCGGTTATACAGGATGCCGAACAGCCCGACCGCAACCCCTACGATCACGACCGCCCAGTAATGCCGGAGTGGTATTCCGTGGCCTACGTTGAACCCGAATACCGGGGTAAGCCCGAAGATATTGGCGGCTACGAAATCGCTGGCAGCGCTCGCTGCCATCGTGGACAACAGGACTTCAGCCGAGAAGTTGCGGTGCAGCTCTTCGAGGCTGAATATGGCGCCCGCAAGCGGCGCCCCGAACGCGGCCGAGAGGCCTGCTCCGGCTCCGCATGTGATCAGCAGGCGCTCCTCCGTGAGCAGGCGATGGCCGGCTCTCGCGAATCCCTTGCCGACCATCGAGCCGAGCTGTATGCTCGGCCCCTCTCGGCCAAGCGCCAGTCCGCCTCCTATCGCGAGCGCACATCCCGCCATTTTGGCAGCGATCACACGCCACCAGCACATGTCCTTCTGGCCTTTGAGCTCCGCTTCCACCTGCGGGATGCCCGATCCCGCGATATCCGGCTCTGCGCCGAGCAGCCAGCTCACCGCTGCCGTGATCAGCAGCATGACAACAACGCCGATGACGATAGCTGCCACACCTGAGATACTGCCGCTTCCTCCGTTCACAAATGTGACCAGCCTGTCCCTCAGGGCATCAGCATTTGTCAGCATAAGTCTGAATACGGAAACAAGGACGCCTGTTATCAGTCCGATAAAGACGCCCTCTACTACGAGCTTATATTTGAATTTGTCTCTTCTCCTGAGATTAGCTGCTGCGCTCTCTTTCATGAAGCACTATCCTTCAGCTTCTTCTGTTCCTACTTCTTCACCGGCTTCCGGTTCCACAGCTGCACCTTCCGATCCCGCAGCGGTATCCGTCGGTTCCTCAGCGGCTTCCGTTCCGGTACTCTCAGATGCTTCGCCTGCTGCATCCGGAACTGCGTCACCCTCATGTCTCACGACGATCTCCCTGTTGCCTACGCCGCCTTCAAGGATGCCCTTGAAGATGACCTCCGCGCGCTTGTCAGCCTCTTCCAGCAAGCCCTTCCTGTACGCATTCTCTTCTGCGTCCTTCTGAGCTTCCTGCAGGGCTTTCTTGGTCGCTTCCTTGCGGTCGGTCTTGAACAGCGAAGTTTTGTTATCATAGAACTCCAGCGAGTTCGGATCGATATTGATCGACTGGATCTCCGCATTCGGTACCGTCACGAGGACCTGATCATCGGTGACTTCGATCGAGACTTTCTCAAGATCGAAACCCGCGTCGATCACGGCCTCGTACTTCATTGTGAAACCATTCTTATTGATCAGCGGAACAGTTCCTTCGTTGAATCTCACGATGCCGGTGTAGTAGTTCTTGGCTACTGTAAGTTCGGAGCACTCTTCAAGTCTCTCCATCAGGCCTTTGGCGTCTACCTGAGGCTGCTTCTTCAAATTCCAGTAGTACATCCCGCCGACAGCAAGAGCTGCGCCGATCAGCAGGATCAGTAATGCTGACAAAATCTTCTTCATAGTTCTGCCCCCCTTATCATCTATAAGGCAGCCGCCCGAAGCAGCCTGCCGGCAACGCTGACTTGGTGTCCTCTATTATACCCGTTAGCGAGTCACGATTCCACTATTATCATTCCTGGCTGTAGATCAGCTTGTCTCCGTCAGAGTCGATCGTCAGCTTCTCACCGTCGATGATGGTGCCTCTGATAATGCCCTCGGCGATCTCAGTCTCTACATGCTTGGACAGGTATCTCTTGACCGGTCTTGCACCGTACTGCGGCTCGAATGCCTCGCCCGCAATGTACTCGAGTGCTGCGTCTGTGACTTCCAGCGTGATCTCCTTATCTTCGAGTCTCTCACGCAGATCCTCGAACTGCAGGCTGATGATGCCCTTGATCTGGTCTCTGGTGAGCGGTGTGAATGTGATGATATCATCGATCCTGTTGAGGAACTCCGGTCTGAAGTAATTCCTGAGCTGTCCTTCTACTTCGGCTTCGACTTCCGGATCGATGCTGCCGTCTTCTTTCATGTTGTCGAGCAGATAGGAGCTGCCGACGTTGGATGTCATGATGACGATCGTGTTCTTGAAATCAACGGTCCTGCCCTGGTTATCTGTGAGTCTTCCGTCATCGAGGAGCTGCAGCAGGATGTTGAAGACATCCGGATGAGCTTTCTCGATCTCATCGAAGAGGATGACGCTGTACGGTTTGCGGCGTACTGCTTCTGTGAGCTGTCCGCCCTCATCGTATCCTACATACCCCGGAGGCGCTCCTACCAGTCTGCTGACGGAGTGCTTCTCCATGTATTCGGACAT
>JAFRGC010000053.1 GCA_017434025.1 Mogibacterium sp. | reverse complement strand
ATGATACACAAAGCATCTTAGTGGCTCAATAATAACATTTTAGGAGAGGAAAAGCACTCTGAAAAGCAGGTTATTTCTCTCTTAGAGCGACTATATGTAATTAGTCGATAAATATGTCAAGCGTGAGTTTTTCACTCAACGCTAATAACAGATAAACACACTGAAATGTATTGAGGGATCGCTGAATTGATTATGGAGGACGAGGTTATGGAAATCAGAACTATTACCAGACACGCAGCTGTCATACTGGCGATCTTCGCGATCATATTCTTCCTGGGAGGCATTTTGTAGAGGCATCCCCATAACTGCGGGGGCCAGGCGAACTCATAAATATATCCCCGGCAACACAATCCTCAGCCTGGCCCCCGTTTTCTATTGTCCGGTTATTTTCCTGAGACCGTTATGCTATACTTCTCTTGTAATCAATGCTGCATGGGAGACCTGACATGAAGAGATCTGCACGGATCATAAGAATACTGATCACTCTGATGCTGATTGCCGGACTGGTGTTCACAGTCTGTTCGTGCGGCCGACATAAGAAATCAGAAGCCGCAGAACCTGATACCGGCAGCGTCTCGTCGATCGAATACGACGACACGGACTCCGGAACGATCCGGGAGGATGGCGAGTACACCACGGCTCAGGATGTCGCGGAATACATCCACACGTATCACAAACTGCCGCCTAACTATGTGACCAAGGACGAAGCTTACAATTACGGCTGGAAGGGCGACAAGTGTCCGGCCGATTACGGGATCATGATCGGCGGCATGAAGTTCGGCAACCGGGAGAAGCTGCTGCCCAAGGGCAAATACCGGGAGTGCGATGTCGACTACAATGGCGACCGGCGCGGCACATGCCGGCTGGTCTACACACAGGACGGGATCGTTTATCACACGCAGGATCACTACAAGAGTTTTACGCGGCTGTACTAGGAGGATCCGGGATGGAGAAGATACTGATAATCAGAGAACAGGACTTCCGCTCGAAGAAGAAAACGCTGGAATACATAGCCTCGGAGCTGGAATTTCCTGAATGGTTCGGGAACAACCTCGATGCTCTCATGGACTGCCTGACAGACGTGTGGGAGCCGACCAATATCGCGCTGGACCCGCTGCCGGATGAGGAACCCAGGAGCTGGTACAGCGATATCTGCGAGGTCATCCTCGATGCTGCTGCGGAAAACAGCAACATCAGCGTGTTCCGGGCCGTCAGACCGGAACCGGCGGAAGACGAAGAGTGGTAGTGCGGACTTGATCGGAAAAAGAATGACAGTTTGGCCGCTGGTCATGCAGACCAGCGGTTTTTTTCATGTAACCTGGCGCACACATGACTCAAGCCACGCTTGAGTTGGCTCTTGTAACTTCAACCCGCACTCGCTACAATTATTGTATGAGATCCGCTACCATAAGCATGTAAGGAAGTGCTGAGGTATGCAGGAAAGGAGAGTGACGCTATGAGTATCGGTAAGAACATCAAAGCTTTCAGGGAGGAGAGACATCTCACGCAGGAGCAGCTGGCTGAGAAGCTCGGCGTGACTTTCCAGGCGGTCTCTTCCTGGGAACGCGACGAGTACAAACCGGAGACCGATAACCTGATCAGGCTGGCAGAAGTCATTGGGGTCTCGGTGTCGGCGATCCTCGAGGACAAGCCTGGCACCTTCAGGATGAAGGATGCCATCTACAACTGGGAGCACATGAAGACCTACATCAAGACATGCGCCCGCAATTACAAGATGCCTAACACGCTGAAGGCCGTCGATTTCGCGACAGAGGCCCACAAAGGCGTAAACAGGAAGAGAACGACAGTTCCATACATCTATCATCCGTACAACATCGCGTGCCATGCGCTGGCCATGGACATCAAGGATGACGCAGTGATCGCGGCCTGCCTGCTGCACGATGTCATCGAGGACTGCCCGTATCAGCTGGAGGATCTGCCGGTCGATGACGAAGTGAGGGAGATCGTCAGGCTGGTGACTCATGCGCCGACTAACGATGAGAACCGCGAGGCTGTTATGAGTGCCTACTATGCTGAGATGAAGTCAAATCCCAAGGCTGTCCTGGTAAAATGCATGGACCGCTGCCACAATCTCTCGACTATGGCCGGCGGACTGAGCCGCGACAGGATCTACCGGATGATCCGGGAGACCGAGACATATTATCCGGATCTCCTCAAAGTGCTCAAAGACACATTGGAATACAACAACGCAGCCTGGCTGCTCAAATACCAGATAGAGAGCATGCTGGATATCTACAAAAGACTGATGTAGCATGATGCGGTATCATAGAGAAAATAAATTCGCAGTAATACAGCCTTTCTGACAAGGCTGTATTTTGTTAATATTACTATGAATAGGTATTTTGTTTTCACATATGTGTCCAATAGAGGAATTCTGAGCAAATGATCAACAAATTACCATCCGATCCTAATATCCTGTACAGCACTATCAACATGCAGCTGCGCGACAATTATTCGTCGCTGCAGGCGTTCTGCGATGACAATGATGTCGAGCGGGAGACGATCGAACGCGTCCTGGCTGCTGCAGGATTTGAATATAACGAAGAACTGAATCAGTTCAGATAGGAAGAGCTATGGCTGCCCCGATCATCACTGTCGACCTGCACGGCCTCTTCCGTGAGGATGCGGTCAAGGCAATCGACAGGGCACTGAAGACTGCTGACGCAGGCACTTACCAGATCCGGCTGATCCATGGTTACCACCGCGGCACCAGCCTCAAGAACATGATCATCGACGAGTATAAGTACCACCCCAAAGTCAGGCGTATCGCGCCGGGCGATAATCAGGGGATAACGGTGCTCGTTTTGCGCGAGTTGTAGAGATAACAACACAGACAGGATTATAGAATGATAGATTATTTAACACACGACGGCGTCAGATACCCTGTGAGGGAGCTGAGGCTGACACAATACGAAGTGAATGTGCGTGTCTCGAGCGATGCGCTCGAAGCGGTACTGAAAGACCCGGAAGGAGAGTACGTTTCCCGGGAAGCACAGCTGATCGATGAGCTGATGTTCTGCTACATACCGGAGGAACTGCTGCTGAAAGGCAGCGACGAAGAAGTCGATCAGTACATCACAGACAACCTCGAGTGGTATTAGAGAGCGGATCATCATGGAATATAAGCCAAACTATGCGGTCCTCATCCCGCGGGTGGATACCGGCTCCGGAGAGGCACTGCTTCTCGAGGTCAGATCGCAGCAGGTCAGACAACCCGGCGAGGTATGTTTTCCGGGAGGAAGAGTCGAACCCGGCGAATCGATCATTGAAGCTGCGGTCCGCGAGACATGCGAAGAGCTGGGCCTCGGACAGGATGAGATCGAGATCATCGGAGAACTCGAGCCGATGAAGATGCGGGACGGCAGAGAGATCCATCCTGTTGCGGCAAAACTCCGTATCGGCAGTACGGAAGATCTCGTGCTGTCGCAGGAGGAAGTCGCAGAAGTGTTCCTGCTGCCGCTCGACTGGCTGGCGCACAATGCGCCGGCCCATTATCGCCTTGCAGAGATGAGCGACGAAGAGATACCGGCAGAGCTGCTGGGATATCTGGCAAATTACGGCGGTTACCGCAGTATCGGCGAGACAGATTATCTTGAGTATGACGGCCATGGCATCTGGGGGCTGACGGCGAGGATCATCAAGGGGTTATGAGACTGTTCATTGCGATCAATCTGAATGATGAAATGAAAGAGGCTGTCATGGATATCCAGGATACCATGATGACTTATGGTATACGTGGTAAAGCGACAGTACCGGAGAACATGCATTTGACGCTGGCATTCATCGGCGAATATGGTGATCCGGATCATGTCAGAAGTGTCGTAGACAGTATCGAGATCAGCCCGTTTGAGATATCACTCAGAGGCATCGGCGCATTCCATGATCTGTGGTGGGTCGGGATCGAAAACAGCGCGCCTCTGAAGTCAGTGGCGAAGCGGCTGCGGCGGGCTCTGGCGGAAGCGGACATCCCTTATGACAGGAAGAAGTTCTCGCCGCACATAACTATGATAAGAAGGGCAGAGGGACGGCTTGAAGATGCGCCGGCAGAAGAACTGGCGAAAGAACTGACGAGTTTTGGCGTATCGATGACGGTCGACCACATCTCACTGATGCGGTCCGACCGGGGCAGGCACGGGATGATATATACAGAATTATGAAGAACGTTAAAGTACGGAGGTAATCGAATGATCATCAGAAATGCGATCATACATGACGCTATACATGAAGAACCTTATCAGGGAGATATCCTGATCGAAGACGGCAAACTGGTATCTGTCGGCGGCAAAGTCACCGGCGATGATGCTGAAGTGATCGACGCTGAGGGACTACACGCGTACCCGGGCTTCGTGGACGCGCATAGCCATCTCGGCCTTGACGGATACGGCGGGCCGACAGGAATGACTCATGACTATAACGAAATGAACGATATCCTCTGTCCTCAGCTCCGCGGAATGGACAGCTACAATCCGATGGATGCTGCGATACCGATGGCTCTGGAGGCCGGCGTGACGACTGTTGCAGCCGGCCCGGGATCAGCGAACGTGCTGGGCGGAACATTCTGTGCAGTCAAAATGTACGGCAGAACACTCGATGAAGCACTGATCAAAGAGTCGGTAGCGATGAAATGTGCTTTCGGCGAGAACCCGAAGAGGTGCTACCGGGACAAGAGCGATTCCGCCCGGATGACTACAGCAGCCAAACTCCGCCAGATGCTCTTCGAGGCACGGGACTATATGCTGCGCAAGGAGGCGGCCGGCGGAGATATCACCAAACAGCCAAAATTCGACATGAAGATGGAGGCGCTGATCCCTGTCCTCAAGAGGGAGATCCCACTCAAAGCGCACGCGCACCGAGCTGATGACATCATGACAGCGATAAGGATCGCGAAGGAATTCGACGTCAAAGTGACGATCGAACACTGCACGGAAGGCCATCTGATAGCAGAGCAGATCGCTGCGACAGGTGTTCCGGTCGCTGTCGGACCGACACTGACAAATGCGTCCAAACTCGAACTGCTGAATAAATCGTGGACGACGCCGGGCATTCTGGCGGCAGCAGGTGTGCATGTATCGATCATCGCAGACGCGCCGGCTTCTCCGCAGCAGTATCTGGCATTCTATGCCGGACAGGCGGTCAAAGCCGGAATGGATCCGTTCGCAGCCCTGCAGGCGATCACGATCAATCCTGCAGAGCACATAGGTCTGGAGGACCGTGTAGGCAGTCTGGAACCGGGCAAGGACGCGGACGTTGTTCTGACAGACGGCGATCCGATGGTGAGCGATACGAGAATCAAATATGTAATAGTAGACGGCAAAGTGCTGGTGCAGAAATAAGCTCCGAACACCAGCCGTTCTGAGAATATACTGGAGGAGACAAGGAAATGATTTCAGGAAAACAGAGAAGTGAACTGAAGAAGATGGCGCAGGAACTGAAAGCAACGGTCATGATCGGCAAGGAAGAAGTCACGCCGGCAGTGATCGCAGCCATCGATGATTATCTGGCGGCACATGAGCTCGTCAAGGTGCAGATACAGGAAGGCGCTTTGCTCGACCCTAAGGAAACCGCCAACGAGATCGCTGAGGAGCTCGGGGCAGAGTTCGTGCAGGCGATCGGCAGGAAGTTCGTCCTGTACAGGCAGGCAGCTGATCCGGACAAGAGAAAGATCATACTGCTGTAGGACTGAGCATCGGAGAGTGAAGGATCATGAGCAGAGCTGACAGAGCAGAAGAATTATTCAGACAGGGATATAACTGCAGCCAGTCGGTGTTCGCGGCATTCGCGGATGCGGCGGGCATGACAACAGAAGAGGCGGCAAGGATCGCCAGTCCGTTTGGCGCGGGTTTTGGCAAGATGAGAGAAGTTTGCGGCGCGGTCTCCGGCATGACGCTGCTCGCGGGATATCTCCGGGGGTATTCTGACGCCGGAGACTATGAAGGCAAGAAAGCGCTCTACGCACTGATGCAGAAGATGTGCATGGAGTTCGAAGAGCGCATGGGATCGCTGATCTGCCGCGAGCTGCTCGGACTGCAGAAGGGCGAAGACCTGGGCGAGCCGGCAGTCAGGACAGAGGAATACTATCAGAGTCGCCCGTGTATTCGGGCGTGCAGGACTGCGGCAGAGATCGCAGAGAAATACCTTGCAGGATAACGGCGGACTGAAGTGCATCTGATCCCGGGCGCGGGACACGCGGCATCGGTGCTGGCTGAGCCGGAGATGTACGCGGAGATAGTAAGAAATTTTGTGCAAAATGACTAATCTGATAACGAAAACAACTGAACTGGCGATGTCTGTCACCCTGGCATACATCAAACCGGGTGACACCGTTGTCGATGCGACCTGCGGGAGCGGACAGGACACCGTCGCTCTGGCGCGGGCTGTAGGAGAAGAAGGGCATGTGTTCGCCTTCGATATCCAGAAGAAAGCTTTGCTCCTGACGGAGGCGCGTCTCCATTCGCACGGGTATACTAATGTGAAGCTGGTCATGCAGTCGTTCGCGGAGATGAGCGGCCATATTCCGGCAAACAGCGCGGCGGCGGTCGTGTTCAACCTCGGATATCTGCCGGGCGGCGACCACAGCATAACCACGGTGGCCGGTACGACACTTGCCGGACTTGACGCAGCGCTCAGAACGGTGAGACCGGGCGGGATCGTCACGGTCGTGCTGTATGACGGACACGATGAAGGAAGAGAAGAGAAGCAGCGCGTCCTCGAATGGGCGGAAGCGCTGGATCCGGGCAGATACCATGCGGCTTTCGTAAGCCTGATCAATCAGCAGAATCATCCGCCTGAAATACTGTGGATCACGAAGAAGTGAGGGAGGACTGGAATGAGTAACATAGAAATCAGGAAGATCGGTATCACCGATCTCGGAACAGACTGCATCGTCAATGCGGCGAACAGCCAGCTCGCACAGGGGAGCGGCGTATGCGGAGCGATCTTCCGCGCGGCTGATACGGCAAAACTCACTGCAGCCTGCCGTGCGATCGGACACTGTCCGACAGGCGGGGCGGTGATCACACCGGGTTTTGGCCTCAAGGCAAAACACATTATCCACGCTGTCGGCCCGATCTGGAGGGGCGGCAGTAAGAATGAGCCGGAAGATCTGTACAGCTGCTACAAGGAGTCGCTGGACAGGGCAAAAGAGAACGGCGCGCATTCGGTCGGTTTTCCGCTGATATCCGCCGGGATCTTCGGCTACCCGAAGGACGGAGCCTGGAAGCAGGCGCTGCAGGCTTGCCGCGACTGGCAGGATGCGAACGCAGACTATGACATGGATATCGTGTTCGCTGTGCTGGATCAGAGTATTCTGGATCTGGGGCACAGGACGATGCGCGAACTGAATATAGAGAAGACATCCTGGTAGATTGCTGGGATATATAGATAAAAGGTAACGAAAAATGGCAGAAGTACAGGAAATGACAGAAGTTAAAAATCCGGAAACTATGTACGAAGAAGCAGCGGCGGAACTGTCGCAGGCAGCGGATGAGGCACTCACAGGGGAAGTGCTGGAGCGCAAGGCAAAATCCGTTGCGGAAGCGCTTACGGCCGGTGCAGAGGCGGTCGACAGAGCGGCTGGTGATACGGTCGCCAAGTTCGATGTCGATATCGACTCGATGGAGTGGGAGGTCGAGACCGAGCCGCAGCCGGAACCGGAACCTGTGGTCGAGGAACCGGTTTATGAGGAAACATATACGGACACGTATGCCCAGCCGTATTACGATCCGTATGACAGATACGGGACCAGGGACAGGACCGGACAGGCGGCAAGGAGACTCAACAAGCACATCTACACGTGGCTGTTCTCCTTCATGCTCGGGATCTATGGCGTGGACAGATTCGCCCGCGGCCAGATAGGGCTTGGCATGCTCAAATTATTCACGCTGGGCGGACTCGGGGTCTGGTATCTTGTCGACTGGATCATAGCAGTGGTCAAATCGTACGGCGGTGAAAATCCGGACGACGATCTGTATTTTGACTGGCTGGGGCGCTTTTTATAAGGAGGATGGGAAATGAGATTCAAAATGATCCATGAGAACTTCAACGTCGCGGACCTTGATGTGTCGCTGGCGTTCTATGAAAAGGCGCTGGACATCACCGAGAAGAGGCGCAAAACAGCGGAAGACGGCTCATTCATCATCGTCTATCTCGGCAATGAGGAGAGCGAATTCGAGCTCGAGCTGACCTGGCTGGCGGAGCATCCGCAGAAATATGATCTGGGAGAGGAAGAGTTCCATCTGGCGTTTCGTGTCGATGATTTCGATGCTGCGCATGCGCTGCACGAGAGCATGGGATGCATCGCGTTCGAGAACCACGACATGGGGATCTACTTCATAACCGATCCGGATGGATACTGGCTCGAAGTACTGCCGACCAGATAGTATGAAGAGGTCACTTGCCGGCGATTTGATGATGCTGGCTGCCACGATGATCTTCGGAGCGATGACCATCTTCTCCAAACAGATCCTGGCGGAACTCGAAGTATTCAACATGGTGGCACTGAGGTTCCTGATCGCGTTTGCGGTCTGTTTTGGCGTGTTTCATAAGCGGTACCGCTCCGTGGACCGTGAGACAACACTGCACGCATGGGCGCTGGGAACATTCCTGTTCGTATCGTACCTGTGCATGGTCGTCGGCTGCAAATACACGACGGCCTCGAACGCGGGGTTCATGATGAGCCTGGTGGCGTTCTTCACACCGCTGATCGTGTGGGTGCAGGAGCGCGTCGCGCCGGGCCGGAGGCAGGTGGCGAGTATCTTTATCACACTGCTGGGCGTTGGGCTGATGTGCCTGTCGGGAACGCTGACACTCAACAAAGGCGACCTCGTCTGCATCGGCAGCGCGTTCTTCTACGCGTTCCAGATGCTGTATACCGAACGCTACGCTGAGAAGCACGATCCGGTGGTTCTCGGGACGTTCCAGCTGATATTCGTAGCGGTGTACGGATTTATATTCGCATTCATTCTCGAGGACAGCTTCCGGCTGCCGGTGAGCGGAGCAGGCTGGGGACAGCTCCTGTATCTGGCGCTGGGGTGCGGAGCCCTCGGGTTCATCCTGCAGACTTCAGCGGAGAAATTCAGCTCAGCCAGCCACGCGACGATCATCTACGCATCGCAGCCGGTGTTCGTGGCGGTCTTCTCGCACCTGATGCTCGGGGAACCGATCTCACTCAGGCAGGTCGCAGGGATCATAATCGTTTTCATAGGGGTGCTGATCACGGTAAGACCGGAGAGTACAGAGGGGGAAGGAAATGAAATACAGGAAAGATAAGTATGGCAATGAACTGTCACAGCTGGGCTACGGCTGCATGCGATTCGCCAGGAAAGGCGCGCAGATCGACTATGCCAAAGCGGAAAGCGAGATCATGTACGCTGTCGAGAATGGCGTGACCTACTTCGATACGGCGTACGCTTATCCGGGCAGCGAGGAATGCCTCGGCAGGATCCTCGAAGAGAACGGATGCCGCGACAAAGTCAATATCGCGACCAAACTCCCGCAGTATCTGATGAGATCCACCAAAGCGATCGACAAGACGTTCCGCGAGGAACTCTCGAGACTGCGGACTGACCATGTGGATTACTATCTGATGCACATGTTCACAGATTACTCGGAGTGGGAGAGACTGCAGTCGTACGGGATCGAGGAGTGGATCGCCGCGCGCAAAGCCGAAGGCAGCATCCGGCAGATCGGTTTCTCGTATCACGGCGATACGGATATGTTCATCCGGATCCTGGATGCGTATGACTGGGACTTCTGCCAGGTCCAGTATAACTATCTGGATGAAAACAGCCAGGCGGGAAGGCGCGGCGTGGAAGCGGCGGCCGCCCGCGGGATCCCTGTTGTCATAATGGAACCGCTCCGCGGCGGCAAGCTGGTGAACCTGCCGGTGGGCGCCCGCCGCGCGCTCAGCGAGAGCGGCACGGGTTACTCGGCTGCTGAACTTGGCCTGAGATGGCTCTGGGACCAGAGCGGTGTGACGGTGGTCCTGTCCGGTATGAATTCGCTTGATATGGTCAGGGAGAATATAAGGATCGCCAGTGATGCGGAACCTGGATCATTCGGTGATAAGGAGCGCGCGCTGATCTCCAGGGTGCGTTCGATCATCCGGGAGAAGGAGAAGGTCGGATGTACCGGCTGCAGATACTGCATGCCGTGTCCGAATGGCGTAGATATCCCGGCTACGTTCTTCCACTATAACCTGATGTATATAGAGGGGAAGAAGACCGGTGCCAGGTTCGAATATGCAAGAAATGTCGGGCTGCAGAAGGATCCGGCTTTCGCAACGCAGTGCATCGGCTGCGGCAAGTGTGAGAAGCACTGCCCGCAGCACATCCAGATCAGGGAGATGCTCAAGCGGGCGGATGCGGATCTGAGGCCGCTGCCGTACAAGATCGGTATTGCGGTGGCGAGAAAGGTGATGAAGAGGTAATAGAAAATGTCTGTTAAAGCGGGATTCATGGTGCCTCACCCGCCGATGATCGTGCCGGATGTCGGCCGCGGAAGTGAAGCACAGATAGAAGAGACGATACGGGCTTATGAGCGCGTTGCTGATGAGATCGCGGCGCTGCGGCCCGGCGTCATCATTATCCTGAGTCCGCATTCGATCATGTACGCGGACTACTTTCACATCTCGCCGGGCCGCGGGGCTCAGGGCAGTTTTGCCGGATTCCGCGCGCCGCGAGTCAAGTTTGATGAACAGTATGACGAAGGCCTGGTTGCAGAGATCTGCAGACTGGCAGATGCTGAGGACTTCCCTGCCGGGACCCTCGGAGAGAGAGACAAGCAGCTGGACCACGGCACGATGGTGCCGCTGTGGTTCATCAGGAATAAATATGAGGGCGGCTCCATCGTCCGGATCGGCCTGTCCGGTCTGCCGCTCATAGACCACTACAGGCTCGGCATGATCATCAGGGAGGCAGTCGACCGGACCGGCCGTGACGCTGTCATCGTCGCCAGCGGAGATCTCTCCCACAAGCTTCAGGACTACGGCCCGTACGGGTTCGCTCCGGAAGGCCCGGAGTACGACGAGAAGATCATGGACGTCATGGGACAGGCGAATTTCGGCGAACTGTTCGATTTTGGCGACACATTCTGTGAGCGTGCCGCCGAATGCGGGCACAGATCGTTCGTGATCATGGCAGGAGCTTTCGATGGCATGGCAGTTCGTGCGACAAGGCTGTCGCATCAGGATGTGACCGGCGTTGGTTATGGTATCTGTACGTTCTACCCGGAGGGGGAGGATGACGGAAGACATTTCCTCGACCGCAAAATGGCAGAGATGGAGGCAGCTCTGCGCGCTCAGCGGGAGCATTCTGACGCATATGTGAGGCTCGCGCGCGCAGCCGTGGAAGCCTACGTTCTCCGCCGTGAGGTGCTCAGAGTTCCGGATGACCTGCCGGCAGAGATGCTGGAGACACAAGCCGGAGCATTCGTCTCGATCCACAAGCACGGAGAGCTCCGCGGATGCATCGGAACGATCGCCCCGACGCGTTCCAATGTCGCTGAGGAGATCATCGGCAATGCGATCAGCGCTTCGACTCGCGATCCGCGTTTCTCTGCGATCCAGCCGGATGAGCTCGGATGGCTGGAGATCAACGTCGATGTGCTGGGTGAGCCGGAGGATATTGAGTCCAGAGACGAGCTGGACGTGAAGCGCTACGGTGTGATCGTTTCTTCCGGACGCAAGCGCGGACTGCTGCTGCCGGACCTGGATGGAGTAGACACAGTAGATCAGCAGGTGGAGATTGCCATGAAAAAAGGCGGCATCCACCCGTATGAGAAATATAAACTGCAGAGATTTGAAGTGATAAGGCACTACTGATGGCTGTTTGCAAAGTTTGTTTCCGCCACTGCAATATTCCGGAGGGAGGACTCGGGTTCTGTGGAGCCAGGACCTGCCTGAACGGTGAAGTCACGGCCGCCAATTACGGCCGGGTCACTTCGCTTGCGCTCGATCCGATCGAGAAGAAGCCGCTCTCGCGGTTTATGCCGGGATCGATGATCGTTTCGGCAGGGAGCTACGGCTGCAATCTGCGCTGCCCGTTCTGCCAGAACAATCAGATCTCCTGGTCAGAGGAGGCGATGCGGCAGGCGGTCCGTGCGGAATACATCCCGCCGGAAGAGCTCGCTGCGATCGCAGCGGCATACCGCAGCAGAGGGAATGTCGGAGTGGCTTTTACCTACAATGAACCGCTCATCGGCTATGAATACGTGCGCGACACAGCGCGGCTGGTGCATGAACAGGGCATGGTGAATGTGCTGGTGACGAACGGAACGGCAACTCAGCAAGTGCTCGGAGAGCTCGCCCCTTATATCGATGCGATGAACATCGATCTCAAAGGCTTCACGGAACATTATTATAATGAAGTGCTGGGAGGTGACTTCCGGATGGTGAAGGAATTCATCGCAGGTGCAGCCAGGATCTGCCATGTTGAACTCACGACACTGATCGTCCCCGGCGAGAACGACACGGAGGACGAGATGCGTGCCCTGACAAAATGGGTGGCCGGCCTGACGGACGCTGACGGCAGACCGATCGGCACGGAGATCCCGCTGCACGTTTCGCGTTTCTTCCCGCAGTTCCACATGACGGACAGGCGGGCGACGGACGTGCGGCAGGTCTACAGACTGGCAGAAGTGGCGAGAGAACAGCTGAAGTATGTATATACAGGCAACTGCTGATACAGAGGATATAATAATGATGGAGAACAGATTTGAGCCGGGAGATATCGTGCAGCACTTCAAGCGTGAGATGCTGAGCGAAGAGGAGCGCGCGACAGGCAAGTACACGTACGAGATCATCGGAGTCGCTTTGCACACAGAGACGAGAGAACCGATGATGGTGTACCGGGCACTTTACGATGATGGCGGGATGTTCGCGCGCCCGCTGGAGATGTTTCTCAACGAAGTTGACTGCGCGAAGTACCCGGATGTGAAGCAGCATTACAGATTCGAGAAGATCTGATCTGAGAGAAGTGAAATGTCACAGAAATATCTGAAAACGACGGTCCTTGTCGACAATACCGGAGGCTGCGGACTGCGCGGAGAGTGGGGACTCTCGTTTTATATAGAATACGGCGGCCGCAAAGTGCTGCTTGACGCAGGACTCAGTGGCCTGTTCGCAGAGAATGCGGAGCATCTGGGGATCGATCTGCAAAGTGTGGATCTGGCGGTGCTCTCACATGCGCATGACGATCACGCCAATGGCCTGGACAAGTTCTTCGAGAAGAACGATCACGCTATGCTGTATGTAGCGGAAGGCTGCGACGAGAACTGCTATGATAAACATGGTATGTTCTACAAGTACGCGGGTATACCACGAGGCATAATGAAGCGCCATAAGGAACGCATCATCAGGGCCGGAGCAGATACTGTGCCGGAGGAAGGTATCCGGCTGCTGGGGCATACTACTCCTGATCTGGACAGACTCGGACTGATGGAGAAGATGTATCTCAGGCAGGGAGCGTTCCGGTACATACCGGACGATTTCCGTCATGAGCAGAGTCTGGTTTTTGAACTGGATAACGGAATCGTCATCTTCAACAGCTGCTCGCACGCAGGTGCTGACAATATCATCAGTGAGGTCAGTCAGGCATATCCCGGCCGCAGGATCCTGGCGATGATCGGCGGTTTTCACTTGTTCAATAAAGACGACGGATACGTCAGGGCTTTCGCACAGAGAGTGCGGGCGACCGGTGTGGAGGCGGTATACACAGGACACTGCACCGGCAGGAAAGCGCTCGACCTGCTGCGGGAAGAACTCGGAGACAGGGTACACGCGCTGGAGACAGGGCTCGTGTTCATGATATAGAAGATAATTGCATTACAGATCAATAACATTAAGTAAAGGGGGAACTGGATGTATATCAGTGAAATTATGACTACAGCGCCAACGGATCAGCGCGGAGATCTCGAGACCAGGACCTGGCAGGCGCTCGACAAGCTTGGCATCAAGTATGAGCGTGTCGACAACGACGTTGTCGAGTCGATGGACGAGTGCGTTGAGATCTCAGACAAACTCGGAGCGGAGATCCGCAAGACGATCGTCGTGTGCAACCGCCAGAAAACCGAGTTCTATCTTGCGATACTGCCGGCGAACAAGAGATTCGACGGGAAGCTCTTTGCAGCGATGATGCGCACAGCAAGAGTGTCGTTCGCGTCACCTGAAGACATGGAGAAGGTGATCGGACTGACTCCCGGTGAGGCATCAGTCATGGGCATCCTCAATGATACAGAGGGCAAAGTGCAGGTCGTCATCGATAAAGCTGTCGCCGATGCGGAATGGTTCGCGTGCAATCCAGGCGCCAATACTTCACACCTGAAATTCAAGACCAAGCAGCTCATCAATAATTTTCTGCCTTCGAATAAGCACAAACCGGAAATCATCATGCTGTAGGGACCGCGACAGGGATCATGGAAGATAAACGTTATATTACGGAAGAAGAAGTCAGGAGCCTCTTCCCGGTGCGGCCGGCCGAATGCCACAAAGGCAATTTCGGTTACGTCGCTCTGATCGGAGGCTCATTGGAATACAGCGGGGCGATCAGGCTCGCTGCGATGGCGAATTCGGCGATGAGATCAGGTGCCGGAGTTGCCAGCGTTGCTGCGCCGAGAGGGATCGTGCCCGTGATCGCAAGTGCGATCCTCGAAGCGACGATCCTGCCTCTGAGCGACAGAGACGGCGAGCTGGTCTTCAGGGAAGAAGAGTTTGCGCCGATCTGCCGTCGCTATGACTGCATTGCATTCGGAATGGGGATCGGCAATTCGGCGGAGACAGCCAAAGCGGTCCGGTATCTGCTGGAGAACTATGGCGGTCCGCTGATCGTCGATGCCGACGGACTCAATGCCATGTCGACACTCGATCATGAGATCATAAGGAATTCGGATGCAAAACTGATCCTGACGCCTCATGTCAAGGAGTTCTCGAGACTCTCGGGCCTGAGCGTCGGAGAGATCAAAGCTCAGCCGGAAAGATACGCGCTGGAACTCGCGAAGGAGCTCCGGGCGGTCGTGCTGCTCAAAGGCAGTACGACTGTGGTTGCTGACGGGCTGCGTACATTCCTTACTGACCGAGGCTGCCCGGGTATGGCAACAGCGGGGAGCGGAGATGTTCTGTCAGGGATCCTGGCTGCGGTCTGCGCCAATACGGAGGATCTGACACTGGCAGCCGCTGCCGGCGCTTACATCAACGGAGCTGCCGGAGAACTCGCGCAGAGCCGCCGCAGTGATGTGACCATGACTGCAGCGGACACCGCAGCTGCAGTTGCAGAAACGATAGAATCGATCATTCAAAGATAAACGCATAAGGAGATCTCTGTCGCAGAATGGAACAGATCGAAACCGCCGAAAAGTACATATTGGTCGCAGTTGCCACAGGAGACGAAGAAGCCGCCTGGGATTCGCTTGATGAGCTTGCGGACCTCCTCGATACTGCCGGCGGCGAGACCGTCTGCCAGGTCGTGCAGAACCTGCAGCATCCGGACCGGGCAACTTACATCGGCAAGGGCAAGGCACTCGAGATCAAAGACCTCATAGAGATCCACGAAGCCAGCGGCATCGTTTGCGACGATGAGCTCACAGCATCACAGATCCGCAACCTTTCAGATCTGATCGATGCCAAGGTCATTGACCGTACGACCCTGATCCTCGATATTTTCGCTGCACACGCGACGACCCGCGAGGGCAAGCTCCAGGTCGAGATCGCGCAGCTCAAATACCGGTATTCCAGGCTGCGCGGCATGGGCGAAGCGCTGTCGCGTCTCGGAGCCGGCATCGGTACCAGAGGTCCGGGCGAGACCAAGCTCGAGACTGACCGCCGTGTCATCCAGAAGAGGATCAAACTGCTGTCTGACGATATCGATCAGCTCAAACGGTCCAGAGACACAGCGCGCAAGAAGAGAGTGGCCAACGCTGTACCGACGGCGGCGATCGTTGGCTATACGAACGCCGGCAAATCCACTCTCCTCAACCTGATGACAGGCTCAGAGGTCCTGTCTGCGGACAAGCTCTTCGCGACGCTCGATCCGACGACGCGCGCAGCCGTGCTGCCGGACGGGCAGAAAGTCCTGTTCACGGACACGGTCGGATTCATCAATAAACTGCCGCACAACCTGATCGACGCTTTCCGCAGCACTTTGGAGGAAGCCGGCTACGCTGACATGATCATTCACGTGATCGATGCGTCCGATCCCGGCGCGGAACTGCACCGGCAGGTCGTGTACGATACACTTCGCGATCTGGATATCAAGGGCAAACCGGTCGTGAGCGTCTGGAACAAGGCCGACCTCGTACCGGACAGCGAAACGTTCAGAGATTTTGACGCGGATATCTCCGTGAGGATGTCGGCCAGGACGGGCGACGGGCTTGATGACCTGTACGGCGCCGTGGCGAAGATCCTCAAGGAGAGCAGAGTATACATCGATACCGTGCTGCCGTACAAGGATACCGCGGTACTGGCAGAGATCAGAACGACAGGGCAGCTGCTTTCGGACGAATACGAGGCGGACGGGATCCACATCCGCGCGTATGTTCCGAAGAAGCTGGCAGACAAGAGAGGCCTGAGATAAGGCCGGACAGAAAGGGGACAGCAGACTATGACGATCCTTCAGGCGATCGATGCCCGCCACTCGGTAAGGGCATACAGAGAAGATCCTATCCCGCAGAACGTGCGGGACAAACTCGATGCTTGCGTCGGGCAGTGCAACACCGAGTCAGGCCTCCACATTTCGGTAAAATACGATGATCCGGATGGCTTCGACTCCCGTATGGCACATTACGGTAATTTCCGCAATGTCAGGAACTATATCGTTCTGGCGGGAAAGAAGAGCAAGAACTTCAAATTCCTGTGCGGCTACTACGGCGAGAAGATCGTGCTGTACGCACAGCAGCTCGGCCTCAACACCTGCTGGACAGCGCTGACTTTCAACAAGAAGCGTGTCAAAGAGCTCGTTCCGGAAGGCGAGAGCCTGTGCATGGTGATCGCTCTGGGCTACGGCGAGACACAGGGCCAATCGCGCCCGAGCAAAACCTTCGAGGATGTGACCGGTGTCAAGGCCGGATCGGTGCCGCTGTGGTTCCTGAGAGGTGTGGATGCGGCGCTCAAAGCCCCTACGGCTATGAATCAGCAGAAGTTCCGATTCACCCTCAAGGGCGATGAACCGTACGCTGCCGTCAGAGGAGCCGGCCCATACACATTTACAGATCTGGGCATTGTCGTCTATCACTTTGAGGCAGCATCCGGCAGGAAAGTGAACGTATAAGCTTCGGCTCAGCGGGTAGTTTTGCGTTGACGGAGTCACGCGACAGGCATAAAATATAACCGTACGTATTATTACCAATCGACCATAAGTTGACTCCTGTCGGGACATACGCGGGGGGATGATCTTAAGATTTGAATGAGAAGAGAGGTGCAATATGGGATTATTTGATAAGTTCAAGAAAGACGCGAAAGAGACCGAGCAGAAGGTCAAGGAATTAGAGCAGAAGGCCAAGGAAGAAGTCAAGGCTGTAGAGCAGAAGGCAGAGGCTAAGGCTGCTGAGGCTAAGGCCAGCGTTGTTGACGCGGCTGAAGAAGCTAAGAAGGCTGCTAAGGAAGCTGAGATCAAGGCTAAGGCTGAGGCTAAGATCGCTGCTGCTAAGGCTAAGGAAGAGGCAGAGGCTGCTGCAGCTAAGGCTAAGGCTGAAGCAGAGGCTCTTGCTGCCAAGGCTAAGGAAGAGGCGGCTAAGGTTGCTGCTGAGGCTAAGAAGAAAGCCGAGAGCAAGTACAAACTCGAAGTCGACGGCAAATGGGGTCCTAAGACCATTACCACAACACAGCACATCCTCGGTATCAAAGAGGACGGTGTCTGCGGACCTGAGACCATCAAGGCGATCCAGGCTAAGGTCGGCGCTAAGGTTGACGGAGACTGGGGAACCAAGACATCTGCGGCTATGCAGAAGTTCCTCGGCGTTGAGGTCGACGGCGTTGCTGGCCCTGTGACATTTGCTGCATGGCAGAAATGGTGCAACGAGCAGCTGTAGTCTGTAATCGATAACTGAAGAGGCTGAGCCTGCCTTGTGGCAGGCTCTTTCATTCGCTGATGCGGAGGGAACACTGATCATGTATACCAGATACACATCTTTCGAAGAACTGACCGACGACTTTCTCAACAGAGAGGGCATTGCGGTCAGATACGCCGGTGAAGATGATGAGATAGTAGAAGTATCTTACCCGGAACTCGCCGCGATGATTTTCTCGCGGACGGATGAGCTGCGCGCGGAATGCGCTGATGTCGAGGTGATACGCGCTGCGCAGACGATCGACACAGTCGTGGATATTTTCGCGCATGTGATCGCCGGGTGCGATGTTGTGATGGCCGATCCTATGGTACCTCAGGACGCTGTCGACCGAACGATGATCGCAGCGATCGGAGCGCGTTCTGTCCGTCTGTCGACCAGAGACGCGAGAGGCAGGATCATAGTCAGCAGGAAGGAAGGAGAGCTCCTGTTCTTCACATCTGGCACGACCAGCAGGTCCAAGATCGTCAGACTGACCTCAGAATCATTCTGCACTTCCGCCTGGAGCGGCCAGAGCATGCTGGCGTGCGGAGAGGGCGATGTGATACTGTCGGTTCTCCCGCTTGCGCACGTATTCGGATTCGTATGTTCTCTCCTATGGGGACTTGCGTACGGAGCTACGGTTGCGCTGGGACGAGGGATCGGGCGTATCGGAGAAGATGCGTGGCTGTTCAGGCCTACTATACTTCCGGCAGTCCCTTCGATCATCGGCGGGATGCTCAAGGCAGATGCTTTCAACCCGGAACTCAAGATCGTTCTGATCGGCGCGGCGCCTTGCCGCCCCGAGACGGTTGCGGCTCTTCGTGAGAAGGGAATCGCCACATATCTTGGTTATGGACTCACGGAGACTGCGAGCGGGATCGCGATCACGCAGGATCTGGATGAACCGGAAGCGCTTTATCCATGCCCTGGTGCGGATTTCATCATCGAGAAGGACGGAGAAGTGGCTGTCGCGACACCTTGCATGATGCAGGGATACATAGGAGCGATACCGATGTTCGACGGAGACCGTTTCTACACCGGAGATATCGGGTCGATCGATGAGAAGGGCAGGCTGCATCTCGTAGGACGCAAGAAGGATGTACTGCTCCTGGAGAGCGGGACCAAAGTATTCTGTCCGGAATACGAAGAGGACCTGACAGAGATGACTGGGGTCACCGATCTGGGACTGATCCTCAAACGAGGCCATATAGAGCTGATCGCAGGACCTGGGACGGATGAGGAAGCTCTCAGGAAAGCTGTAGCAGAGTACAATCAGCAGCTGCCGGGTTCGCTGCAGATCCATGATGTGATCATCAGCGTTGCGCCGCTGCCGAGAACAAGGACCGGCAAGCTCAAGAGGTATGAGCTGCAGGAGAAGTACAGCAGATAGATCAGGATTCAGGAGACAGGAGGAGACAGGGGACGGTTCTCTGTCTCCTCTTAATTTGCAACATAAAAAAGGAGACAGAGAACCGTGAACTGACCCCCAAAAGTTAGACCAAGAATCTAACTGGAGGAGGTCAGTTTTTATGAAAAAATATAGCTTTGAGTTTAAAATGAAGCTTGTGAAGGAATACGAACGTGGTCAAGGCGGACTCAGAATCGTTGCGAAAAAATATGGTATCCATCATCATAATCTTGAGAAATGGGTAGCAAATTACAAGCGATTCGGTGAAGAAGGTCTTATGCAAAGCATGCAACAGCAAGTCTACTCTTTCGAATTCAAACTCCTTGTAGTAGAGTTGTATTTAACAAGTGAGCTATCCTACCAGGATACAGCACTTCAGGTTGGTATAACTAATCCTTCTTTGATCGCAAAATGGGTCATGGATTACAGAAACGCCGGCCCTGAAGCATTGAAGTCTAAGAAGAAAGGCCTAAAGAGAACCATGGACAAGGATAAGATCATCCGCGAGATCGGAGCAGACGGTTCCGAAGATCAAAAGGAACTCCTTAAGCAACTACAGGAAGAGAATCTTAGATTGCGGATCGAGAATGCATTTTTAAAAGAAGTGAGGAGGCTGCGTTTAGAAGAGGAAGCTCTTCAGAGAAAACAGCGAGAATCGTCCACAGCCTCCGAGGAGAATTCAAATTAAAGGACATTCTCGCGGTAGTTGGTCTGCCAAAGGCCACATACATGTATTGGCAAAAGCGCTTTGGTCGTGAAGATCCGGATTCTGATCTTCTCCGGAAGATTCGGGATATCCGCGAGGAACATAAAGATTATGGCTATCGCCGGATCCATGGAGAACTCAGGAAGCAAGGCGTCAAGGTCAATAAGAAGCGTGTCCATCGCATAGTACAGAAGTATGGCATGCAGATCACGTCCTTCACTAGAAAGAGCCGCAGATTCAGCACATACAAGGGTGTCGTTGGAAGGATCGCTCCTAACAGAGTGAATAGAAGGTTTAATACCAGCGTTCCTCACCAGAAGATCACCACAGATACTACTGAGTTCAAGTATTATGAGTCTGATGACAAAGGCAGAGTATCCATCAAGAAGCTCTATCTTGATCCTTTCATGGACCTGTGGAATCTGGAGATCCTGAGCTATGGCATTTCTGATCGTCCTTCAGCACAGAGCATTATGAAAGCACTGAACGCAGCGATCTATGCAACCCATGACTGCAAATTCAGACGCACATTCCACTCTGACCGAGGATGGGCATACCAGATGGGTGCCTACCGTCAAAAGCTGAGAGATAATCGTATCTTTCAGAGCATGTCTCGCAAAGGCAATTGCTACGACAATTCTCCAATGGAGAACTTCTTTGGGATCATGAAGCAGGAGATGTACTATGGACAGGTATACAAAAGTTTCGATGAACTCAAAGATGCGATAGATAAATACATACGTTATTACAACCAGAAGCGCAGCAAAGCATCCCTCGGTTACCGAAGTCCCATTGAATACCGAAAGCAGATGCTCGCTGCATAGAAAAACTCCAGCGATTTTCTCGCTGGAGTAAAAGTCTAACTTTT
>JAFRGC010000004.1 GCA_017434025.1 Mogibacterium sp. | reverse complement strand
TTTGCCCTGCAGGTGGTACGGATCTGAAGCGTGGTGCTTATGGAACAGCACGGTCACTTCTCCGTCCGGTAACTCCACATTATGCAGCTGCCACATATGCCGCGTGTTCAGGGACATAAGCGTTACGTCGTATTCATCGGCAACAATGACTGCAAAGTAACTCCGGTCGATTGCGGCCAGTTCCTGTTGTGTGTACATAGCCTATGCCCCCTTCCTCTCGAAATACAGATCAAGGGCTTCTTCCAATATGCTCTGCACATCCTTTGCAGCTGTATTAGCAAAATACCTGTGATAGACCTTTGCAGGAAGCTTGATGCTCACCGGTCTCCTGACCTCAGTAACAGGCTTATCAAGTCCAAGTATCGACTGCACGGTCTCTTCCGTGATAGAACCAGCTGCCGTTCTGAGTTTTCCTGCCATATCCTTTTTAAGCTTGATGCAGTTCTTTTCCATAACACTGAACACAAGAGCCTGCTCTTCATGCGACAGGAAGGAAATCTCAACCCCTGCCACCATAGTCAAGGAGCCGTCATCCAGCATTTCCTTGAACGCCGGTATCAGCTGATCACAGCGGATATACCTTGCAATGTGTCTTCCGGTCATGCCATATTCCTGCCCGATCAGCTCTCTGGACTTTGCCTGCCGGTGGACATGATGTCCACCGTCTCCGTTGAGCCGGTGAAGCTCTTCAAGGATTTCTTCCCGCTTCTTGGTGCCGCAGACCTTATCATACCTTGTAGACAGAACAGCGATACGCTCTGTAACGCACAGATCATTGAAGGAACGCTGGATCACATTTGTCTCGACCACGTACACCCAGGCCTCTTCTTCCGTCAGACCATCCTTGACGATAGCAGGAACCTCTGTCAGACCTGCTATTTTCGCCGCATTCTGCCGATTATGACCTGCAAGCATCTCGTACCCGTCTGCTGTCTTAAGTACGATCACAGGGCTTAATATGCCGTGCTCCTTGATGCTGTCAACCATATCATCAAGCCTCTCTCCCTGATACAGCTTGAACGGATGCTCATGAAACGGAACGATCTTGTCTATCGGGATCATCTGAACGCCGCACTCAGGAGCATCACCGGTCAGCAGGTCAATCGCATCGTTGAACACTTTTCTCTTAGGCTGATTTGTTTTCATATGCGATCAACTCCTTCCCGAAATCCAGATATGCCTGACAGGCCTTTGTCTGCGGTGCATACTCCAACAGAGGCTCACTGTAGAAAACACTCTCGCCTACCTTTACGGTGCTCGGGATCTTGCTCTCGAAGATCCTTATCTTACCCTCGAAGGTTTCCGTCAGCTGCTCTGAAATAACTTTGCAGAGGTTTGTCCTTGCCTCACACATCGTCAGCAGGATGCCCTCGACTTCCAGCTTCGGATTGATGCGGTTCTTGATCTTCTTTATAGTCTTCAGGAACTCCTGCAGCCCCTTCATAGCCAGTAACTGAGGATTGACCGTGATAACCACGCTGTCCGCAGCCGCTAATGCGTTGATGGTAAGTGCTCCAAGTGCCGGACAGGTATCAATGATAATGTAGTCGTATGCATCCCGAAGCGGATCCAAGATGTTTGCCAGCATCCGCTCAGCGCCCATTTCAAGCCTGAGCTTTGCATCAACTGCTGACAGAACCATAGATGCCGGAATAAAATCAACGCCGTTACGTCTCTGTATGTACTCCGAAGGCTCCGGCGGCTCTTCATCATCGATCTGCGCCATCATCAGATGACCGATAGTAACCGGCACCGCTGCCGGATCCTCAATCCCAAAGCAGGTTGAAAGGTTCGCCTGACTGTCGAAATCTACAGCCAGGACTGTCTTCCCTTCGCTTGCAAGTGAGTAAGCCAGATTATAGGAACTCACACTCTTTCCAACGCCACCTTTTGTGGCTCCTACCAATATGATCTTCCCCATGTTCATCACCTACCTTCTGCTACGTACTGAGCTTCTCTTTCAGCGACATACTGAGCATGGAGCCGTTTTTTCTCGGCTGCAAATCTCTTGTTTAGAGACTTCATCTCTCTTTCCATGAATGCCGCTTCCGCTTCCTTCATAGCCGCCTTTTCTGCGTCAGGCGTGATGATCAATTTGCCATTCTCACAGCTGATGGAGATATAGTCCCCGATATTGAACCCAAGCTCTTTGAGCCACTGGCCTTTAAGCTGGATCGTAGGTGTTTCGCGGTACTTGTAGCCGGACTGGCTGAGCACCTTCAGACTTCTGCTCTT
>JAFRGC010000052.1 GCA_017434025.1 Mogibacterium sp. | reverse complement strand
GTAAAATGAAAAACGCACTCGTCAGAATGCTGTAATTCCAACGAGTTGACGCTTTAAGTGTGGTGGTGCGCCCGGCGGGGATCGAACCCGCGGCCTTCTCATTCGGAGTGAGACACTCTATCCACTGAGCTACGAGCGCATGATGAGGCTGATTCCAGCCTCTATTTCTTATATTCGTCTTTGCGAGGTCTTCCCATGAGTGCCTCGAGCGCGTCATCGACTTTGATGCTGCCATTGATGACGTTGTAGATCGCCTCTGTAATCGGCATCTCTACACCGGCCTGCTTGGACAGTTCATATGCTGCCTCGGCGGTGAACATTCCTTCAACGATCATTCCGATCGACTTGCGGGCTTCTTCCGGATCCATTCCCTGGCCGATGAGACGTCCACATCTGAAGTTCCTGGAATGCATGCTGGTGCAGGTCACGATCATGTCGCCGACACCTGCGAGACCGGCAAAGGTCTCGAATTTGGCACCGAGAGCCATTCCGAGTCTTGTCATCTCTGCGATACCTCTCGTCATCATCGCCGCACGGGTGTTGTCACCGTAACCCAGTCCGTCAATGATTCCCGAACCGACTGCCATAACGTTCTTGACAGAACCTGCAAGCTCCATGCCGAGCATGTCGTCATTGGTGTATATTCTGAATCTGTGGGTCGAGAACAGGTCGCTGAGCGATCTTGCGGTACGAGGATCTCTGGATGAGATGGAAACTGCAGTCGGTACTCCGATGCCGACTTCTTCGGCGTGCGAAGGTCCGGAGATGCATGCGTATCTGTTCATGTCGAATCCGACTTCTTCGGCGACTTCCGACATGCGCTTGAGCGTCTTCTGCTCGATTCCCTTAGCGATGTTCATAGCCAGTGCATCGGATTTCATGAACGGTAAAGCAGCCCGGATCGCGCTCCTGAAGTGCTGCGCAGGAAGCGAGAAAACGACTACGTCAGCATTCTTGAGTGCAGCTTCGTTATCGGTATAGAAATGATAATCGCCGCTGAGCTTGACACCCGGAAGGTAATCGACGTTCTCCATCGCGTCTTCCATGCGCTTGAGATGCGCTTCATCGATGTCGAAAATGTTGACCGTGCAGCCCTTCGCTGCGACGATGGTCGAAAGTGCTGTGCCAAAACTGCCTGCGCCGATGAATGTTACAGTACTCATATGTGAATTCTCCTTGGAACTATATTACAACTCTTATTGCACACTCCATATATAATACAATGTTTTGGGAGAAAAAGAAACATGCTGACTTCAATGCTTTAGTGGTCATATTATGGTACAATAGGTGTCATGAAACAGAAACTGTATATGATCAGACATGGTAATACTCCCGGTACTGAGTCGAGCCTGATGTACGGCGCGACTGAGCTGCCGGTCACCGAGACGGGGCTGCAGGAGGTCGCTGACCTGGCAGCTGCCGGAGTGTACCCGGACCCTGACGGGGCCGCGCTGTACACTTCCGGCATGATCCGCACCGAGCAGACATTCGAGGCGATTTACGGCGATGCGGAGCATGCAGTCGCGCCTCTGCTCCGCGAGATCAATGTCGGCATATACGAGATGATGACGATCCAGGAGATCCTGGAGCACGAATTCGGCAGAGCCTGGCTGGGCGGAGAGCTGGAGGATCCGCACTTCGAGGGTGGAGAGAGTTTCAGCGGTTTCCGGCACAGAGTCAACGGAGGGCTCCGGGATATCATACAGGAATGCCTGGAAGATGAAATAGAAACGATCATCACGGTGGTACACGGAGGAACCATTACGTTCACGATGGATGAGTTCTTTCCGGACAGGCACAGCGGAGATATCTGGGAATGGACGCCTTCCCCGGGCTGCGGATACATGGTCGAACTTGAAGACGGCAGGCCGGTCCGCTGGGAAACTTTCGGCGGAGGCGGCATGGGGATCGATCCGGAAGATCAGTAGGAGCGGTTATGGTCGAGCTTAATGATCAGGCAGTAGAATATATGCAGAGGCTCGGCTTCCGCGATATCGTGATCGGGGTCGAGAAGTTCACGACATGATGCGATCCTCCGAGAATGGAGGTGTCGGTAAGTTTTACTGACGGGAACGATCCGGAAGGCGGGCTCGAGGGATACAGTATCGACCGCACTGAGCTTGGCAGAGTATTCCTGTCGGCCGGAGCAGTGCAGATCACCGGCCCGGTCAGGATCAGATACGAGAAGCACCCGTGGATCGAGAGGTTCGAGCTTGACGGGATCAAGGCCGCGCCGCTGCGCCGCACCGGGATCGGCACTAAGAATGCCAGAGGATTTGTCAAATCGCTCGCTACGATCTACTCCAGAGCTTACGACGAGTACAGAGAGTTCGGAGGAGACGCAGCGTTCGATGCACCGGCGTATTTTGGCCACGCAGCTGAACGGTTCATCAGCCGGGCGGGAGACGAACAGATGGAAAGGATGTTCCGGAAGTTCTCGGGGCTCGTTGAGAATATGTGGCGTGAAGGTGATGAGGAGATGCTCAGCATCGCGATGAATACGATGCTGCCGGCGATACAGGCAGATCCGGCGGCAGCGGAGCTTTTTACAGATACTATTACAGAAGAATTCAGGGAATATATCAGGGAACACTGAGGGAGGTTATTGATGGCCAGCAAGAAACAGAGAGAAGTGCACTTCAAACTTACGGATGATGATTACAAGGCATTCGGATCGTACAGGATCATGTACACCGATCAGGGACACAAACTCGTCAGAAGACAGAGGCTGACGTTCCTCCTCACAGGAATCATGATAGCGGTGCTGTTCACATTGTTCCATGTCGATCAGAAGTTCACATATATGATGTATGTTCTCGCGGCGATCCTTATTATCGTCGGGCTGTTCTTCGCAGAGACGCTTGTTCTCAGACAGCAGGACAAGGCTATTGAAGCGTCTAAGAATTCCGCAGAGAGAGTCCACGCTCCGGAGAACATAGTCAGATTCGATGAGGATCAGTTTCATACGATCGCCGGCGATGATGAGCAGTCTTTCGCCTATAAGGACATCAAGTTGATCGATCTTACCCAGGAAGCCATCTATGTATGGCTGAGTGATGAGATGATCATGTCTCTGCCGCTTCACGCATTCCGCAATATGGATGAGATGAAGGAGTATTATAAGTGGATCAAGGAGAAGATTCAGGCACAGGGCGGAACGGTCAAATAGCTTCGCGAAATCCGAACGTTTCTCCGAACAATTCGATGTTCTTTGTGAAAAACAACAAATTTCGGGCGATTTTTGATTGACTTAGCACATCAACACTGTTATAGTAACACTCGTACCGGGGAAGGTATGACTTATTCTATGAAAGGAGCGCATTCACATGTCGAAGACAATGATGATGGAAATGGGAATGATGGGCATGTGCATGTGCAAGCCAATATAACATAGGATAAGGTCATAACGAAGCCGACACTATGAGTTTTCTCATGTATATTCCGGGGCAGGTCGTTAGGACCTGGCCCGTTTTTTTAACGAAAGGGACTATATGGCAGAACACATAATCAGTCTCAAGGGCGTGACCAAGGAGTTCGATACCAAGAACGGCAAGGTGGTCGCCCTCAAGGACATCAATCTAGACATCGAGAAAGGGGACTCCTACGGGATCATCGGATTGTCAGGCGCAGGCAAATCCACGCTGGTAAGGACCATCAACCTCCTCGAAGAACCGACCGAAGGCAGAGTCATATTCGACGGCAATGTCCTCACCGGGCTCAAGAGCAAACAACTCAACCTGCACAGGCGCAAGATCTCGATGATTTTCCAGCAGTTCAATCTGCTGATGCAGAGGGACGCGATAGGCAATATCTGCTTCCCGATGGAGATCGCGGGAGTGCCTAAGGCACAGGCAGTAGAGAAAGCCACGGAGCTTCTCAAGGTCGTAGATCTCGAAGACAGAGCGCACTCCTTCCCGTCACAGCTGTCAGGAGGGCAGAAGCAGAGAGTGGCGATCGCAAGAGCGCTCGCGTCAGATCCGGAAGTGATCCTCTGCGACGAAGCAACATCGGCGCTCGACCCTAAGACGACGAGGTCGATCCTCAAGCTCCTGCGGCAGATCAACGAGGAACGAGGGATCACTTTGGTGGTCATCACTCACGAGATGGAGGTCATCAAGCAGCTCTGCAACAAGGTCGCGGTGATCGAGAACGGCGAGATCGTCGAGCGAGGCGATGTCCAGGAGATATTCGCGAAACCTAAGACCAAGGCGGCGCGCAGACTCTTCTTCCCGGACGGCAAGAACCGCGAAAAACCGTCAGGCAAAACATCCACCAAGAACAGACTGCGACTCGTATTCGACGAGGCGAATGCATACAAGCCGATCATCGCAAGTATGATCCTGGAGACCGGAGCACCGGTAAACTTCTTCTACGCTGACCTCGATGTGCTCGGTGATAAGCAGAAAGGCCAGATGGTCATCTGCCTCTCAGATGACAAGGAGCTTGCGGAGAAGCAGAAGGAATACCTCCGGAAAGAAGGCGTCGAATTCACCGAGATAGAAGAGGAAATAGAGGAGGTGACAGAGTAAATGGGAGCTCAGGAATTGATAAGCCTCCTTGCGGAAGAGACCGTCAAGACCTTGTATATGACAGTGGTGGCCACGGTGATAGCCTATCTGGTGGGACTCCCGATCGGAGTATCGCTGATCGTTACCTCACCGAACGGTATTAAACCGATGCCAGTCTACTACAATATCATGGGCATCATAGTAAATGTTATCAGATCGGTTCCATTCCTGATCCTCATGATAGCTTTACTGCCATATATAAGGATCGTCATCGGAACAAGTATAGGACCTAACGCGATCACAGCAGCCCTGGTTGTGGCAGCTGCACCATTCGTAGCGAGGCTGGTCGAGTCTTCGCTGATGGAGGTGGACCCCGGGGTCATTGAAGCGGCACAGGCGATGGGTGCAAGTACCTTCCAGATCATCTGGAAAGTGCTCCTGCTGGAAGGCAGACCATCCCTGCTCAATGGAGCCGCTGTAGCAACGATCAACATTCTCGGTTACTCCGCGATGGCTGGAACCGTCGGAGGCGGAGGCCTCGGAGACATAGCGATCAGGTACGGACTTTACAGATTCCAGCCGACGATCATGTGGATTACAATAGCTGTTCTGGTAGTGCTGGTACAGATCCTGCAGGAAGTCGGAATCAGGATCGTGGCGAAGTCGGATAATCGTATCAATTAGTTAAAACCCCAGGCGGGTTAATATACAGGTAATAACACAATTCAATAAACCACTTCGAATTATATGGAAGAAAAGGGGGAAAACATCATGAAGAACATCAGAAAGATCAGCATTATCGCACTTGTACTTGTGCTCGTACTCGGCGTGCTCACAGCTTGCGGCGGCAGCAGCTCCGGCGGCGGAGATGCAGAAGCAGACAAAACCATCAAAGTAGCAGCATCGCCTACACCACATGCACGCATTCTCGAAGCAGCCAGAGATACTCTGAAAGAAGCAGGCTGGGAACTCGAAGTCGTCGAGTGCCTTGACTATGTAACACCTAACCAGTTCACAACCGACGGAAGTGTTGACGCTAACTATTTCCAGCACGTGCCTTATCTTGATCAGTACAACGAAGAGAACGGAACAGACCTCGTTGCTGTAGGAAACATGCACTATGAGAAGATGGCTATCTATGCAGGAACCAAGGCTTCCCTCGATGAGATCGCTGAAGGAGACCAGATCGGTGTTCCTAACGATGCTACCAATGAAGCAAGAGCTCTCAAGGTGCTGGCAGAGAATGGCATAATCACTCTCAAGGACGGCGCAAGCGAACTTGCAACAGAAGCAGACATCGCAGATTATCCTAAGGGCAAAGTCGAGATCGTACCGCTTGAAGCTGCAACGATCCCAACACAGCTCCCGAGCCTTGCATTCGGTGTCATCAATGCTAACTATGCTATGGAAGCAGACATCATGGATAAGGTAGTTGCTATCGAAGGTACAGACCAGCAGCAGGAAGATACCTATGTCAACATTATCGTAGTAAATGCTGAGAACAAAGACAGCGAGAAGACCAAAGCTCTTGTAGATGCACTTCACTCAGACGCAGTTAAGTCCTTCATCGAGGAAGAGTTCAAAGGCGTTGTAGTCGTTAAGTTCTAATAGCAGACAATTCCCGGCACATTCATAGCGCCGGACCGTAGAAATAAGACACACCGGAGGGACGTGAACAGACGTTATCCGGTGTGTTTTCTTTTTTTTCTTCATTTTATGCGGGTATTAATATATAATTTACTATGTATGGGTATGTGATTGAATGCCTTTTAATGCGTGGATGGATCACAGCGCATTTCACAGTGTTATTAACTGCCGGACGGCTGGCATGATCAGCGCGGCCGGCACCGTCATAAGAACATCAAAGATAGGAAACGGACTATGGAAAAGAATTTCATCAAAGTTGACAAGTGGGGCACTTGCCTCTGGGGCATCGACGAGACAGGCAGACTGTTCATCAATGAAGGTATCGCCGGCGATACCGCTGTAACAGGAGCCCCGTGGGACAGCTTCCGCGGACTCATCACCGAAGCTGCTGCTATCGGTACCGTAACGTTCCCTGAAGGAGCATCACTCGCAGAGCTCTTCAAAGGCTGCAAAGGTCTGGAGAAGGCTGACCTCAGTGGATTCGACACCACGGGCGTGACAGACATGCGTTCCATGTTCGAGGGCTGCACCAGGCTCAGAGAACTGGATCTCTCGTCATTTGACACGACATCCTGCAAGGACATGACCAGGATGTTCGCCAAGTGCGCGAGACTGACAGATATCCTGCTGGGCGAGAAATTCAGCCTCGACGGAGACGGCAGCACTTCGACGGACAGACTGGCGGTCAAGGAAGCCGGCAAGTACAGAAGAGCGAGAGTCATCTCAGCGGAAGGCGCTGTCGTCAGATATCACGAGAACGCAGGCCGTAATGTTGTCGTTGAGAGAAAGACGGTCCCTGATTACAGGTATGTGATCGAGGATCCTCTGTTCAATTCCCCTGCTGAGAAATACATATTCATGGGATGGAACACCTCAGCGGACGGACAGGGTAAAATGGTCCTGCCGGGCCAGGAGGTCCGCAGTGTCGAGGATGATGTCGACCTCTACGCGATCTGGGCAAGCGCTCCGGAGATCGGAGAAGTACGTCCGATCGAAGAGTTTGCGTTCGGCGAACCGATACCGTTCGAACTCCCTGAGATCGTCAGCGCCAACGACCAGATGGTCAAGGGATACCTCGAGATCAGCCCGACCGGCGAAGAGGACTCATGGCAGGCGATCGATCACAACACGATCCTGCCGGTATCCTGCGACGGATGGCTGCTCAGGCTTTGCGCGTCCAATACGGTAGGAACCAGCTATTCCGAGCCGGTGGCCCTCCACATCAGGAAGGCTGTCATCGACATGGCAGGCGTACGCTGGGCGGAAGAAGAGGACATGACCTACAACGGCCAGCCTAAACACGTTTGGGTCGAAGGCATTCCGCAGGGACTTGTTTCCAAATATGCCGGCAACGTCGCTACGCTCGCAGGCAACTATGTCGCATCGATCGATCTCGGATACGATCAGGAGAACTTCAATGAGCCGCTGCTCGTGAGAGAACACGAATGGGCGATCAAGAAGGCTGCATATGACATGTCCGCGGCACACTGGGACTATGCAGAGGCATTCACATACGACGGAACGCCGAAGAAGGTCGAACTCGTCGGACTTCCGGAAGGCGTGAGCGTTACATATAAGAATAATGAAGCATCTGATGCCGGAGTATATACCGCTTCTGTCGAGTATATATACGACGACGTCAATTATGAGAAGCCGGCTGATGTCACACCGTGCGTCTGGGAGATCCGCAGAGCTGCGATCGATCCTGCTGAACTGACATGGTCAGAATACGAAGACTTCGTATATGACGGTGAGCCAAAGTCCGTAAGGATCACCAATCTCCCTGAAGATGCCGATGTATACTACGAAGGCGCCGAGGAGACTCCTGCAGGCAAGTACCTCGCGAGAGCATCCGTAAGAGGCAACTACGTCGCGACCGGGCCGGTCGAATACGAGTGGGAGATCCTCAAGGCTTCCTACGATATGAGCGAAGTATCCTGGGATTACAGAGGACCGTTCACCTTCGATCACCAGCCGCACAGCGTTCAGCTCAATGGTGTACCGGAAGCGCTTGAAGTCAGATACATAGGCAACACCGCATCCAACGCCGGAGATTTTGAAGCCGAGGCCTACTTCGTCAACCCTGATACACACAACTATTTCACGCCTGATGACAGGACCTGCAAGTGGTCGATCCTCAAGCAGGTCGCAGACATGTCCCAGGCAAAATGGAATTACGCCGGCCCATTCACTTACGACGGTGAGATGAAGAAGGTCGAACTCGTCGGACTGCCGGAGGGCGTATATGCTGATTATGAGGACGCCAGTGCGTCCAATTCCGGCGTGTACAAAGCTCACGCTATCCTCAAGTACGATACAGACAACATGATTGCTGAGCAGCCTGCGGACTGCCAGTGGAAGATCAACAGAGAGCGTTTCGACGTAAGCGGCGTGTACTGGGATTACACGGATGCTTTCACATATGACGGAACAGAGCACGGCGTATATCTGGTCAACGTGCCGGAAGGCATCAATGTCGAATACACCGATAACATCAAGGTCGAGGCAGGCAAATACGCTGCCAGCGCAACCATGACACCGGTCGATCAGCTGAACTACGAGACTCCGGAAGTCAGCGGCTGCACATGGGCGATCAACAGAGCTCAGATCGTCAGAGATGATCTTGAATGGACCGATTTCAGCGGCTTTGTCTATGACGGGACACCGAAGACGGTCGAATTGACCAGCGAGATCGGAGACGATCTCAACGTCGAGTACTTATACAATACACAGACAGGCGCAGGCAGATATTTTGCCAAGGCGATATTCTCCGCGGTAGACGGCAGCAACTTCAGGGCTCCGGACCCGGTAGGCTATTCATGGACCATCAGCAAGGCTGAGCACGATCTGTCCGAGGTACAGTGGGATTACGCAGATCCGTTCACCTATGACGGTACCAGGAAGTCCGTCAGACTCACCGGAGTGCCGGAAGGCGTTTCGGTAAGCTACACCAATGCGGACGCGACAGATGCCGGCGATTACACCGCGATAGCAAGATTTATCGTCGCTGACGCGCACAACTTCAATTCCAATATTCCTGACATGACCCTCGACTGGAAAGTCAGGAAGGCTGATTTCGACATGAGCGGTGTCAGATGGCAGGATACCAGAGAGTTCCTCTTCGACGGCGGTCAGAAGGAAATGAAACTCGTCGGACTTCCGGAAGGACTGGAAGCCGTCTACACAGGCAATCTGGCAGCAGTGGCTTCCGAGTACATCGCGAACGCGGATTTCAGATTTGACACGAAGAATTACGAGAGACCTGAGATAGGCGCATGCCACTGGAAGATCGACAGATCACCGGTCGACCTCTCGATGACAATGTGGGATTATGAGGAACCATTTGTTTATGATGGTACTGAGAAGTCGGTAGCAGCAGTAGGCATCCCTGAGGGAGCGTACGTCGAGTACAGTAATGCGAAAGCTGTTCAGGCTGGCACCTATATCGCTGCGGCCAATATCATTTCTGACGATAAGGACAATCATGTCCCGACCAAACTCGGCAACCTCACATGGAGGATCGAGAAGGGCGACTACGACATGAGCCACGTCTACTGGGATTACGATAAGCCGTTCACATACGACAAGACTGAGCACAGAGTAGTGCTCAAGGGACTGCCGGAAGGCGTGTTCCCGACATACAGGAACAACGTCAGGACAGATGCCGGCACTTACACCGCATCGGTAACCTTCAAGGTCGCGGACAGCCGCAACTATAAAGTCCCTGAGGTAGAGGATTGTGAATGGACCATCCGCAAGGCTGACTACGACATGTCTTCAGTCCAATGGAATTACAACGGAGAGTTCACATACAACGGCAGGATGCACGAAGTCGTACTGAGAGGACTCCCTGACGGAGTCAGAGCAGTCTATTCGGGCAATGCGGCTGCTGTAACGGGCTCATACGAGGCTGTCGCGGACCTCATTCCGTTCGATGAAGAGAACTATAACAAACCTTCGATCGCAAACTGCAACTGGCAGATCGTCAAAGCCGACTATGAGATGGCTCCTGTCAGATGGGACTGCGTCGGCGCGAAGACATTCAACGGCAGACCGCAGAATGTCATGCTCGATCAGCTTCCTAATGGAGTGACAGCAGCATATACCGGCAATGAAGCAACTGATGTCGGCAAATACACCGCCAAAGCAGTGCTCACTGTTTCCGATCCTGCCAACTACAATACACCGGCAGTCAGCGACTGCGACTGGGAGATCATTCCTGCAGACTATGATCTCTCTGTGACCGAGTGGGACTATGAACCGGGCAAACTGGTCTATGACGGAGAGCGCAAGAGCATCGAGCTCAGACAGCTGCCTGAGACCGTACAGGTCGAGTACGAAGGCAACTCCGGCATCCAGGCAGGAGACTATCTGGCAACAGCAGTATTCAGATCTACCGATACAAACTTCAGAGCTCCTGAGACCGTGAAGTTCCCATGGAGCATCGGCAAGGCTGACTGCGACATGAAGGATGTCAGATGGGACTACACGAACGAGTTCACATATGACGGAACGCCTAAGAAGGTCGAAGTCACAGGACTCCCGGCAAATGTCAGTGTTGAATACGAGAACAACGCTGCTACCGATGCAGGTTCCTACACAGCTGTCGCAAGATTCATCACGGATACGGTCAACTTCAACGTTCCGGAAGAGATGAGCTGCGACTGGGTAATCAGGAAAGCTGACGCAGACATCAGAAGAGTGAGATGGGATTACTCACAGGCATTCAGTTATGATGGAGAGAACAAGACCGTAGAACTCGCGGGACTCCCTGATTACCTGACCGCCACATATACAGGCAATACTGCAGCAGACGCAGGCAAGTACACAGCTCACGCAGAGCTGGTCCCGGCGAACAGCGGCAATTACAACATTCCGGTCATAGGCGACTGTGAATGGGAGATCCTCAAGTCCGACTATGATCTGTCAGATATCAGATGGGTCGGAGATCTCGAGTATGTATACGACGGCACAGAGAAGGGCATTTCTCTCGAAGGTCTGCCGGAAGGTGTCGTACCGGTATACTCGAACAACAGGGCAACCGACGCCGGAGAATACACCGCAAGCGCAGAGCTCGAATATGACGAGCACAACCGCAACAAACCGTTCGCGCCTTCACAGGAGTGGTCGATCTCCAGGACTTCCTACGACATGTCGGGAGTCAAGTGGGACTACACAGACAGTTTTGTCTACAATGGCAGCCCGGTCACGATCGGACTCACCGGACTTCCGGAAGGCGTAAGACCGGTCTACAGCGGCAATACCGCGACGGATTCCGGCGAATACGAAGCATCTGTAACATTCGAGTACGATGAGAGGAACTACGAGAAACCTGAGTTCGGCGGCTGCAGCTGGAAGATCGACATGGCTGAAGCGCCGGCTAATGCAGAAGGCATCAGGTGGAACTACACTGAGCCGTTCGTCTATGACGGCACACCGAAGAGCATAGCCTTCGCAGAGAGAGTCGTTCCGCAGGGATTCCTCGACAGGATCCGCGGCAAGCAGGTCGAGATGAGACTCGAAGGAGTTCCGGAAGGATTCGATGTAGTGTACGAGAACAACGTTGCTACAGAAGCTGGCGTCTACTTTGCGAAAGCTAAGCTGATCAACCCGAATGACAGGAACTTCAGAGAGTACACCGTTCCTGAGTTCAGGTGGGAGATCCTCAAGGCCAAGACAGATGCGTCTGACGCAAAATGGGACTACGAAGGCGCGTTCCACTACGACGGTCAGGAGAAACGCGTCGAACTCACCAACGTACCTGAAAACGTCAAGGTGACATACATCAACAATGCGGCATCCGATGCCGGCGAGTATCAGGCGATCGCTTCCCTCGAAGCGGCAGATCCTCTCAACTACGAGGATCCGGCACCGATCCCGGGATGCTGGTGGCAGATCGAGAAGGCAGAATACGACATGTCGCAGGCGAGATGGAACTACGAGAGTGACTTCGTATACGACGGCGAGGAGAAGTCGGTCGAGGTAGTAGGACTCCCTGAAGGAGTCACTGCTGCGGCATATACAGGCAACAAAGCGACGGATGCAGGCAGCTATACTGCTGAAGTAACGCTCGAATTCGCAGACAGAGACAACTATGAGATCCCAGATATGCCTGTTCAGAAGTGGAGGATCCTCAAGAAGAAGATCGACACTGACGATATGGCATGGAACTACGATGGCAGCACTCTGTTCGTATACGATGAGAGACCTAAGGAAGTCAAGCTCGTCGGAGTGCCGAAAGAGGTCGAAGTAGTCTACATCGACAACGTCAAGATCAACGCAGGTGAGTACACCGCGAGAGCAAGACTTACCTACGATGCCAAGAACTGCGAAGTCGACGATATCGAAGATCTCAAGTGGAAGATCGAGAAGGCGAACTACGATACCGAGCACGTACACTGGAGCTACGACAAGCCGTTCCGTTATGACGCTTACGAGAAGAGCATCGTGCTCAGGAATTTGCCGAAGTCGATAGATGTCAGATACAGGGACAACAAGGCTTCCGCGGTAGGCACTTACACTGCCAAAGCGTATCTGACCTATGACACCGAGAACTACAACGCGCCGGACATCGACACCACGATCGAGTGGGAGATCATTCCGAGGAATCGCGACTAGAGAATTATTAACAAGAGGGAATAACAGAGAAATATGAATGGCTATCTGATAGCAATCATCGCGCTGGTCCTGTGCTCGACTTTCTTCTCGGGCACAGAGACCGCGTTCTCGTCCGTCAACAAGATCAAGATGAAGAATCTTGCGGCGGATGACAACCGGCGGGCGGCGATCGTGCTGGAGCTGACTGAGAATTTTGACAAGCTCATCACGACCATACTCGTCGGAAACACGATCTCCAATATCGTGATGACCACGGTAGCGACAGTCTACGGTATCACGACATGGGGAGCGAAAGTCGGTCCGACTATCGCGACTGTGATGGTCACGATCCTGGTCCTGGTCCTGGGAGAGATCTCTCCTAAGATCATTGCGAGAGAATACGCGGAAGAGGTTTCGCTTTTCCTCGCACCGTTCGTCAAGGGACTCATCATCATATTGACTCCGCTGACATTTATCTTCATGGGACTCAAAGTCCTGATCAAGAAGATGATTGGCGCGAATGAAGCGCCGGAATTCTCGGAAGACGAGCTGCTTACGATCGTCGAGGAAGCAGAAGCCGGCGGCGCGATCGGAGAAGAACAGAGCGAACTGATCGCCAACGCGATCGAGTTCAACGATGTCGAGGCGATCGACATACTGACTCCGAGAGTCGATATCATCGCGATCGAGAAAGGCACACCGGTCGCAGAGATCAAGAAGGTCTTCCGCGAGTCCGGACTGTCCAGACTGCCGGTCTACGAAGATGATCTGGACAATATCATCGGAGTCATCAATCTGAAAGACTTTTTCAATAACAACGTCAAGACTATAAGAGACACCGAGAAGGTGATCAAGCCTGTCGCATATGTTGCCGAGACGCTCAAGGCGGCAGTCCTGCTCAAGAAGATGCAGGCCAAGAAGACACATATCGCGATCGTCGTAGACGAGTACGGCGGCACGACAGGACTTGTTACTCTTGAAGATATAATCGAAGAGATCGTCGGTGACATCTATGACGAGCACGATACGGTCGTCACGAAGGATGTCAGACCTGCCGGCATAGACACCTATCTGGTAGCCGGCGGAGCGAACCTGGAGGATTTCTTCGAACTGTTCGACGAAGAGATCGAGGCAGACGCGACCACAGTCAACGGCTGGGTCATGATCGAACTCGACAGACTCCCGCGCGAGGGAGATACGTTCGATTATCAATCCAAGCACAAATTATTCCACGTCAGAGTCACCAAGGCTGACGCAAGGCGTGCACTCATGACGAGGATCCGTGTCGAAGACAGACCGGAAGAAGACGATTAAGGAGGATACAGCACAGAAATGGGTTTGATGGAAAGGATCTTTGGAGATCTTAATGCCAAAGAAGTAAAGAAAATTGAGAAGATCGTAGATCGTGTCGAGGCATACGATCAGACGATGCAGGCGCTCACCGATGACGAGCTCAGAGCCAAGACAGCGGAGTTCAAGGCCAGACTCGCTGAGGGTGAGACATTGGACGATATACTGCCGGAAGCTTTCGCGGTATGCCGTGAGGGCGCCTGGAGAAGTCTGGGAATGAAGCACTTCAGAGTACAGCTCATCGGCGGTGTGGCTCTGCATCAGGGCAGGATCGCGGAGATGAAGACTGGTGAAGGTAAGACGCTTGTAGCTACACTGGCAGCATACCTCAACGCCCTCGAAGGCAAAGGCGTGCACGTAGTAACTGTCAACGACTACCTGGCCAAGCGAGACGCTGAGTGGATGGGCAAACTCTACACGTTCCTCGGACTCACCGTCGGATGCGTCATCCACGCGGTAGAAGGAAGAGCGCGTCATGATCAGTACATGGCCGACATCACGTATGGTACGAACAACGAATTCGGTTTTGACTACCTGCGTGACAACATGGTCACATACAAAGAAGATCTGACGCAGAGGGAACTCAATTTCGCGATCGTCGACGAGGTCGACTCGATCCTCATCGATGAGGCGAGGACCCCGCTGATCATCTCGGGCCGTGGCGTTGATTCCAGCTCGATGTACAGGAACGCCAACATTTTCGTCAAAGGCCTCACCGAAGGCAGAGACTATAAGATAGAAGAGAAGGACAACCAGATCGCTCTTACAGACGAGGGAGTCAAGGACTGCGAGAAGTATTTCGGGATCGAGAACTTCTCCGATCCGGACAACATGGAACTCAACCATTACGTCCATCAGGCCCTCAAGGCGAACTACCTCATGAAGAGGGACGTCGACTATATCGTCAAGGACGGCGAGATCCTGATCGTCGATGAGTTCACCGGACGTCTGATGTACGGAAGGAGATTCTCCAACGGACTGCACCAGGCTATCGAGGCGAAGGAAGGCGTCAAGGTAAGATCCGAGTCCAAGACACTGGCGACGATCACACTGCAGAACTACTTCAGAATGTACCAGAAGCTCTCCGGAATGACCGGTACAGCCAAGACTGAGGAAGACGAGTTCCGCGACATCTACAACATGGACGTAGTCGTGATCCCGACTAACAAGCCTGTTGTGAGAGAGGATAAGGAAGATTCTGTATACGCGCACCAGAGCGGCAAGTATAAAGCGATCGTCAACAAGGTCGTCGAAGCGCACCGCACTGGTCAGCCTGTACTCGTCGGTACTATCTCGATCGAGATATCCGAACTCATCAGCAATATGCTCAAGAAGAGAGGCGTCAAGCACAACGTACTGAACGCCAAGCACCATGAGCAGGAAGCTGAGATCGTAGCAGAAGCCGGAAGACTCGGCGCTGTTACCATCGCGACGAACATGGCCGGCCGTGGTACCGATATCATCCTCGGAGGCAACCCTGAGTTCGAAGCCAGGAAGCAGATGCGCAAGGAGGAGTACACTCCTGATCAGATCTCCTTCGCGACCGGTTTCGAGAAGTCAGATGATCCTGAGATGCTGGCAGCCAGAGCGAGATTCCGCGAGCTCCATGAAGCGATCAAAGCGGAGAGAGCAGAAGAGCAGCAGAAAGTCAAAGAACTCGGCGGTCTCTGTATCGTAGGTACAGAGAGACACGAGTCGAGACGTATCGACAACCAGCTGCGTGGACGTTCCGGACGTCAGGGAGACCCGGGAAGCACCCAGTTCTTCATCTCACTGGAAGACGATCTGATGAGACTCTTCGGTGGAGAGAGGATGCAGAGCGTGATGGCAAGAGTCGGCATGGGAGATGACGAACCGCTTGAAGCAGGCATGCTCTCAAGGTCTATCGAGAGTGCGCAGAAGAAGGTAGAAGGCAAGAACTTCTCCATCCGTAAATACGTACTCCAGTACGACAACGTCATGAACAAACAGCGTGAGATCATCTACGGACAGAGACGTATGGTGCTCGACGGAGAGGATGTCTCGGGCTATATCCAGAACATGACATATGAGCTGATCGACGGGATCATCGATCCGGTAGTCCTCGAGTCCAAGTACCCTGAAGAGTGGGATCTCAAGAGAGTCACTGACGGCCTTGAGCAGATCACGCCGATGTTCAAGGGCAGGCTCGTGATCGACGACGAATATATCAGAAATCTTGACGAGCAGAAGCTCAGAGACGACATCAAGGCGATCTTCGACGAGATGTACGAGGCTAAGGAAGCCGAGATCGGCAGTGAGCAGATGCGTGAGGTCGAGAGAATGATCCTCCTCAGAGTCGTAGACAACCGCTGGATGGATCACATTGATGCGATGGATCAGCTCAAAGACGGTATCGGACTTAGAGGTATCGGACAGCAGGATCCGGCTGTGGCGTATGCACAGGAAGGTTTTGCGATGTTCGACGAGATGATCGCAGATATCAGAGAAGAGACCGTCAAGTTCTGCTACAACGTGACCGTCACAACGAGAACTGAGAGAAGGAACGTGGTTTCCGGAAGGACTAATGCTGCCAAGGAAGACTACAGAGACGACACCAAGGCAGCCGGCAGAAGCGGCAGCATGCCGTCGGCAGCGCCTAAGGCTGAGAAGACCGGCAAGCAGGAGACGATAAGGCGCGATATGCCTAAGGTCGGAAGGAACGATCCATGTCCGTGCGGGTCCGGCAAGAAGTACAAGAACTGCTGCGGGCGCAATCAATAGATAAATAACAGTTACTGTATAGATAATGAAAGGTGGTAATTATGGCTCTTGTGATCGTGATATTGCTGATCCTGGCGATATTCGTCATCGTCAGCTACAACTCCCTGAATAAGGCGAAGAACAGGATCGAGGTTGCTGAGCAGGAACTCGCCAAGTATGAAGAAACCGGTGATGACCGCGACATCGACAACGCGAAGAAGTACCTGACAGCAGTCCTCAGAGACTACAACAATCTGGTCGAGAGATTTCCGACCAGCATTATCGCCGACATGTTCAATTTCCCTAAGATGCATACAGATGATTTCAACGAAGGGCTCTAGGAGAGGAACCATGAACGATTTGATCAGAACAATCGGGCGGCGCAGGCAAGGGCGCTCGCTGGCAGCGAGAGGAGCAGCTGTGATAGCGGCTGCAGCTCTGCTGTTTTTCGCCGGGCCTGCAGCATTGAACGAGGCATACGCCGCGGACAACACGATGGAGACTCCTGAGTACACCGTTGATGTTCAGGTTGCTGAGGACAACTCTTATACCATCAACGAGACTCTGGATATCAACTACGTGACGCCTCATCACGGTATATACAGATATATACCGATCAACGGCAGCGAGATCACTGACATCCGCGTACCGGGCTACAATTATGAGACTTACCGCCAGAACGGCAATATGGTCATCAAGATCGGCAGCGGCAGCTACACACTCGTTGGTCTCAATGAGTACGACATCCGCTACAAGATCACCATGTATGATGACGAGAACGACACCATGGACATGCTGCTGCTCAACCTCATCCCGACAGGATGGGAAACTGACATCGGCAATGTCAGGGCTACGGTCACACTGCCTAAGGCAGCTGATCTAAGCAAAGTAGAGGTGTACTCCGGCACATACGGTACCGAAGGCAACGAGGACGGCGCAGTTCTCACCACATCAGATGACGGCAGAACGATCACGATAACAGCGACCGATCTTCCGGTTTATCATGGTATTACGATCGCGCTGCCTCTTCCGGAAGGATACTGGGTAGGAGCGAAAGAGTACGGTAAATTCACACTCTGGACATGGTTCATGCTGCTGCTCGGACCGGTCGGAGCATTCTTCATCTGGCTGGCGTTCGGCAGAGATGAGCGTTTGGTAAGGACCGTGGAATTCTACCCGCCGGACGACCTGACACCTGGCGAGATCGGATACATCATCGACGGATCCGTCGACAGGAAGGATCTCGTAGCGAATATCGTATATCTCGCTGACAAGGGCTATATCACGATCGACCAGAAGAGCAAGAGCAACTTTATCTTCTACGCAGTGGAGGAGCCTGGCACTGAAGTGCCTCAGTATATCCGCACGCTGTACAAGGGGCTCTTCGCAAACGGCAAGACTAAGGTAGAGAGCAACAAACTCGGTACTTCATTCGGACGCAAATACGACAGCGCAAGAGACCAGCTGAGCAATATGTTCCAGGGAAAGAAATCTCTGGTCACACCGGAATCTCAGATGGCAAGATCAGCCTGCGCAATTGCGGCGATTATTCCGTCTGTAGCGTTCGTCACCTGGGCAGCTGCAAGCGGGGACCAGATGGGTATCTTCGAGATGGGATGGTCATCCGTCCATATACTGGTCACGACAGGGATCATGTGTTCTGTCTATGACAATGTTCGCAGCAACAAGAAGACCAAAACTGTACTTCTGACTCTGCTGGCGATCTGGCTGTTCACGGCAGGTGTAAGCATACTGCCGCTCCTGTCAGACACGGTGAGCAACATCAGCGATACGAAAGCATCGATCATATCTGCTGCGCTGATCATCAGCACACTCATATGCATCTTCTTCGCGATCGTTTCTATCGCGAGAAGGAGAGAATACACCAGACTGCTCGGAAGGATCCTTGGGTTCAAGGATTTCATCAGGACAGCTGAGCTCGACAAACTCAAAGCGCTTGTCGAGGAAGATCCTGAATACTTCTACCACATCACACCGTACGCGTATGTATTCGGCCTTTCCGACAAATGGATCAAGAATTTCGAGGATATTCCGATCGTGAAACCTCGCTGGTACGGCAACAGCTTTGACAGATTCGACCGCTTCGATGCGTACATGATGGGCAGAATGATGAGCGACTGTTCTTCGAGCGTCAGCAACCACATCTCGATTCCGCAGGCACCTTCCGGCGGCGGCTGGAGTGGTGGCAGCAGCGGTGGCGGCTGGAGCGGCGGCGGCAGCAGCTGGAGCGGCGGTGGCGGCTTCAGTGGCGGCGGTTTCAGCGGCGGCGGCTCTGGAGGCGGCGGCGGAGGAGGATGGTAGACTCCGCAATGCTCCGTCAGCTTATCTAAGGATTTGAATTGTGAGTAAGAAATATATTATTTTTGATTTTGACGGCACTCTGTGCAACACCAACGATATCATCGTCGAATCATGGCAGGCTGCGTTCGAGCACTACCTCGGACACAGGGTGCCGCGGCGTGAGATCGAGGCGACTTTCGGCGAGATACTGGTGCATACGATCGGGCAGAAGATCCCGGATGCGCCGGTGCAGGAGGTCGTAGATTATTACCGTGCCTATCAGGACGCGAACCAGCAGGGGCAGGTCCATGTCTTTGACGGGATCAGGGAACTGCTGACTGAGCTCAGAGCGCGCGGCTGTAAGATTGGGGTCGCGACTTCGAGGACGGCGTACAGCTTCTGGAATTACATGAAGCAGTTCGGACTCGAGAACGCGGTCGATGAGGTCGTTACGATGAACGACGTGACGAAGCATAAGCCGCACCCTGAGTCGATCACAGCCGTACTGTCCAAACTCACCGGCCTCGCGCAGGATGAGCTGACTGAAGAGATACTTGAGCAGTCGGTCATGGTAGGCGACACCAAGTATGACGTAGGCTGCGCCAACAACGCGCATGTGGACAGTGTGATCGTGGACTACAGTCATTATATAGATGAAGAAGATATGGCTGCATCGGGCTTTGTACCGACCTACAGGATCGATACGCCCGGGCAGCTGCTGGAACTGATATGAGGCTTCCATGGATCTTGTAACCTTCACTCATATTCTTCTTGAATCAGGCTTCGCGCTGTTCTGCGTGCTGGCGGCAATTTACATACAGCGGTATGATGTTGTGCTGCACAGGATCAGACGCGTGATAACAGCAGGGCTGCTGATCAACGCCGTGATAAATATCGCCGATTCTCTGGCGTATTTCTATCACGGCGATGTATCTCGCGCTGGATATATCATGGTGAGGCTCAGCAACTTCGTGGTATTCGCAGGCATGTTTGTGCTGCTCGCGGCAGGCTGTATGCTGCTGGATACCGTTCTTGAGGAAAGAGGAGGGGGAGAAGACAAGCGTCTCCGCAACATCGTGTACGGGATGTGTGCCGCAGGCATCCTGCTGCTCGTGGTTTCGAGACTGTTCGGATTCCTCTACGGGTTTGACGAAGGAAACGTTTATCACAGGAAGGGAGGATTTGTACTCATTGTGCTGCTGGCAGTTGCGGCGATCGCATTGCTGATCGTAAGGACTGTCAGAGAACGCAGCACTTTCAATAGAAATGAGTATATCTCTTTCCTGTGCCTCTGGCTGCTGCCGGCATTGGGATCGGTCTCGCAGCTATTATTCTACGGAATATCATTATCTAACTTAGCGAATTCGATCGCTCTCCTGCTGATCCTTGGCGTATTCGTGAAAGATGCGATTGCCGGGATGTCGATCAGGAAGAGCTTCATCCTGACAGCAGAGAGCATCGAGAGCATCTCCGAAGAGATAGAGACGTTCCTTGAGAAGGTCAGCACGGAACGGCAGAACCGCATCAGGATCAGATTTACGATCGAAGAAGCACTGATCAATATATGGGAACACTTCGGCGAGCTGAGCATGGTCCGGGTGATCGCAGGTGTCAAATTCGGGAAACCGACCATCAGGATAGATCATGAGGGTGAGGCCTTCAACCCATTCAGCAAGACAGGCGCGACACGCGATGACTGGAGCAGCGGACTGCTTGCTTCGGCAGGAATCAGCCCTACATACAGCTATACGCATGGGAACAATACCATTAAGATCGGACTCGGCAGGATGCACATCAACCCTGTTGTAACGGTACTGATCGCGATACTGTTCGGTATCATTGTCGGAAACGTCGCACTGATCGCGCTGTCTCCTGCAGACGGGCTGTTCGTTGCGGAGAACCTGCTGGTACCGATATACGACCTGTGGAACAACATGCTGTACAGTATGGCGGCACCGGCGATGCTCATTATCGTGATGTCGACGATGCTCGACACAAGAGATGTTTCTGAACAGGGTGGAAATGCAGGTCTGATCACAGGCAGGTATTTCGGGATCAGTTTGCTGGTCGGACTGGTCACACTGGCTGCAGCGGTGCTGATGCAGGGGCATGCCTTCAATTCAGATAATTTCGACAGGAATCTTGTGGCGGATCTGCTCAGGAAGCTGTTCAGCATAATACCTGCTAACCTCTTGGATCCGTTCATAGATTTCAACTCTGCACAGCTGATCATGCTTGGCATGGTGATCGCTTATGCCATCATGGCTGTCGGCCAGCCTGCGAGCGGGATCGCTTCGCTGATCCATCAGCTCAACATGATAAGCACACAGCTGGCGCAGTGGATCGCGGAACTGATGCCGCTGTTCACGATATTCCTTACAGCACAGCTGATGCTGGAGCACAATGCAGGTCTTCTGCTGGGATTGTTGATCATACTGCCATTCGCTCTTGTGATCTCGATCATATGTATAGCAGTCAACTTGCTCTATGTGAGCCGCAAAATGCAGGTCAGCCCGGGGCTCCTGCTCAGGAAACTCTGGCCGTCCTTCCTGCTCACGCTGAGGACAGGTATGGTAGCGGATTCTTACGCGCTTGCTGAGAATTGCTGCCGGAAGGATCTGGGAATACAGAAGATCTTCACGCAGCGCGTGCTGTCTCTTGGCCTTATACTTTACATGCCTGCCAGCATCATCGGCATGATATCGTTTATCCTCTACGCGGCGGTAAGGAGCAATATCGTGATAACGCCTGTGTGGATGCTCACAGCGATCATTTTCTCATTGATACTTCTCGTCGCAGCACCGCCTATACCGGGCATCAATCTGCTGTCGTACGTTGTCATCATCGGACAGCTCGGCATCGGTAAGGAATATGTAATAGCTGCGATGATATTCGATATATTATTCAATTTGTTCGCGTCTGCAGCAAATCAAATGATGCTGCAGATGGATCTAATACTTCAGGCTGACCGCGTGGGACTCCTGAACAGGAAGAAACTTGCGGCCTGGCCTGCGGAAGCTTAATCGGAGGTAAAATGCTGCAACTTGACGAAATTAGAAGCCAACTTCCGGCTCTGAGAGAGCAGATACAGGAAGTGGGAGGTTATCTTTGACCCGGATGGGTTGAGGAAGAGGATACAGGATCTGGAAGAGCAGAGTCTCAAAGAAGGATTCTGGAACGATCAGAAGAACGCCCAGAAGGTGCTCAAAGAGAAGAAGTCGCTCGAAGACAAACTCGCGCAGTTTGAGAGACTGTCGTCTGAAGCAGACGACCTGCCGGAACTCATGGACATTGCCGAGGAACTCGAAGACGAAGCAGAAGCGAAAAACGTGATCGCCGGATTCGCCAAGCTCACGGATGAGCTCGAGGACCTCAAGACGAGCATGCTCCTCAGCGGCAAATATGACAACAAAGATGCGATCCTCAGCATCCATTCAGGAACCGGCGGCGTCGATGCCAACGACTGGGCTGAGATGCTCGAGAGGATGTACCTCAGGTACTGCGAGAAGAAAGGGTTCAAGACCAAGATCCTCGACAGGCAGGACGATGTCGACTATGGCATCAAGAGCTCGACGATCGAGGTGCAGGGCGACAACGCTTACGGTCTCCTCAAGAGCGAGACCGGCGTACACAGGCTGGTGCGCATCTCGCCGTTCAACGCAATGGGCAAGAGACAGACATCCTTCGCTGCTGTTGAGGTGGTCCCTGATATCGGAGACGATATCGAGGTCAAGATCGATCCGCAGGATCTCAAGATCGACACCTACAGATCCGGCGGAGCAGGAGGTCAGCACGTCAATACGACAGATTCGGCGGTCAGGATCACACACCTCCCGACCGGGATCGTTGTCACATGCCAGAACGAGCGCTCGCAGATCATGAACCGTGAAGTGGCAATGAAGATCCTCGTTTCCAAACTGACCAGGATCGCGGAGGAAGCTCACAAGGAGAACCTCAACGAGATCAAGGGCGATCAGTCCATGGCGACGTGGGGATCACAGATAAGGAACTACGTCTTCCAGCCGTACACCATGGTCAAAGATACCAGGACAGGCGCGGAAGTCGGCAATGTCGAAGCAGTCATGGATGGCGATATCGACGTTTTCGTCAGGGCCAAACTGTCGCAGGACGCTGCTTCGAGGACATAGCAGATATAGAACGAAAGAATGCTTACTCTGTACGCGGCTAGAGAGAATATTGATAAGGAGCGTTTCATCTACGGTAATATCGCAGGTGAAACGCTTGTTATAGTGCCTGATCAGTACACGCTGGTTGCCGAAGAGCAGGCGCTGAAATACATGGAGACAGAATGCCTCTTCGATGTCGAGATCCTGTCGATGAACCGTCTGGGCATGAGAGTCCTGACGGAGAAGGGAACAGAATCGGTCACCATGCTGGATAAATACGGCAGATTCATGCTGCTGACGAAGCTGATCGGGGAACACCTGGATGATTTTGATATATTCCGGCGCTCCGCGGGCAAGATGACATTCACGCAGATGCTCAGCGACTTCATCTCGGAATTCAAGCAGCAGGACTGCACGCTTGACGAAGTGCAGGAAATGCTCGAAGGTGAAGAGACCGATCCGCTGCTAAGGGCCAAACTGTCCGAACTCAGCGGAGTCATCGAGGCATATACAGCAGCGACAGAAGGGAAATATACCGATTCCGAGGACTACATCTCGGAATACGTGAATGCCATACAGGATTCGCAGCTGGTCAGAGGCAAAGCCATATGGATCTACGGATACGACAGCATCACGCCAAAATTCACCAACGCCGTGCTGGAGCTCGCGGCAGCGGCCGGGGAAGTGAACTTCATCGTCAACCGGACCGATTTCGATCTGGACGAGCAGATGACGGCCATGCTCATGAAGATGGGTGCAGAAGCCGGCATACCTGTCAGACTCATGGAGATCGGCCGCGAGTATGAGCTGCCGAAGACTGAGACGATCCGCAGGATCGAAAGAGGTCTGTGGAACAATGCGCTTACTGCAGAGGAGCAGCAGGCCAACAGTGAATTTATACCGGAAGACCTGACGATGGTCTGCGCGGCAAACCCTTACTATGAGGCTGAGAGCGCAGCATCCTACATCTGGCACCTTATCCGTGATCTCGGCTACAGGATGCGCGACATCCAGATCATTGCCAACGATGAGAGCATGATGCAGCCGATCATACGCAGGGTGTTCGAAGAGTACGGCCTGTCGGTATTCATGGACTCGACCAGAGATATCACCGACACACCGGCGGTAGGGTTTATCGTAAGCCTCCTGCAGTTCGTAGTGCACCGCAGATCCACACAGGATCTCTTCGCGATGCTCAAGACCGGACTGGCAGGGGTCGATGAAGGCCTGATAGAAGATCTGGAGAATTATGCAAGGAATTACCACATCAGGGGAACGATGTGGGATAAGGACTTCAGATACGGCGAAGAAGCGGTGGGCAGCGAGCAGTTTGCGCAGCTCAACAAGGTCCGCACCTCGATCATGTCCCGTGTCAGCGGTCTCGATGAGATATCCGGAGCGGCAACGATCGAAGAGTTCGTGCCGGCATTCAGAGACTATCTGAATGATGTATGGGATCTCGAGGAAGGTGTCCGGAAGGCTTCAGAAGAAGAAGAGGAAATGGGTCTCCACGATGAGGCGCAGAGAAATGTCCAGAGCTGCCGCAAAGCCCTGGAGATCCTCGATCAGATCGTGGAGATCATGGGAGATTCCGCGATGGATCTCGCGGAGTTTACCGAAATATATACTGCCGGCCTCACCAATATCGAGGTGGGAGTCATCCCTCCGACAGTTGACGGACTGTCTGTCGGCACGATGATCAGAACGCGCCCGAGGCCGATCAGAGCAGCAGTGATACTCGGCGCCAATGAAGGAACACTGCCGCTCTCGCCATCAACAGAAGGTCTGTTCTCGATCGATGAGAAGGAGTTCTTCAGGCAGCAGGGCTTCGCGCTCGGTTCGATCGACGATGTGAAGATGAACGAAGAGAACGCTGCCATGTACAGGATGCTCTCCAAGCCATCCGACAAACTCTACATCAGCTGGTCAATGAGCGATGCAGAGGGAGATGACGCGAGTCCGTCGATGATCATCGATGCACTCAGAGCGCTTTTCCCGAAGATCGATGCAAATGGCCTGATCTGGAAGGACATCATAAGCTCAGGCTGGGGCAGGAATCTGATCAATGTGCCGGAAGAATCGCTCAGGCACCTGATGAACCGCATCAAGGACCGCAACGCTCCGGCCAAGGCAGATGCGCTGACGTCTGCCCTGATAAAATGGTATGAAGACAACCGCACCGAAGAACTCGACGAGATGCTGAAAGCTGCGGCAGATGAGAACGACCCTCGTCCGCTCGGCAGGGAGATATCGCAGCGTCTGTTCGGAAGGAGCGACGGCACGCTCAGGCTGAGCGCTTCGTCGCTGGGAAGTTATTTTGACTGCCCGTTCAAATACTATGTGGACAGAGGTCTCAGACCGAGGGAAGAGCGCGAGTTCTCAGGCGACAGCAGATCTGTCGGAGACGCTTACCACGAGTGTCTCATGACCATCGCCCGCAGGATCATCAGCGACCGCGAGCTGCTTGAGACGGTTGCCGGAGACGATGACGCGCTGGAAAGACTGGTCAGCGAGGAACTCGACAGGATCGCCGAGGTATATCGCGGAGGTGTTTTCGTAAGCACCGGCAGCGAAGACTACAGGATGAGCCGCATCAAGGAGATCTGTGCCGGCGCGGTCAGAGCGATGGCCAAACAGCTGGCTTCCGGCAGTATCGTGGATGCGTCGTTCGAAGAGAGTTTTGGCAGAGGCGGCAAGTTCAGCCCGATCCGGTTCAAGGTCGGGGAGGACGAGGTCCTGGTGGAAGGCAAGATCGACCGCGCGGATGTGCTGGATGTCGAAGGTGACAACAGAGTGCGCATCGTCGATTACAAGACAGGCTCAGACAAGCTCGACCTGTGGAAGATGCGCAACGGGTATAAGATGCAGCTCATGATCTACCTGATATCCGCAACATCGGGAGACATGGAACCTGCCGGGATGTTCTACTTCAATATTCGCGATCATCTCGAGAATATTGACAAAGAAAGCCCGAAGAAGCAGGCGGAAATCATGGAACGGTCGCCGGAGGATATATATAAATTAAAAGGAAGATACATCGACGAGCCGGGAGTGCTCGGATCGATGCCCGCGGAAATGCTGGCGGGAAGTAAGAACAGTATCAGCCGTGAGGAATACGAAGAAGTCAGGAACGATGTGCTCAGTCAGATCGAGAAGACAGCAACCGGGATCCTCGCAGGCGATATCAGGATCAGACCTTTCAAAGAAAATGGAAAACTTGTCTGCAATTTCTGTTCCTACAGACCGATCTGCAGGCGTGACCGTGAGTACATGCGAAACATGGGGTTTGAGATCCCGAAGAAACCTCAGGACAAGAAAGACGACGGAGAGAAAGAGTAGGCCATATGGCAGCAGAAGTTATTTCGATAGGGAGCAGCAGCTCCGGGAATTCATATATTATCAGAACGGGAAGCGTGAACATCCTGCTGGATGTCGGGCTTACGGCGAAGAGTATCATCGGGGCGCTCAGCATCTATGATATCAATCCGGAGGACATTGATGCAGTGCTCGTGACGCATGAGCATGTAGATCACATCCGGAGCGTTCGTGCGATAGGCAGGAAGTGCTGCAACGCGGTGTTTGCCGCCAGCAGAGGTACGATCGAGAATACAGCGAATTTTGCATATATCCCGAACGAGAGACTGCGTATTGTGGAAGCGGGCGACAGTTTTGACATCTGCAAGGGGGACGATACTGTTACGATCAGGGCATTCAGCCTCAGCCATGATGCCGCAGAACCGCTGGGCTATTCTGTTCGGGGCGGCGGACACACGATCGCTGTGATCACAGATACGGGCATCGTTACCGAGGAGATCTACGAGGCTGCGCTGGAGGCAGACATGCTGGTGTTTGAGGCCAACCATGACGAGGACCTGCTGATGTTCGGCGAATATCCTTATCCCGTCAAGGTCAGGATCAAGAGCGACCACGGGCATCTGTCCAACAAGTACGCGGGAGAGATCCTTGCGGATCTGCTGGATAACAGGAAATCCGATGAAACGCTCAACATCATGCTGGCTCACCTGAGTTTTCACAATAACGCTCCGTTCTATGCGAGGAGCACGATAGAGTCGATCCTGAAGGAATGCGGATATGAGAGGGATGTGGATTATACCCTCACGATAGCAGCGAGAGACGAGATCACTACGCTCTGACCGCGTCTGCAACAGGCAAATTTGTGAAATATGGCACAAAAATCTGAATTATTCCGGCTGTTTTTATTGAATTGTTATAAAGTGTCGCCTTTGTTCTGTTATTTGTGCACAAATTAGCATCGAAAAATTGAGTTTTTTCACAAAAAGCTTGACACACAATCTTCACAATGTTATTATCGCACTGTAATTTGAAGAAAGGAGATCTATATGTACTTCTCGTCAGGGATAATCCTTATCAGCATCGTCAGCGTCCTTCTGGTCATTAGACTGGTCGAGGGCGAATTTATGCTGTAGGGCGAAGCAAGTACAGAGGTCAACTTCAAAATGAGAACCTGGGCGCCCGCAGCAATGCGGGCGAATTTAATGCCCGGGGGCACACAGGCAACAACTTTATCAACTATCACTCGATAATAATTAACACACGTTATTAGAAGGAGAGAAGACAATGAAGAAGAATTGGACAAAATTTCTTGTTGTAGCACTGTCAGTAATGATGGTGTTCGCTATGACAGCATGCGGTGGCGGCGGCGGAGAAGCTGCTCCTGCTGATGGCGGCGAGGCTGCAGCTCAGGTACTCAAGATCGGTTCATCCGGTCCTCTGACAGGCGGCGCTTCCATCTACGGCACAGCTGTTAAGCAGGGCGCTGAGATCGCAGTAGCAGAGATCAACGAAGCAGATCCGAGCTTCCAGGTAGAGTTCAAGATGGAAGACGACGAGGCTGACGGAGAGAAGGCTGTAAACGCTTACAACAAGCTGAAAGACTGGGGCGTACAGGTCATCATGGGAACAGTTACAACAGGTTCCTGCATCGCTGTTTCTGCAGAGGCATTTGAAGACAGGATCTTCGAGCTCACACCATCCGCTTCCTCAGCAGATGTAACTGCAGGCAAGGACAACGTATTCCAGGTATGCTTCACAGACCCTAACCAGGGAATCAAGGCGGCAGATTATATTTCAGAGAACTTTGCAGGCAAGAAGGTCGGCGTTATCTACAACAACTCTGATCCGTATTCAACAGGTATCTTCAACGCATTCAAGGCTGAGATGGAAGCTAAGGGCGGCGAGATCGTTGCAGCAGAGACATATCCTGATGATACAAACGCTGACTACAGCGCACAGCTCACTAACTGCAAGTCCGCAGGAGCAGAAGTTGTACTCCTGCCTATCTACTACACACCGGCATCAGTTATCCTGAAGCAGGCTAAGGACATGAATTACGCTCCTGTATTCTTCGGAGTAGATGGTATGGACGGAATCCTCGACATGGAAGGTTTCGATACAACCCTTGCTGAAGGCGTTATGCTCATGACACCGTTCAACCCGTGGTCAACAGATGAGAACGTTGCTTCCTTCGTAGAGAAGTATCAGGCAGCATACAACGAACTTCCTAACCAGTTCGCTGCTGACGGATATGACGGAGTATACGCAATCTACAACGCATTCAAGGCAGCTGGTCTTTCGGCAGATCAGGAGAACGCAGAGATCTGCGATGCTATGATCGGACAGTTCACAGGCGGATTCACATATGATGGTCTGACAGGTTCCGGCATGACATGGAATGACAAGGGCGAAGTCAACAAGACTCCGGTTGTCTGCGCTATCGAAGGCGGCATCTACGTAGATAAGTAAAGAGAAGAAGAAGTTCTTTCAACTGATGGGGTGTCATTTCAGATGGCACCCCAAATTCTGATTATAGGTATTTATTATGATTTTCTTATCCAATCTGATCAACGGACTGAGCCTCGGGAGCGTGTATGCGATCATTGCTCTCGGATACTCCATGGTCTACGGCATTTCCAAGATGCTGAACTTTGCCCATGGTGATGTCATCATGGTAGGCGCGTATATCTCATTTTGCGGTACGGCCTATCTTGGGCTTCCGGCCTGGCTGGCGCTGATCCTTGCAATCGTGGTCTGCACCGCTCTCGGTATGGTCATCGAGGGCCTGGCATACAGACCTCTGAGAGGCACAGGATCTCTTGCGGTACTCATTACTGCGATAGGCGTGTCATATTTCCTCCAGAACGCAGCACTGATCATCTGGGGAAGCGCTCCTAAAGTATTCTCGTCGCTCTTCGAAGGATTCGGCTCAAGTATCAGCCTGTTCGATGGAGAACTGACAGTTACATGGGAAGCGATTTTCACCCTGATCGCTGCAATTCTTGTCATGATAGGAATGACACTTTTCACGAGCCGCACCAAGGCCGGCAAAGCTATGCGTGCTGTTTCCGAAGATAACGGTGCAGCGCAGCTTATGGGCATCAATGTAAATACGACGATATCAATGACCTTTGCTATCGGTTCGGCACTTGCCGCTGTAGCAGGAGTCTTGCTTTGCTCTTCCTATCCGGCGCTGATGCCGACTACAGGCGCGATGCCTGGCATCAAGGCCTTCACGGCTGCGGTTTTCGGCGGCATCGGTTCGATCCCGGGAGCTATGCTTGGAGGCATCCTGATCGGTGTCATTGAGATCCTCGGAAGAGCTTATATATCGTCAGAATTATCTGACGCCATTGTTTTCGGTGTTCTGATCATCGTTCTTCTCGTGAAGCCGACAGGTCTTCTCGGTAAGAAGATGACAGAGAAAGTATAGGAGGGTGACATGAAGACTAGATTAAGACTCAGTAAACTCCCTCCATATACTAAGAACGCCGCGATCTCGTACGGCCTCGTAACAGCAGCATTTGTTATTGTATCGCTGCTCAAGGCTGCCGGAATGATTTCCAGCTCTCTCCAGGGCCAGCTGGTACCGATCTGCTGCTATATTATCATGGCAATATCCCTGAACCTCGTCGTAGGTATCTCCGGTGAACTGTCACTGGGACATGCAGGATTCATGTCAGCAGGAGCATTTACGGGCATCGTCATATCCGGTCTGCTCGAGACTTCAGGACTGCCTGAAGTCGGAAGACTCATATTTGCTGTAATAGGCGGAGCGATCGTTGCCGGGATCTTCGGATTCCTGATCGGCATCCCTGTACTCAGGCTTCGCGGAGACTATCTGGCGATCGTTACTCTTGCTTTCGGCGAGATCATCAAGAACTTCATGAATATTATATATGCCGGCAAGGACAGTACGGGCTTCCATCTCAAGACAAACCCTGAACTGGGACTTGAGGCGACTGGAAGGATGCTGCTCAACGGACCTATGGGGGCTACTCAGGTCCAGAGAATATCCACGTTCACAGCAGGCTTCATACTGGTCCTCATCACGCTCTTTGTTGTTCAGAATATCATGAACTCCAAACAGGGAAGAGCGATCATGGCTTGCCGCGATAACAGGATCGCTGCCGAGTCTATCGGACTGAATGTAATGAAATATAAGCTCATGGCATTCGTTGTTTCGGCAACACTCGCAGGCATGGGAGGAGCTTTGTTCGGACTGAATTACTCCACACTCCTGCCGGTGAAGTTCAACTTCAATACATCAGTACTCATCCTGGTATTCGTTGTACTCGGCGGAGTAGGCAACATCTGGGGAGGTATTATTGCAGCGACCATTCTGACGATCCTTCCTGAGGCATTCAGACAGTTCGCTGACTACAGAATGCTGACGTATGCTATCGTACTCATCCTGGTAATGATCGGAACATATAATCCTGCGATCAGAGCCAGGCTGGGAATGCTCAGGGATAAGATCTTCCCGAGCAATAAAGAAGATCCGAAAGCGAAGAAACCGCGCTGGAGAAAATCCGGAAAGGGGGTGGCATAGATGGCTGATGACAGAGATCAGAGATATGATATGGATACCACCGATACCGGACATGCCTATGAAAACAGACAGGAGATCTATTACAACGATAACGTTGGCGGACGTGCGGTTTTCGTAGATGCCAAGGAGCATGAACAGGAAGTCGTTACAGAAGCGATCCTCCAGGAGAGGGACAAGAACAAGACACCGATTCTCGAGGTCAAGGACCTGGGTATCGACTTCGGCGGACTTACAGCGGTAGACAATTTCAATATCGCGATCGGCAGAACCGAGATCGCCGGTCTGATCGGACCGAACGGTGCCGGCAAGACTACGATCTTCAACATGCTGACCAAGGTGTATGAGCCGACAAGAGGAGAGATCTTCTTCAACGGCAAGAGCACCAAGGGCATGACTACTGTAGATATCAACAAAGCCGGAATGGCGAGAACATTCCAGAACATCAGACTTTTCGACAAACTGACTGTTGAGGAGAACATCAAGGTCGCCCTGCACCAGACGACGGACTATAACCTGTTTGACGGTATCCTGCATACTCCTAAGTATCGCAAGGAAGAGTACAGGATCCGCAAGGAGGCCATGAAGTACCTCAAGATTTTCGGAATGACCAAGATGGCGAGCTACAGAGCTGACTCGCTCCCATACGGTGCGCAGAGAAGGCTCGAGATCATGAGAGCGCTGGCTACCAAGCCGAGACTGCTCCTCCTGGATGAGCCAGCAGCTGGAATGAACCCTTCAGAGACTGCAAAACTCATGGAGACCATCAGAGATATCCGTGACAGGTTCCAGATCGCGATCCTGCTCATTGAGCATGACATGAATCTGGTCATGGGGATCTGCGAGGGAATCGCTGTTCTTAACTATGGTAAGACCATCGCGAAGGGCACCCCGGCAGAGATCCAGAGCAACCCTAAGGTCATCGAGGCTTATCTCGGCAAGAGCAGAGGCAAACTTGACGAGGAGGCCAAGGGTCAGGATATCGAGACTGCGCTCAAAGTCGGAACCGTCGCATCCAAAGTCGACCTCAAACCAGACGAAGCCGGAAGCACAGACAAGCGCGAGGATCATGCAAAGTCTGCTAAGGCCGAACAGCCTGTCAAGGCTGAGCCTGAAGAAGAGAAGAAACCTGCCAAGGTTCCTTCAAGAAGGGAGATGATGTGATGGGTACAGTACTTACAGTAAGAGACATCAATGTCTATTATGGCGCCATCCATGCTATCAAAGGCATCTCCTTCGATGTTAACAGAGGCGAGATCGTAACACTGATCGGCGCTAACGGTGCAGGTAAATCGACAACACTGCATACGGTTTCCGGACTGCTCAGGAGCAAAACCGGTGATATCGAGTTCCTCGAGAGCTCGATCGCGAGAACTCCGGCGCACAAGATCGTTTCCCTCGGTATCTCTCATGTACCGGAAGGCAGACGTATCTTCCAGGGTATGACCGTTGAGGAGAACCTGCAGATGGGTGCGTTCGTCACCAAGCCTGACAGGATCGCCAATAACCTCGAATACGTATATGAACAGTTTCCGAGACTCAAGGAGAGAACCAAGCAGATCGCCGGAACTCTTTCCGGAGGCGAACAGCAGATGCTGGCCATGGGCAGAGCTCTGATGTCCGATCCGAGACTGCTGATGCTGGACGAGCCGTCCATGGGACTGGCTCCGATCCTCGTAGACCAGATCTTCGAGATCATCCAGAACCTCAACAAAGCCGGAACAACTATTCTGCTGGTAGAGCAGAACGCTCAGATGGCGCTCAGCGTCGCTGACCGTGCGTATGTTATCGAGACAGGACGCATCACACTTTCCGGAACAGGCAAAGAGCTTGCTCAGTCTGACGAAGTCAGGAAAGCTTACCTCGGAGGCTAGGCGGAACTGCGACATATGTAAAATTACAGGAAGCGGCACGTGTGCCGCTTCTTTTGTGTAAAAAAAATCACAATTCCACCATGCATATGATTTTGCCAGCGATATTCCGCTATGTTATACTTATTCTCGCAGAAATATCGCAGCGGGAGCTGCGATGTCGATACAACAGAGTTAAGGACAGGGGATCAGTATTATGAAGAGAAGATTAGCAGCAATACTTGCTTTGCTGATGGCATTGACAATGATGATATCTATGACTGCGTGCGGCAGCAAGCAGGAGGAAGAAGACGCCGAAGAGATCGCAGCGATCGACGAGGCAGTCACGGAAGAGGTCGAGAACGGACCGGAAGTAGTATATACAATAGAAGATGTCGATGAGGTTGAAGACATGAACGTTCCTATCCAGGTATCATCGATCACGCTTTTTGATGACGGAACCGTTCTGGTCGTACCGACAGATGATCTTAAGAAGAACGAGATGAAAGAAGATCCGGATGCTCCCGGCATCTATCCTTTCGCTGACAGCGGAGAGGTCAAGGATGTATCTGTCGTGAACTGGGGCAACGGAGGCTACAGGACTATCATAGCGGTCCTCAAAGACGGAACGATCTCCTGCGTGAACGGAGCGGCTCTTGTCGAGGATCACATTATTGCTGTTCTGAATAATGTAGCAGGCAGGGATGATTTTGAATCCGTCGAGAATACCGCTGATGAGAGCGCGTGGGGCATCATCGGGATCACCAAGGACGGAGAAGAGGTCGTTCTCGATTACAGCCTGAATTTTAACAACTAGAGCAAGGAATTGTTCATAGAACAATTCATATTATGATATAATCAATAGATAGTACGGTTACGATTTCATAACAGAAAGGACTGAGACATGGCAGTCGAAGCAATGAGCGAAAGAAGAGCGATCATCGACTGGTTTGAAACTGACTTCAAAGAGACCGCCAAGCGCACGACCAAGACGTCGCGGCTGGAGGACGGCAGAGTCAGTTACAGATTTTCGGTCGTCAATAATTCGGGATATGATTTCTCCAGATTCTCATTCAGAGTCAAGATCCTCAACAAGGCAGACGGCAGAGAGATCGGTTCGGCAGTGATCAATGCCGGAGAATGGGCCAACGGAGAGACGAAGAACTTCAAGTCCAAGATCGCGATCCCAAGGGACGTCAGGAGCATATCCTTCGTGATGTTCTCCGAATCTGTCGATTATGAGGCACAGCCGGCAGACAGGGTATCCTCGACAATCAGAGATATCGGGGATGTTCTGACAGGAGCTGACGGCAGCGGCGGAGTATTCGGCGAACTGTTCGGAACAGGCGGCATGCCTGAGACGACTGTGACCAAGACAACGACTACGAGGTCTCCTTCCGGAACTACGACGACTAGAACGACGACGACCACCAGCAGAGGCGGTACTGTAAGGACTGAAGAGACAACGACCAGGAAGGCCCAGACACAGTCCCCGAACCGCGGACAGACTCAGGCAAGACGCCAGACACAGTCACAGTCATCGCCGATGCAGACATATGTCCAGCGCAAGAACGAGAAGAAGCTCAACAAGATGAGACTCGGTAAGTCCGGATGGAACATTGCGGGGCTCTCAGTCGGAGCGATATTCCTGATGGCGGCAGCCGGCTCGACAGGAGATCCGGAATCCATCATAGCGTACAGCTGCATCGGAGTCGCTGCACTTATCGCAACAGCGGTCAACAAGCTCGTTATGAGCCGCAGGGCGAAACGCATCCGCATGTATGAGTCCAAGATCAACTTCAGGGGCAACACTTCACTGGATGAGCTCGCTGCATACGTAGGACGTCCCGTCGACAAAGTCGCAGATGACCTGCAGAAGATGATCGTCAACGGATTCTTCCCTGAGGCGTATATCGACATCAACAACAGGCTTCTCGTCATGACGAAGAACGGCGAGCCGATCGAGTCTGTAGAGAAATCCGCTGCCGCGCTCAAGAAAGCAAAGCGCAAGGCGGCAAGAGAGAAAGGCCTGGTACCGGAGTCCATCGACGATCTGATAACCATGACAGACGATGGACAGATCAAGGCCAAACTCAAAGAACTCAGGACCATCACCAAGAAGATCGACCAGAGAGTCGAAGAGCGTCCTGAACTCGAGTCGCAGGTCAAGGAGTTCAGAGAGAAGTACTATCCTGAAGTCGTACGCCTGACTGACGACTACAACGAGAAGATCGCCAATCTCGGTAAGTACAACGAAGAGAGAACTGAGGAGAAGGCAGAGGACAAGATGCCGGAGATCAATGCGAATCCGAACTATCTCCAGGAACAGGCGACAGAGATCAAGGATCAGCTCATCAAGCTCATCGATTCTGTCACCGAGGCTTCGGAGAATCTCCTCGAGAAGCTCCACGAAGACGACATCATGGATATCACGACAGATATCAAGATGCTGCAGACAACACTTGCCAGCAAGGGACTGCTGGATTCAGATTTTGATCTTAGATAGAAAGGTATAAGGAGGACAACATGGCAGAACTGGAACTTACTCCTGAAGGAATGATGGAGGAAACTAAGAACGTGGCTGACGAAGTCATGACACAGGTTGAAGAAGTCGCAATGCAGGCTGCATCGATCGAGGCAGCACCTATGATCGACCTCGATGCAGAGACCAAAGCAACACCTAACCCACTCGCTAAGTTTACACCGGAAGAGCAGAGACAGATCAAAGCTGTAGCGGAGAAGATCGATATCACCGACAGCAACGCAGTACTCAGCTACGGTGCAAGTGCACAGCGCAAGGTATCAGATTTTGCTGACGGCGCACTCCAGAGCGTAAGGGCTAAGGATATGGGAGAGACAGGTCAGGTCCTCACATCCCTTCTTGTAGAGCTCAAGAACAACGGAGAAGAGAAGCCAGGCATCTTCAGCAAGATCTTCGGCAGCGCAGAGAAGAACTTCGAGAGACTCAAAGCCCAGTACAGCACGACCGAGGCTAACATTGACAGACTCGTCAAGCTCCTCGAGGGACATGAAGAGCAGCTGGTCAAGGATATCGTTCAGCTGGACAAGCTTTATGATAAGAACAAGCTCTACTTCAAGGAAGTTTCGATGTATATCGAGGCTGCTAAGATCAGACTCGAGAAGGCAAGAAATGAAGAGCTTCCGCTGCTCGAGGCTAAGGCAAGAGAGACCAATTCTCCTGAGGACAGCCAGGCAGCTCAGGACTTCGCAGATATGATCACCAGATTCGAGAAGAAGATCTACGATCTCGAACTTTCGAGAACAGTATGTCTCCAGTCCGCACCGGAGATCAGAATGGTCCAGAATTCTGACACCATCATGTCCGAGAAGATCCACTCGACGATCATCAACGTCATCCCGATGTGGAAGACCCAGATGGTACTGGCTCTCAACAATTATCATACACAGAAGGCTATCGAGGCACAGAATGCAGTTACCGAGGCTACTAACGAGATGCTCAGGAAGAATGCAGAGGCACTTCACCAGAGTACTGTCGATACAGCTAAGGCAAGCGAGAGAGGCATCGTAGATATCGAGACTCTGCAGCACACCAATCAGGAACTCATCAGCGCACTGGATGAGATCATCCAGATCCAGGCTGACGGCAAGGTCGCAAGAGCTGCAGCTGAGAAGGAACTCGCCAGGATCGAGCAGGAGCTCAAGGACAAGATGCTTGGCATCGCATCCAATGCACGCAAGACAGGCGACGAACTCTCCGAAGAGATGGCACGCAGGACTAACTAGTCTATGAGCCGCAAGTCTGAGAGCAGACAACCGAATAACAGCAAGAACAATAGCAACAAGAGTCAGCGGAGGCTGGCTCTTGCTGTATTGCTGATTATTTTTGCGGCAAGCGTGTTCTTCTCCCTCAGCAACATACCTTGGATCGCTGAATACAGGGAGCAGCTGCTCAGCGAGCTTGGCATAGGCAGCGGGGAGGAGCCTGATACGGTCGATCCCGGCACCATCGGGACCGGCAGCCAGGGCGGCACAATAACGTTCGGCAACGCGAAGGATGATGGCAAGATCAATGATGTTGCGGCACTTGACAGTTCCGCTTTGCCTGATTACGACGGCCATCACTATGTCACTGTCACCAATAACGTTCCTGAATTCGATCAGGACGTGTATGACCGCGCGGGTCTGGTCTATGACAACGGCCGGTGGAAGACACCGGGGACGGTCAGAGGAGTCAACAGCAAAGACCTGGCACCATACGAGTACTATGGCGAACTGGACGAGCTCGGGAGATGCACTGTCGCGTATGGATGCCTTGGCCTTGAGACGATGCCGGAGAGAGACCGGGAACGCGGAGACATCTCATCAGTGCATCCTTCAGGCTGGGCCAAAGCCCAGAGCTGGGAGCGCTGCCACCTGATCGCCTGGGCGCTCAGCGCAGAGAACGCCAACGACCGCAACCTGATCACCGGCACGCATTACCTCAATTATGACGGAATGAGACCGCTTGAAGAGGAAGTGGAGCATTACATCTGGAATACGGGCAATCACGTGCTGTACATGGCAAAACCGTATTTTGCCGGCAGCGAGCTCGTGGCGAGAGGCGTGCAGATGACCGCATGGTCGGTCGAAGACGAGGGCAAAGGCGTGTCGTTCAACGTTTACTGCTTTAACGTGACGCCTGGAGCGACGATAGACTACAACAGCGGTATCGTGACTACTGCGGAACAGGCAGGGCAGGAAGCACGGCTGTATGTGATCAATAAGAAGAGCAAAGTATTCCACTATCCGAGCTGTGACGGGGCGAAGAGCATGTCAAAGTGGAACAGAGAAGAAGTCACTGCGACGAGGCTGGAGCTGACCTCGCAGGGATATACGCCGTGCGGATATTGCGAACCGTAAACCCAGACAGGGAGTAATAATTGATCAGACAGGAAAAGAGTGCTATTCGGCACTCTTTCTTTTGATGGTCTGCGGGCTTTCGATGCGGCTGCTGTAATAGTCAGAGCCGATCAGTCCGGAATCGATATTGTTTTGGTATGGGTCAGGTTCGCCTTGCCAGCACAGCGGATGCGGACCGTCACCTGCATACCTCGTGATGACGATACTGTCAGGCAGGATCTCACAGACTGTTCCGGTCAGGGTGCCGTCTGCTGCGGCATATTGATCTGCGATGCCTTTGTCATACTCAGAGGGACCGCAGTTCATATAATATCCCAGATAGCCTGCGTTCATGTAAGTGAACTGCAGCGTCTCGCAGGTGAACGTATCAGTACTGGAAGTGCTGTCACCCGGGGACGGGATCAGTATGGTCTGCCCCGGCGCCTTGAAGCAGGAGCTGCCTCCGAGGTAACAGTCCCAGCCTTTGGAATGATTGTGTCCGTACATGTAGACGATATCCAGAGACTTCGCAGCTTCGTTGACCGTATTGAAGATCAGCGGCGAATACATATTGTCGCCGGTAGAGTGGCGGGAGGAAGTCCTTGCGGTGAAATGGAGAGGAACGTGCCCGGCAATGAACACAGGCCGTTTCTCGCCTGCTGAGATCAGCTTGGCAAAACATTCCTGCATCGCCGATGCTGCCTGCTCGACTTTGCTGCGCGAACCCGGATCGCGGCCCTGTTTCCATGGGAAATCGTCCTGCGTGTTCAGGATATATACGAGGTAGTCAGTATACTCGTGCAGCCCGGAGGATGAAATGGAGTCGGTCATTTTATCGTGGTTGCCCTGGACGAACAGCATATCATCCTGTGATACGCCCGGGCATTCAGACCTGACGATATCCCTGATCTCGCTGATGGAATCGTCCGGACGCAGCTGATAGTCATGGAGCTGTCTGTCGTTGGTGTAGTCGCCGCATATCACTACATTATCCGGACTCTTGCCGGACTTCGTGACACTGCGGAGAATGCCTGTAAGATTCTGAGCAGGAGACGGCAGTCCGTCCACTGCCTGATAATCTGAGGCGAAGAAGATGGTCGACACGATCCCACCGGAAGTGGATACTTCACTGCTCTGGTGATATCTGAACTCCGGTCCGTATTGCGTTTCAAGTGCTAATGCCAGAGGCGTGTCATTAGTAAAATAAGTATCGACGCCCATACGGATGGCACTGATGATCAAAGCCTCGGTATCCAGCGTCCACGCGCTGAACAGCTTGCCACTGCTGTGGGCCGCCTCACAGTTGGACTCTGTCATCAGATCGTACCTGACCGATATAGTGTCTACATACGGCAGATCGAGCGCATTCCGGAAGTCGGTCTGATTCTTGCAGACGTAAAGTTTTGGCATATCCGGATAGTACGTATCCAGATCAGCCAGGACTTCCGTCCACTTGCTCTGAACGGTTATGATGTCCTCATACCCATAATGGTCGACGATATCTGTGAACGCCCTGATGAGACTGTCATCAGGGCTCTTAAGCTCAATGACATAGTTGATCGTTCTGCCGTAGCGGTCGAAGATCTCACTGAGACGCAGGATTTTGCCGCCTGCGTACGTGCTGAGACCGTCGATGGTTTCGGCACTCATGTTTGCGTAAGCCGCTCTGACACCTGTCATAGCGGCAGCATTCAGATCGTGAGATACGAACAGGACCCCATCGGAAGACAGCACCAGATCCTGTTCGATATATCTGGATCCGGCCTCGATCGCAGCGTCGTAAGCTGCAAAAGAGTGCTCATTGATGCCTGCGGAACCGCGGTGAGAGTAGACGTGCTCCGTAGCCAGAACTCCGGAGAGATCGCTGACAGAAGGTACAATGCCGTCGTTGAGATCTTCTGACGAGTCCGCTAACTGGTCAGCAGTTTCGTGTGCTGCAGCGTCGCGGAGGACCATGCCTCTGCGGATCAGTGCCCCAGCAGCAACCGCCACAAGCGTCGTAAGTATCAGTATTAATAACAGTATTCTGCGTGTGCGTGTTCTCATGCATTGAGTATATCACATACGGGGTGATGTGCTATAATCATGTACTGGAAGGATGGTAAACAACTATGAAGTACGGAATTATCGATGTCGGCGGAGGAATGAGAGATGCTTACGGTGCAGGCGTCCTTGACTGGTGCGAGGACAACGGTGTGCATTTTGACTACTGCATCGGTGTGTCAGCAGGCAGCGCGAACCTGTCATCCTATCTCGCCGGTCAGAGGGGACGCAATCTGAAATTCTATACCGACTATGACCTTCGCGATGAGGTCATGAGCATGAAGAATTACGCCAGGACACGTAATTACGTCGATCTGGAATATGTATATGGCAAATTATCGAATTCGGACGGCGAATGTCCGCTCGATTTCGCAGCAGTCGAGAACAACCCCGCGGAGTTCGTGGTAGTCGCAACAGACTCGCTCAGCGGCAGACCGCATTATTTTGTGAAAAGCGATATGTCGCAGGACGATTATGGCCCGATCAAGGCATCAAGCTGCGTACCTGCCGCGAACAAGCCGTACTATGTGCATGGGACGAGATATTTTGACGGCGGAATGTCAGATCCGATCCCGCTCGAGAAGTGTTTTGCGGACGGATGCGACAAAGTGGTGCTCGTCCTGACGAGACCTCGCGACTTCGAGAGATCGCCGAAGAAGGACAGCCTGGCAGTCAGACTGCTCAGACCCGGATATCCGAAGGCTGCCAAAGTGATGGCAAAGCGGGCAGCGACTTATAATGCGCAGCTGCGGCTCGCCAAGGAATACGAGAAGCAGGGCAAAGTCCTGATCATCGCTCCGGACGATATCGGCGGGATGAAGACACTGACCAAGGACCGCGAGATGATCGAGGCGCTTTACCACAAAGGGTATAACGATGCGGAGGCAATCAGAGACTTCCTCCGGGAATAGCAGAGACTTACTTACAGCCGATGAGGTGCGTATGCTGGATAACAGATACGCATTTTTTTAATGCGAATCAACGGTTGACACTGTGTCAGAGCTGTGCTAATATACAGCCGTTGACACGGTGTCAACCAAATGAAAGGAGACGGCCATATGTTCAAAGGAACACCGGAAATCGTCATGCAGAGGAGGGAAGAGATCGTTAATGCATGCGAGCAGCTGTATCAGACGATGAGCTTCAAAGACATAACTCTCAAAGAAATAGGAAATGTCACATCCTTCTCAAGGCCGACGATCTATAACTACTTCCACACCAGAGAAGAAATATTTCTTGCACTGTTCGAACGCGAATATGACAGATGGAACGCAGATCTTGAGACAATATTGAACAGTGAAAGGGACTATGCCGGCAAGGAACTTGCTGAACAGATCGCAAAGTCTCTTGAAAGAAGAGCGCAGCTTCTCAAACTCCTCTCTATGAACAACTTCGACATGGAGGAGAACAGCCGTGAAGAGCTTCTCGCATCGTTCAAGAGAGCATACGGAAAGTCACTGAAGCTGTTCAGGGAAATACTCGGGAAATACTGTCCGGCTATGAGTGATACCGAAGTCGAGCAGATCATGTATATATTCTTTCCGTTCATGTTCGGCATCTATCCTTACGCTGAAGTTACAGCCAAGCAGAAAGATGCAATGAAAGAAGCGGAAGTCGATTACAGATACCAGACAATCCATGAGATCACATATAACTGCCTGATAAGGCTTTTGAATCATTAAACAGGAGGATATGAATAATGGCTAATAAAATATTAGTAGCAGTATTTTCTGCAAGCGGAGTAACGAAACGTGTAGGTAAGGAGATCGCGAAGATCTGCGGCGGTGATTTCTACGAGATCGCACCGAAAGAGAAATATACGATGGGCGATTTGAACTGGATGAACAAGAAGAGCCGCAGCAGCGTGGAGATGAATGATCCTTCCGCAAGACCGGAGATCGCAGGAACTGTCGCAGATATGGCATCCTATGACACAGTTATCATCGGTTTCCCGATCTGGTGGGGAGTTGCGCCACGCATCATCGAGACCTTCCTTGAGAGCTATGATTTCTCCGGAAAGACGATCCTCCCGTTCTGCACATCAGGCGGCAGCGGTGTCGGATACAGCGATGTTGAGCTCCATAAGAACGTCAGCGGCGATGTGAAGTGGGGAAAGGGTATCCAGATCAACCGCCCGAAGGAATCCGTGATCACAAGCTGGCTCCAGGATGTTCTGTAGTCGGGCAGAGGAGGCATAAGATGAGTATTACTGTGAATTTGTACTATACAGGTACTGGCGGAAACGCGAGAAGATTTGCTCAGGAAATGGAAGAACAGGGGATCGCGGATGCCATCAGAGCAGAAGCGGGCAATGAAAAATACGAATACTTCATTCCGGTCAAGGATCCTGAGACCATCTTGCTGATAGACAGCTGGAGAGATCAGGAGTCGCTCGACAAACACCATGCATCGCCTATGATGAGTGAGATCGCGAAACTGCGTGAGAAATACGATCTTCATATGAGGGTGGAGAGGTATGTAACTGATTTGGATGGAGTGCCGGCGCAGGACCGGAGCTTCATCAGAGAATAGAAGGAGTATAGAGGATCATGAAAAGAATGATCGCAATACTGATAGCGGTATTGCTCATATTCTGCCTGACAGCGTGCTCAGGCAGCAACAGCGCTGAAAGTGCCGGAGACAGCACTTCTGCAGAAACAGAAACAACAGAAGAAAATGCATCTGCCGAGCAGGAAGAACAGAATGCGGGAAACCCGGAGGAAGCAGGCGGTGTCCTTGTCGTGTATTTCTCTGCAACCGGCAACACCAGGGGTGTAGCGGAGAAGATCGCATCAATCACCGGTGCAGACATATATGAGATCAAGGCAGCGCAGGAGTATACAAGCGATGATCTGAACTATAATGACTCTGAGAGCCGCGCGACAAATGAGCAGAATGACCCTTCCGCTCGTCCTGAAATAGGCAGCGAGCCGTTGTCGCTTGACGGGTATTCCACTGTCTATATCGGATATCCGATCTGGTGGGGAGAAGAACCGCGCATCATGGATACCTTCGTAGAAAGCTATGATTTCGATGGCATTACCATGATTCCGTTCTGCACATCGGGCAGCAGCGGGATTGGTATGAGTGGTAAGAATCTCGAATCCAACGCGGGAAGCGGCAACTGGTTTGACGGAGAGAGATTTGGCGCAGGAGCTTCAGAAGATGAGCTGAGTTCATGGATAGAAGGACTGCAGTAATACGTAGGCCTCGCTCCGCAAATCGATGAACACTTGTTCGCAAAACTATAATGTGATATACTCTTATCAAGCTCTGAATAAGGGCTTGATATTTTTTTCTAATCAGTAGATACTGTACGAGATATGGGAAGATTCAAAGTAGTAAGTGAATTCGCTCCGACCGGCGATCAGCCTCAGGCTATAAGAGAGATCGCGGACGGCATACTTGCGGGGAGACAGGCGCAGACACTCATGGGCGTCACGGGATCCGGCAAGACTTTTACGATGGCGAAGATTATCGAGGCGGTGCAGAAGCCTACGTTGGTGATCTCTCACAACAAGACGCTGGCGGCGCAGCTGCACGGCGAGTTCAAGCAGTTCTTCCCGGATAACGCTGTCGAGTACTTCGTCAGCTACTACGATTACTACCAGCCGGAGGCGTATGTGCCTTCGACGGACTTGTATATAGAGAAGGACGCCGATATCAACGAGGAGATCGACAAGATGAGGCACTCCGCGACGGCAGCTCAGCTGGAGAGGAGAGATGTCATCATCGTTGCTTCCGTGTCGTGCATCTACGGTCTCGGTAGTCCGGCGTCATACCGCAATCAGCTGATCAGCCTGCGGCCGGGCATGGAGATCGAGAGAATGGAGCTGTTGAGGAAGCTCACAGACATCCAGTATACGAGGAACGACATCGATTTCCAGAGAGGGTCGTTCCGGGCGCGCGGAGATACGGTAGACATATATCCAGCCGGTGGCGAGGCGGCGGTCAGAGTTGAGATGTTCGGCGATGAGATCGAGAGCATCAGGGAGATCAATCCTGTGACTGGTGAAGTGACAGGCGTCAGATCACACATTTCGATCTTTCCGGCCAGCCATTACATTACCAGCAGGGAAGACATGCAGATGGCTGTGGCTTCGATCAGGGAGGAGCTCAGAGAGAGACTCGACTGGTTCAGAGCGAATGGCAAACTGCTTGAAGCGGAGAGGCTGGAGCAGAGGACCAATTACGATATAGAGATGATGCTGGAGGTCGGCACCTGCAAGGGCATCGAGAACTACTCCAGGCACATCAACTTCCTCAAACCGGGCGAGAGGCCGTACACATTGCTCGACTATTTCCCGGACGGGGATTTCCTGACGATCATAGACGAATCACACGCGATGCTGCCGCAGCTGCGCGCGATGTACAACGGCGACCATGCGAGGAAGGAATCGCTGGTCGAATACGGATTCAGACTTCCTTCGGCATTCGACAACAGGCCTCTGAAGTTCGAAGAGTTCACCGAACTGACAGGGCAGACGGTATATGTATCCGCGACACCGGCCGCATATGAGCTGAACCGCTCCGGCGGCGTCACGGCGGAGCAGCTCATAAGGCCGACAGGCCTCCTCGATCCGGAGATCGAGGTGCGGCCTACGGAAGGTCAGATCGATGACCTGATGGGCGAGATCTATAAGACAGCAGAGAAGGGCGAGAGAGTATTGGTCACGACCTTGACCAAGAGGATGGCAGAAGACCTGACCAAATTCCTGCAGGAGCAGGGGATCCGGGTCAGATACCTCCACTCAGAGATCGACAACTTCGAGAGGCTGGAGATCATAAGGGATCTGCGTTTGGGCAAGTTCGATGTCCTGGTTGGCATCAACTTGCTGAGAGAGGGACTCGACCTGCCTGAAGTTTCGCTGATCGCGATTCTGGACGCAGACAAGGAAGGCTTTCTCAGGACAGAGACCTCACTCATACAGACAGTCGGAAGAGCTGCGCGTAATGAGCACGGCAGAGTCATCATGTATGCGGATTATATCAGCAAGGCGATGAAAGTCTGCATCGATGAGACCGCCAGGAGGCGCCGCGTCCAGGATGAGTACAATAGGGCTCATGGTATCACACCGAAGACCATCGTCAAGCCGGTCAGAGAGATCGCAAGGGCGACAGATGTTTACCACGGAGAGAAGAACATCAGAGATTCCAAGTCCATGACGACAGCAGAGCTCCGCGAGACGATCAGAGACATAGAGAAGAGCATGAAGGAAGCTGCCGCACAGCTCGATTTCGAGAGAGCGGCCGAGCTGAGAGACGTACTGTTCGAGCTGCGCGCCAGCCTGCGCGCGTAAATAGTTACGATACGATTGAATTCAGAATCGTAACTACATGACCAGAAGGGATCATTTTCTGCGAATAATACTCAGAAGCATTTACAGATTATAAGCATGGATAAGAACATAGTGATCAAAGGCGCGAGGGAGCACAACCTCAAGGATCTGGATGTGACCATCCCGCGCGACAAGATGGTGGTTTTGACCGGACTGTCCGGTTCGGGCAAGTCCAGCCTGGCATTCGATACGATCTATGCAGAGGGACAGAAGAAGTATGTAGAGTCCCTCTCTTCGTATGCGCGCCAGTTCCTCGGACTGATGAAGAAGCCTGATGTTCAGAGCATCGAAGGCCTGTCACCGGCGATCAGTATCGATCAGAAGACCACGAATAAGAACCCTAGATCGACCGTAGGAACGGTCACTGAGATATACGATTACCTCAGGCTGCTGTACGCCAGGATCGGTATCCCTCACTGCCCTATATGCGGGAGAGAGATCACCAGCCAGTCGATCGACAGTATTATCGAGAACATTCAGTCTTACGGCGTCGGTACCAGGATCGTGATCCTTGCACCGGTCATCAGAGGCCGTAAGGGCGAGCACAAGGCGATCATCGACAGAATCAGACGAGACGGTTTTACCAGAGTCAGGATCGACGGGGAGATGAAGAGGCTGGACGAGGAAGAGATCGTACTGGCCAAGAACAACAAGCACACGATCGAGATCGTCATCGACAGGATCGTGATCAGAGAAGACAACAGGAGCCGTATCGCAGAGGCCGTTGAACTCGCCATCCGCGAGGGAGAGGGCATCTGCAATGTGATCTTTATGCCGCAGCGTCAGAGACCTGCTGAGATCGAGGCAGACGCTTCCGGAGCAGTTCCGGATGGCAAAGTGATCGCAGCGGAACGCGAGACCGAGACGACCTATTCGACCAAATTCTCCTGCCCTGACCACGGTGTCGGCCTGGAGGAGATGGAGCCGAGGATGTTCTCGTTCAATGCTCCGTATGGCGCATGCGATTGCTGCAGCGGTCTGGGATTCACACTGAGGATCACAGACGAGGCAGTGATCACCGACGAGAACAAGAGTATTCTGGACGGAGCCCTGGGAAATGTATTCTCGACACTCGACGCGATGGGATTCTACCGTCAGATGCTCAACCGTCTGGCGATCGATCACGGCACAGATCTTTCCGTGCCGTTCAAGGCTTTGCCGCCGCGCTTCAAGGACGAGCTCCTGCACGGCACCGGCAGCCGCAGGCTCAAATACACCTACGAGAGCAGATCCGGCAGGGTCTCGCACATGAACCATACATTCGAAGGAGTCATTCCGAGCCTCGAGAGGCGCTGGGGAGAGACCAATTCGGATTTTATCAAAGAGAAGATCTCAGACATGATGACAGAAGAACTCTGTCCGGTCTGCCACGGCCGCAAGCTCAAAGACACAGTGCTTGCAGTCACGGTAGGAGGCAGGAACATCATCGAGCTGACAGACTACTCAGTCGTTCAGGCGATCCGGTTCTTCGATGACCTCGACGCGCAGCTGACTCCGAGAGAGAAGAAGATCAGCGAGATGATCATCAAGGAGATCAAAGCGCGTCTCAGGTTCCTCAGCAATGTCGGCCTGGGCTATCTGACACTCAGCAGGACTTCGGGAACGCTGTCGGGCGGTGAATCCCAGAGGATCCGACTCGCGACCCAGATCGGATCCGGGCTGGTCGGCGTGCTGTACATACTGGACGAACCATCGATCGGTCTGCATCAGAGCGATAATGACAAACTCCTGACGTCACTCCGCAACCTCACCGATATGGGCAATACGCTGATCATCGTCGAACACGATGAGGAGACGATGTATGCAGCGGACCACATCGTGGACATCGGTCCGGGAGCGGGTGTCAACGGCGGCAAACTCGTGGCTCAGGGTACGGTCGAAGATATCAAGAACTGCCCTGAGTCGATCACCGGTCAGTTCCTGTCCGGCAGGAGGCGTATCGAAGTCCCGCCGGTACGCAGAGCAGGCAACGGCCTGTATCTGGATATCCTCGGAGCCAGAGAGAACAATCTCAAGAATATAGATGTCCGCATCCCTGCAGGCAAACTTGTGCTGGTCACCGGCGTCAGCGGATCCGGCAAGTCGAGTCTGGTCAATGAGATACTCTACAAAGGAGTCTCGCGCGTCACCAACCGCACCCAGGAGAGACCGGGCAAATTCCGCGAGATACGCGGTATAGAGAATTTTGACAAAGTCATCAATATCGACCAGTCGCCTATCGGTAAGACGCCGAGATCCAACCCTGCGACATATACCGGCATGTTCACACATATCAGGAATCTGTTTGCCGAGATGCCGGAGGCCAAAGTCAGAGGCTACAATCCGGGAAGATTCAGTTTCAATGTCAAGGGCGGACGCTGTGAGCACTGCAGCGGTGACGGTATCATCAAGGTGGAGATGAACTTCCTGCCGGATGTATTCGTACCGTGCGAAGTCTGCGGCGGAGCAAGGTACAACCACGAGACGCTCGAGGTCAAGTACAAGGGCAAGAACATCTCTGAGGTCCTCAATATGACCGTCTCAGAAGCGATCCCGTTCTTCGCCAACCAGCAGAGCATCCTCAGATATCTCAGGACACTGGACGATGTCGGCCTCGGCTATATCAGTCTCGGACAGCCGTCCACACAGCTCTCCGGAGGTGAGGCGCAGAGGATCAAGCTCGCGACGGAGCTCTCCAAGAGGAGCACCGGACGCACCCTGTACATCCTCGACGAGCCGACGACAGGACTGCATTTTGCCGATGTCGAGAAGCTCCTGTACGTCCTCAACAGACTGGTGGATGAGGGGAACACAGTAGTAGTCATCGAACACAATCTGGATGTCATCAAGCAGGCTGACCATATCATTGACCTCGGCCCTCAGGGAGGGGACGAGGGCGGTCACATCGTGACGGAAGGCACGCCTGAGCAGGTCGCGGAAGTCAAACAGTCCTATACAGGACAGTATCTTAAGAAGATCCTCGAACGCGAGGCATCATTCTGACCGCAAATAAAGAACCGGTGGTCCGTACGGATCACCGGTTTTTCGATGCTTTGATTGCCTTATCCATCTTGCGCTCCGCGTCACGCTTCGCTTCGCTCTCGCGTTTGTCGTAATTCTTCTTGCCCCGGCACAGCCCGATCTCGACTTTGCACCGTCCGTTCTCGTCGAGGTACACGGAGAGGGGGATCAGCGTCAGACCCTGCTGGGTCTTGAGCGTACCGTAGAGCTTATTGATCTCTTTGCGGTGCATCAGAAGAGTGCGCACCCTGAGCGGGTCTACATTGTAACGGTTGCCCTGCTCATACGGTGCGATATGCATACCGGTCACCACGAGTTCTCCCTTGCTCGTTATCTTGGCATAGCTCTCCTTGATACTGACGCCGCCCTTGCGGATGGATTTGATCTCAGTACCGGTCAGTACGATGCCTGCCTCATAACGCTCTTCAATGAAATAATCGTGGAAGGCCTTCTTGTTATTGGCTACGACTTTGCGTGATTTCTTAGCCATCAGAACCTCTGTATCTTACTGAAAGGGAACAGCCGCAGAACGACTTTGCCCTTGATCTGTGCGGATTCTACAGGTCCGACTTCGTATCTCCTGGAGTCAACGCTGCCGACTCTGTTGTCGCCCATTACGAAATAATGATCGTCCGGCACGGTGTATGTCTCGCCCTCTACTGGTATCTCGAAGGCAGGCGTGTAGCCATCCTTGAGATAATCCTCTTCGTACACTTCTCCGTTGATGAACAGCTGACCATTGCTGATCATGATCTCATCGCCCGGCAGCCCGATGGCTCTCTTGATGAGGAGCTTCTGGGAGCCAGTGCTCTCGTTCACGAGTGAGCTCTGGAAGATGATGATATCCCCGCGTTCCGGTCCGTGTTTACGGTAAGCTTGCCTGTACATGATCATATAATCATTCTCATGCAGTGTATCCTCCATCGAGGACTGCTTGACTACAGTCGGGCGGATGAAGGTCAGGACGAGTGCCGCAAGCAGGAAAGCTATGACAACATCGACCAGCAGGCTCTTGAGGAAACTCCCTGCGCCGTCCGCCTTAGCATCATCATCGCCGCTGTCTTCACTGCTCTCAGCAGTATTGCCGGCAAAATCCTCGAACTTCTCGAATTCGATATCGTTCGGATCGATGACATCGATGGAGATCGTTTTGTCGCTCGTTCTGTGACCGACCATGCGGAGCGTATCATTCTTCTTGTCACTCGTGACCGGCCTGCGCTGAGGAGATGTGGACACAGGAGTCTCACTGAGACCGTAACTCTTGGCCTGGGGTGGTTTGCTCTCTGCAGGTCCTTCGTCCATCGACAGGTATTTATCTTCTATATTTCTGATCTCTTCGTCCAAAATCTAACTCCTTGTATTATCTATCGTCCGCTGCGCATCGACCCGAGTATCCTGTCGAAATTCTGCGGAAGCGGTGCTGTGAAAGAGCGCCCTTGCAGGTAGCGGAGCTCCTCAGTGGCTTCTCTGATCTCTATTCTGTATGCATGCAGCAGCTGAGTCGTCAGGTGGTATCTGCTGCCGATATATTCGTTGGCCTTCCTCGCTCCTGCTGACGCGTACTTGATATCGCCGATGACCGGATGACCGATACTGGCGAGGTGTGCTCTTATCTGATGAGAGCGGCCTGTCACGAGCCTGACTTCAGTCAGTGTTGCGGCAAAACCATTTCCGTAATGCAGCACCTCCAGCGGCTTCACTACGGTGGTGATATCCAGACCGTCTGCGCCTCCGCCTGCTATTGTGACCTTGTTGGCTGATGCATCCTTGGTCAGGGTGCCGGTAAGAGTCATCTCATCTCTGAGAACCCCGTGCACTATGGTGAGATAGTACTTATCGACCATGTCTTCACGGATCATCTCATTCAGCGCCTTGAGCGCTGCCGATGTCTTGCCGAACAGAACGAGCCCGGTCGTGTTGCGGTCGATCCTGTTGGCGGGAGCAGGTGCGAAGACTCGCTCTGTCCTCGGATCATACTCACCTTGCTCGATCAGATAATCCCTGACCTGGTTGGCGAGATGGTTCTTCTTCTCCTGCGCGTCGCCATGGGTAAGCAGACCGTATGGCTTGTCTGCGACAAGTATATTATCATCTTCGAAGATGATGCGGAACTGTTTCTTAGCCTTGCGGCCATCCCTGCGCGCGGACGGTGAGCTGCTGCCGCGATCGGCACCGGTCATCATGTCCAGAACCTCATCAGACAGGTACAGCGTAAGTGCCTCGCCTTCACAGAGCACGTACGACTGATCCCTGCGCCTGCCGTCGACCTTGACGTCCTTGCGGATGAGTTTGTAGATCTCGCCAAGGGAGGCGTTCTTAAGATATTTGCGAAGGAAGCGGTCGAGCCGCCTGCCGGCGTCATTAGCCGTGATAATGATCTCCTTCATTGGCATCCTCCCGTGTTGATAGCGCTTGCCGCAGTGATGATTATATCACGCAGATGCTTCTGTTCTCAAGGCGTTCAGATTGCAAATACATCCTCCAGACTGTATAATCATTAGTTGAAGAGAAAGGAGATCACAGATGAGACTCATCAGAAATTTCTTTCATAATATAAGCGATATCTTTCTTGCGATCGTTATAGTAGCGGTTGCTGCAGGCATTATTTACTGGCGCCTCGGGATCATCCTGGACTATCCTAAACAGCTGGCAGACCAGCAGGCTGTTTATCTGCAGGAAGAAGAGGAGACATCAACAGAGGCAGCCGAAGAGGGACAGGACGGAGAGGCAGAGTCCGGCAATGCAGGTGCGGAGGATGAGGCACCGGAAACATCTGAAGAGAAGACTGCCGGATAGGGATCGTTATCACTTGATGATACTGACAGGTGAATGAAATGAGTGACAAGAGAGAATATGCAAAACTAAACGATTACAACCTGACTATGCTGACGGATTTCTATGAGATCACGATGGCAAATGGTTACTTCAACTCCGGGAACCGCGATGCAGAGGCTTGCTTCGATGTATTCTTCAGGAGAGTTCCGGACGGCGGTGGATTTGCCATCATGGCCGGACTCGAGCAGATCATCGCTTACATGAAGAGACTCAGCTTTACCGAGGCTGATATCGAGTACCTCAGGACCAAGGATTCATTCAGCGAGGAATTCCTCGATTATCTGAGGGATTTCAAGTTCACATGCGATGTCTGGTCCGTGCCGGAAGGCTATCCGATCTTCCCGCATGAGCCTGTAATGATCGTCAAGGGACCGCTGATCCAGGCTCAGTTCGTCGAGACGTTCATCCTGATGCAGTTCAACCATCAGAGCCTGATCGCGACTAAGTCGAACAGGATCGTCAGAGCGGCTCAGGGCAGACCGGTCATGGAGTTCGGTACCAGGAGAGCACAGGGTGCTGATGCTGCGGTATACGGCGCGAGGGCTGCATATATCGCGGGCTGCGCAGGAACTGCTTGCACGATCGCTGACAGGAACCATTTCGTACCGGCACTCGGAACGATGGCGCACAGCTGGATCCAGAGTTTTGACAGCGAGTATGAGGCGTTCAAGACCTACGCTGAACTCTATCCGCAGAATGCGACACTGTTGATCGATACTTACAACGTCCTCAAGTCGGGACTTCCGAATGCGATCAGGGTATTCAAGGAGCTCAAGCCTAAGAAGATGGGTGTCCGTATTGACTCCGGAGATATCACGTACCTGACCAGAGAGTGCCGCAAGATACTCGATGCAGAGGGACTGCAGGACTGCACGATCGTCGTCAGCAACTCGCTCGATGAGTACATCATCAGAGATGTTATCCTCGAGGGTGCGAAGATCGACTCCTTCGGCGTTGGTGAGAGACTGATCACCGCAAGATCGGAACCGGTCTTCGGCGGCGTCTACAAGCTTTCGGGCATTGGCAAGGATGGTGAGCTCGTCCCTAAGATGAAGATCTCCGAGAACGTAGAGAAGATCACCAACCCTGGATTCAAGAAAGTCGTCAGATTCTACGGCAAGGATCATGGCAAGGCTCTGGCTGACGTCATCATGCTTCGCGACGAGCCGATCCCGGACGGCAAACCGTTCGAGATCTTCGATCCGAACGCAGTGTGGAAGCGCAAAGTGCTCTACGATTACGAGGCTGTCGAACTCCTCGTACCGATCTTCGAGAAGGGTGAACTGGTCTACGAAGAGCCAGATATCGAGCAGATCCGCGCAACATGCGAAGAACAGATCGACAAGCTCTGGGGTGAGTTCCTGAGATTCGAGAATCCGCAGGTCTATTACGTCGACCTGTCGAAGCCGCTCTGGAATCTCAAGCACGACCTGCTGAACAAGTACAGCTCAGCCAATCTGTAATTGTTGAATACAATTTGTTAACGACTGAGTCACTGGGGGGGGATGATTCTCAGTGACTCATTTAATGGAGGTTTTAAATGGTTTTTCTAGATGACTTAAGAAAAACGCTGGACAGGTTCTACAATGCCAAATTGTGGAATTTTGTCGGCGCTTTAACGGTAGTGTATGCGATTAAGCAGATCCTGCAGGTCAGTGTCCTTGACTCATCGATGAGCTGGGTCGTTGCAGCGATCGTCGGTGTCCTGTTTTTCGCGGCTCCGGGAGTAGCAGTCATAGGCGCGGCTTGTGCAGTATTTTTCTCAATGATGCACATCAACGGGTTCATGGCTGTGGTCCTCGCTCTGTGCACTATGCTGATGTATTCCAAAGCGCATCCTTCTGCATGGAGCGCGATCGTTCTGCCGCTGGCGTTCCTTCCGGGTTCGCCTGTAATGTCGGTAGGCTTCGCGATCCTTTTCTATGGGATGTGCATGTATGTAAAGTATGAGAACTCCTACAGATCAGCTTTCTATCCTGTTCTGTGGGGACTCTGGGGCATTATGACATGCTCATACTGCACCGCGAATTACGTTCATGAATCAGGGGCTTTCAACTATGTACCTGCAGAAGGCACTCTGGAGACGATATTCGAGCAGTTTGATCCTGCTTCAGGCTATAACTATCTGCAGACAGCTGATCTGAAAGGCCTTGCAATCGTTCTCGGAGCATTTCTGGCGCTTGGTATCCTTGCTTATTGGCTGGGCGTGAAGATCAGACTTGTCAAGACGCTGAATCATGATGTCAGAGACGCGGTCAACACGATCGTACTGATCATTGCGACGATCGGTGTCTATTACGCGGTCAGAAGGTTTGGCGGCACAGAGGAAGCGCTTCCTATAGTAAAAATCATAACAGGCGGCATACTGGGCTACTTTATCAGCAGACCTTGGGTCACTGCTGTCGCGATGGAACTCGAGCAGCCGGCCGGCGCGGATGCAGCTGCGGGCAAACTCGCAATGGTGCATGCCGGCGAGACATGGGACAGCCTGTCGGGTTACGAAGAGACAAAGCGCGAGCTGCAGGAAGTCATCAAGCCATATGTAGATAAGAAAGAATATAACAAGCTGGTCAAGGCAAACATGAAACCGGTCAAGGGGATACTGCTCTACGGCCCTCCGGGAACCGGTAAGACTACAATGGCAAGGATCATTGCGAATGAGAGCAAGATGAATCTCATTCTGGTCAACGCCAGCCAGTTCATGTCAATGTGGGTAGGTGAGTCGGAAAGGAATCTTGTCAACATTTTCACCCAGGCCAGAGCGAAAGCACCGGCAATCATCTGCTTCGAGGAGATCGAAGCATTCCTCGGCAAGAGAGTGAATTCAGAACGTTCCTATGAAACATCTATCATCAACGTCTTCCTGACGCAGATGGATGGATTCAAGGATCTCAGAAATGTTCTGATCATTGCGACGACCAACAACCCTGAGATGATCGACGAGGCAGCGCTCAGACCGGGACGTTTCGATAAGATAATTTATATGGGCGCTCCTGATCCGGAAGGCCGCAAGGCTCTCTTTGTCAAATACCTGAAGGACAAGACCGACCTGTCGACAATCGACCTGGACAAGCTTGCGGATCTTACGGAAAGATTCACAGGTGCTGACATTAAGGCCGTCTGTGAAGGCGCGTACAGGGACAATGATTTCAGGAAGGTGACAGAAGCAGATCTGGTCGACAGGATCGCTTTGACACTGCCGTCCTATACCCTGGATCTCCAGGAGAGATATGAACTGTACCGTAAGAAATATACCAGATCATCCACTGCTCAGAATGACAACAGGGGCAAAGAAAAGCCGAAACTCAGCTGGGATGATATCAAGGGAATGGAGTCGACCAAGGCAATACTCAAAGACAAGATCGAGAGCCCTATCGTCAATGCCGATAAATACAAAGAATACGGGATCCCGGCATCCAAGGGAATCCTGCTGTTCGGCCCTCCGGGATGCGGTAAAACATTCTTCGCGAAAGTTGCTGCGGATGAGAGTAATGCGAACTTCTATGTAGTCAATGGTCCGGAACTGCTCGGAGCAGGAGCGGGCGAGTCTGAGGCAAATCTGAGACGTAAGTTCAGAGACGCCAGAGAGACAAAGCCGTCGATCATTTTCTTCGATGAGATCGATGCTATTGCAGGTAAGAGAAGCGCAGACAGCGGCTCAGTACGCATCATCAATCAGCTGCTTACAGAGATGGACGGTATGGATTCTCTTGACGGAGTAGTCGTAATAGCAGCGACCAACAGACCGTACAGCCTTGATGCCGCACTGATGAGATCAGGCAGGTTCGACACCAAGATCTATATACCGATGCCGGACAAGGAATCCATCAAAGAGCTTCTCAAGTCTACTCTTGAGCCGATCCCGTTCGACATCGATCTGGATAAGCTGGCCGAACAGCTCGACGGCTATACCTGCGCGGATATCGTTGCAGTAGCGAATAAAGCTAAGGAGATCTATGTAAAACGTCAGATAGTAAGTTCAGACGGGAAGGCTGCTCCTGTGAGCACTAAGGATATGCTGGATATTCTGAGCAAGGTCAAATCCAGTGTCAGCGAAGAGGACAGGAAGAAGTACGAGGAGATGAGAGAATTCGAGAGCATTCTCTGATTACCCGGAACTGCTTATTGACAATCGGCCTATCATAGATATAATAGAATTCCGGCGGCGAACAGGCCGCCGGAATCTGAGGGGACGCACTGGTTTCGACAGGTGTGTGGAACGAGGATAAGCGAGCCGTGGCGGTGATCCACGTTAAAAGTGCCCGTTCAAAAGAAACGCAAAAACAAACAACAATTTCGCACTGGCTGCATAGTTCAGCCCCGCGCGTCGGCCTGAGTTCACCTGCAGGCACAGCAACCGGCGTCATTTATGCAGGAAAACCCTTACGTGACCTCCCGTTAGCGTAAGGGGACCAAACGGGATGGCCCGAGGATAGTCCGCCGAGTGACGCTCCGAGGGTGAGATCAAAGACCCGGCTGCGCTCGGAGAAAGTCGTCCGGAAATGCTCTTGGACGTGGGTTCAATTCCCACCGTCTCCACCAATTAGAACTGCCTCAGAGAATAATCTCTGGGGCTCTTTCATTATAAGTATTTCACTGAGTGAAATGTCAAACACTTGTTTGCGCTGTTGAGCTGTGTTATTATTTTGAAAAATAAATACTTAGGTCTTTTCCGATCGGGCCCGTTGCAGGCAAGAGTGCATCAGGATAAGCGTGATTTTGGCACGCATCCTGGTGCTATTTTTTTTAAGGAGGTAAACATGATGAATGAGGTAAAGATTCCGCAGGAAATGGTAAATGAAATCAGAGGCATAATGAACAGTGCCCGCCAGAATGTTGCAAAACAAGTTAATAGTGAGTTGTTAGCAGCATATTGGAATATTGGCAGAGTTATAGTTGAGCATGAGCAGGCCAGTAAAGAGCGTGCAGAATATGGACAAAACACTCTGAAATTGCTTTCCAGAACACTGACCAAGGAATTTGGTAAAGGCTTTTCTGTGTCAAATCTGCAATTTATGAGACGGTTTTATCAAACGTATCAAATTCAACAGACGGTGTCTGTTAAATTGAGCTGGTCACATTACTGCGAACTTTTATCTATATCGGATCGGGATAAGCGCAGCTTCTATGAGAAGGAATGCGAGCGATCCGGATGGTCTGTAAGAGAACTGAAACGACAGATATCAACTTCGCTGTTCGAACGACTACTGTTGTCGGAAGGCAAGGCAAATAAGAAAAAGGTGCTGGAATTGGCCGAAAAAGGGCAGGAACTATCCAGTCCGGAAGATGTAGTGAAGGACCCTTATGTATTCGAATTTCTAGGCTTGCCAGACAGGAAACCTGTCTTTGAGAGTGATTTGGAGAAAGCACTGGTAAAGCAAATAGAAGACTTTCTTCTTGAACTTGGCAGGGGCTTTATGTTCGTGGGCACGCAGCAAAGAGTGACTCTGAACAATACTAATTACTATGTGGATATGGTCTTCTACAACAAAGAACTTCACGCATATGTTCTTATCGAATTGAAAACAGCCAAGCTGATGCCTGAGGCAGTCGGTCAGATTAATATGTATCTCAATTACTATTCTGCAGAGATTAATGAGGAAGGAGACAATCCACCAATTGGAATTATTCTTTGTACAGACAAGAGTAGCGTAACAGCAGAGTATGCGTTAGGAGGTCTCTCAAATAACATTTTTGCATCTACGTATACCTATGTAATACCGGACAAAGAGAGGCTGATTGAGCAGGTTGAGGCGGTACTCAGTGAATGGTCCGAATAGCAGTCCGGATCAGAGGCTCACGCAATCCGCTGAATACTATCATTTCAGTACTCGCAACGGTTTGAAAACAGAATTCGACTCTCCTTTCGTCCACCATTGTTAAAGCCTGAAATTTCAACGATTTCAGGCTTTTTTCGTACTCGAAAATAACCTTTGACTATGGTACGCATACTGCTGATGTTTGCAAGGAGTTTTGCATCTTACCGGCTTAAAATGCATCTTACCGTAGAGGCTATTGAAGAGAAGCCTCTTATTTTTTTACACTCGAAACGGGCAATCACATAGAGTCAGACAGAGTAAGACATTTGAAAGGAGCCGATCATGGAAATGCTGTTGCTGCTGGTTTTGATATTGACAGAGATAGGTTTTGCAGCTTTTGCAATGTCCGGAAAGAT
>JAFRGC010000051.1 GCA_017434025.1 Mogibacterium sp. | reverse complement strand
GGAATCGAACCCCCAACCTGCTGATTACAAATCAGCTGCTCTACCGTTGAGCCACATCAGCAAATGGCGACCGGGAACGGGCTCGAACCGTCGACCTCCAGCGTGACAGGCTGGCATTCTAACCAGCTGAACTACCCGGCCTCATTATTCTGGGTGGTGGGCGCAATAGGGCTCGAACCTATGACCCCCTGCTTGTAAGGCAGGTGCTCTCCCAGCTGAGCTATGCGCCCGCGTTTTGACGCTCGTTTAGTTTAACACAGCTGGATAGGCGTGTCAATCAAATTTTTAATCTAATTTGGCCTTTTTCTTCCCGTTTGAGCAAAGCCTTGCCATTAGTGAGATTGGCCATCATTCCTTTGATCTCTTCAGTGTATTCAGACATACATCTGATCCCTGTTCTGACGATATCTGTATACTCAGGATCAACGATCTCGAACTTTCCGTCTGCAGCGAGATTCTGCAGTTTGCTGATATATGAGTAATCAAATTCATAGACAAGCAGTGAGCTGTCGCGCACCTCGCATCTCCCCGCTGCGTCGAGGCCAAGCCCCGCTGCAGTCGTATATGCCCTTGCCAGACCTCCTGTCCCGAGTTTGATGCCGCCAAAATATCTGGTGATCACCATCACAAGATTTGTCAGTCCCTCTCCTGCTATCATTTTGAGCACAGGAAGACCGGAAGTCCCGCCCGGCTCTCCGTCATCGCTCGCCCACTGTATTTCCTGTTTGGGTCCACATATGACCGCAGGCACATTGTGGGTGGCGTCACGGTACTCTTCCTTGATCTCAGCAACGAAACTTCTGGCTTCCTCATAGGATTCAACAGGCAGAGCATGCGCAATGAATCTTGATTTCTGTACCACATACTCTGCCTCGCCGTATTCCAGAATCGACCTGTACAGCAGCATTACAGAATATACCTGTCTACATCGACTTCCTTGATCTTCTCATGGAGTTTGGCAGTGACATAGTCTCTGTCAATGATAACATCTTCTGCTTCCGGATCCGGAAGATTGTATGAGATATCCTCAAGCAGGATCTCCAGTATCGTATGGAGCCTTCTTGCTCCGATGTTCTCAGTCTCCTCATTCATCAGGAACGCAAGGCTTGCGATCTCGTCGATCGCCTCGTCGGTGAATTCAATCTTGACACCTTCTGTCTCCAGAAGAGCTTTCTGCTGTTTGGTAACAGCATTCTCAGGAACCGTCAGGATCTTCTTGAAGTCTTCCTTGTCGAGGTTCTTGAGTTCAACGTTGATAGGGAATCTTCCCTGCAGTTCCGGGATGAGATCCGAAGGTTTGGATACATGGAAAGCCCCCGCACCGATAAACAGCATATGATCAGTCTTGACCGGACCGTATTTGGTGTTGACGACACTGCCTTCGACGATCGGAAGGATGTCTCTCTGGACGCCCTCTCTCGAAACATCAGCGCCGGACCTCATGGTGCCGCCGGCTGCGATCTTGTCGATCTCGTCGATGAAAATGATACCGTTCTGCTCAGCGTTCTCGAGAGCCTCATCAGTCACCTGATCCATATCGATCATCTTCTGGGCTTCCTGCTCTCTCAGGATACGTTTAGCATCCTTGACTTTGCACTTCTTGTGCTTGGTCTTCTTAGGCAGCATGTTATCGAAGAGATTTCCTATCGCGATCATGCCCTCATTCTGCATATCGAGCTGGTTGGTCTTAGGGACATCATCCACCTCGATCTCAATGATCTGCTCATCCAGCAGACCCGCTCTGAGCTGCTCTCTGACCTGCTCTCTTGCCATCTGGATGTCCGAATACTCCTGGCTGGACTCGTATTCCTGTTTCTTTCTCTCCTCGTACTCCTGTCTCTGGCTCTTATATCCCAGGTTGCCGAAGATGTTTCCGAGCTGGACACCGTTCGTCTTCTCAGTCTCCGGACCGCCAGGGATGATCGCTTTGACGATGATATCCTCAGCGATCTTGTCAGCCATCTCGGTATTCTCCTCCATTCTCTTCTGCTTGCTGAGTCTCATCGACGCTTCGACCAGATCTCTGATCATCGAATCGACGTCACGGCCGACATATCCGACCTCTGTGAATTTGGTCGCTTCTACTTTGACGAACGGAGCGTCCATCAGTTTAGCAAGTCTGCGCGCGATCTCAGTCTTACCGACTCCCGTCGGTCCCATCATGAGAATATTCTTAGGAGTGATTTCCTCTCTCATCTGCTCGCTGAGTCTGCTTCTCCTGTAACGGTTTCTGAGAGCGATCGCAACGTACTTCTTAGCTTCGTCCTGGCCGATTATGTACTTGTCAAGCTCCGCCACTATCTGTTTAGGAGTCATATTCTTGATTCCGTCTGCCATTGCCCCCTCCTACAGTTTCTCTACAGAAATGTTGTTATTCGTATAAACGCAGATATTGGAAGCGATCTCAAGCGACTTCCTTACGATGCTCTCAGCATCGAGATCTGTGTTCTCGAACAGTGCGACTGCTGCCGAATAAGCGTAATTGCCGCCTGAACCGATTGCTACTACGTCCTTGTCAGGCACTATGACTTCGCCGTTGCCTGAGATCACGAGAAGGTCCTCGGCATCAGCTACAATCATAAGAGCTTCAAGGTTCCTCATAGCCTTATCACCTCTCCAGTACTGAGCGAGGTCTACTGCAGCTCTCTTGAGATTGCCTGCATGCTCGCCGAGTTTGTTCTCGAATTTCTCAGTCAGAGCAAATGCATCAGCAACTGATCCGGCAAAACCGGTCAGCACTTTGTCCTTGTATATTTTCTTAACTTTCTTAGCGCCATTCTTCATGATGGTCGTCTCGCCCATGGTGACCTGTCCGTCACCGCCTATAGCGATGTCACCACCGGGTCTTCTGACAGCGCATATTGTCGTTGCATGGAATTTGATCATTCTTCTTCCCCCGTATCTTTCTTCTTATCTCCGGTATTGATCTTCTCTGAATACTTGCATTCAGGGTTAGAGCATTTAATCTTCTTGAATCTCCCCTTCGTCTGTACGAGCATAGAACCGCACTCCGGGCATGCTCTTCCGATAGGTTTGTCCCAATAAGACACATCACAGTCAGGATATCCGCTGCAGCCGTAGAATACACGACCGGACTTCCTGCCCTTCTTCTCCACGATATCCTTGCCGCATTTCGGGCACTTGATACCTGTGGACTTGACGATAGGCTTGGTGTTCTTGCATTCAGGATATCCCGTGCATGCGAGGAAACTGCCAAAACGTCCTTCCTTGACAGCCATCGGCTTACCGCACAGTTCACAGACTTCGTCGGAGAGCACGACTTCCTTCTCGACCCTCTCGACCTCTCTGTCGGCGATCTTGAGTTCTTCGCTGAAACCTTTGTAGAAGTCCGCTATGACGCTCTTCCATTCTCTGTCGCCGAGTTCTATGCTGTCGAGCTTGTCTTCCATCTCTCCGGTAAACTCGACATCGACGATATCTGCGAAGTAGTCCTGCAGGATCCCGATGACGTCAAATCCCAGTTTGGTCGGAACAAGACTCTTCTTGGCTCTCTTGACGTACTTCCTCGTGATCAGTACAGATATGATGGAAGCGTAGGTGCTCGGTCTGCCGATATTCTTCTCTTCCATCTCCTTGACAAGGCTGGCTTCTGTGTATCTTGCAGGAGGCTGAGTGAACTTCTGTTCTGTAATGAGCTTGACAAGTTCGAGCTCCTGGCCTTCTGTAAGCGGTGGGACCGTCACTTCATCCTCATTGTGAGGCGTGCTGTAGACTTTCTTCCAGCCGTCGAATGTCATCCTGGAACCATTGGCTCTGAACCCGTATTTACCGTTCTGGATATCGACGGTGACGGTGTCATAGCATGCAGCAGCCATCTGCGAAGCAGTGAATCTCTTCCAGATCAGTTCATAGAGCTTGAACTGATCAGATGTCAGTGAATCTCTGATCATCTGAGGTTCCAGCGTAATGTCCGACGGTCTGATCGCCTCATGGGCGTCCTGCATCGCCTTGTTCTTGTTCGAGAAGTAATTATTTCCGGAATAATTCTCGCCAAACTTCTCTTTGATGTATTCAGCTGCCATCGCCTTAGCCTGAGGTGAGATCCTGACGGAGTCAGTTCTCAGATAAGTGATCAGACCTCTGGCACCGATGCCTTTGAGGGTCACGCCTTCATACAGCTGCTGAGCGATCTGCATCGTCTTGCTTGTCGGGAATCCCAGCTTGATCGAAGCGTCCTGCTGCAGGCTTGAAGTGGTGAATGGAGCATATGGCTTGATCTGCTTCTTGCCTTCTTTGATCGACTTGACAATATACTTCCCTTCGTCAAGTTCGCTTGTGATCGCATCGGTCTGCTCTTTCGATGTGACTTTGGCCTTCTTTCCGGAGATCTTATTCAGTGCGGCGATAAATCCATCGCCGAAATCAGCTGCGATATACCAGTATTCTTCCGGTATGAAGTTGGTGATTTCGTTCTCACGGTCACAGATCAGTTTGAGTGCGGCTGACTGGACTCTTCCGCCCGACAGCCCTCTCGAGACCTTCTTCCACAGCAGTGGACTGATCTGATAACCTACGAGTCTGTCCAGCACGCGCCTTGCCTGCTGAGCATCTACCAGTGACAGATCGATCGGTTTCGGATCTTTGATCGCGTCCTGAACGGTCTGTTTGTTGATCTCATTGAACATCACGCGGCATTCCGCGTCAGGATCCAATCCCAGGAGGTATGCCAGATGCCACGAGATCGCTTCGCCCTCACGGTCAGGGTCCGTTGCGAGCAGGACTTTGGATGCGGCCGATGCTTCTTTCTTGAGTTCCTTGATCGTATCAGCCTTGCCCCTGATATTGATGTATTCCGGCTCGAAATTATTCTCAACGTCGACTCCGAGCCTGCTCTTCGGCAGATCTCTTACATGACCGACCGAAGCCATTACTTTATATTTTGACCCAAGGTACTTGCTGATGACCTTGGCCTTGGACGGTGACTCGACGACCAGCAGTGTCTTTGCCGGTGCCTTCTTTGCCGTCCCGGTTGTTTTCTTGCTTCTTCCAGCAGTTGATGCCATTTGTGTTTTCTTCCTTATTATGTAATCAATAATATCCAGTCTATAGACCCTTACGGACAAATACTTTACTATTGCAGGTCTTATTTTGCAAGATAAATTTTCCCGCTGTATGTCTGAACCAGTCCTTTGATCTCCATTACAGTGACCATTGCATTGACCCATCCGGTGCTCATATCGAGCTCTGCCGCGATCACATCTGCAGAAACTCCGTTATATCTGCTTACAGCATCATAGACCCTCTTCTCGTCTGCTCCGAGACTGTCTGCCTTGTCAGCATTGTCTGGAGGAGTGATGCCGAGGTCCCTTATCAGATCATCGATAATGACAACGGGACAGGCTCCGTCACGGATCAGCAGATTGCTGCCCATGCTGAACTGGCTGTTGATATTGCCTGGGACCGCATAGACCGGTCTTCCCTGTTCAGTAGCGTGCTGTGCTGTGATCAGAGCCCCGCTGTTGAAGTTTGCTTCAACCACTACGACAGAATCCCCCAGACCGCTGATGATCCGGTTTCTCAGAGGGAAATCGTACTTCTGAGGTGAATAGTCCGGAGGATTCTCGCTCAGGATCAGTCCGCCTTGTTCGAGTTCCTTGAACATAAGATCAAGATTTCTCTTAGGGCCCATCCTTAGGATCCCGCTTGCCAGGACTCCTATCGTCCTCCCTCCCGCGTCAAGGACGCCTTCATGTGCGAAGGCATCGATTCCATATGCCAGGCCGGATACTACAGGGATCCCGCATTCACCGAGTCTTCTGCCGATCATCATCGCAACAGTCTTGCCATATACAGTAAACTTCCGGGATCCTACAACAGATACCGATTGGCAGTGCAGCAAGCTGGTATCGCCGACACAATAGATCTGTTCCGGCGGATGCGGTATTTCTCTGAGTTTAGCGGGAAACTCTGAAGATTGTATGTCGATCTTCTGTATTTTGCTTAACAAATCAGTACTACGCATAGGTTCCTCCGTCAGTCAGGTATCAGTTCAATGATCCTGTATCCGAGAGCCTCTGCAAGATGCTGCTGTCTGACTGCCTCGCTCCTGTCGAGATCTGCGATCGTCCTGGCTACTTTGAGCGTTCTGGTGTATGACCGCGGCGACATTTTGAGCGTATCATAAGCTCTGTTCATGAATCGTTCTTCTTCTCTGCCAAGTTTGCACCAGATCCCGATCTCCTGCTCATTCATATCTGCGTTATACATATCTCTTCCCATGGATCTTCCAAAAGCTACTCCATCTGCAGCCATTTTGCGCATATCTTCCGAGCTGAGGCCTCTTCGCTTGTCTCTCAGTTCATCATAGGTGACTCTCTCCATTGTCACTTTCATATCTATTCTGTCCATGATCGGTCCGCTCAGCTTCTTCCTGTATCGCTCAAGCTGCGCTTCCGTACACTTGCATACCCGCTCTCTGTCTCCGAAATACCCGCAGGGACATGGATTGGATGCCATGATCAGCTGGAAATTGCAGGGAAAAGTGTAGCTCTCTCCCCTGCGGAAATGCGTGATCCTGTGTTCCTCTACCGGAAGCCGCAGTGCTTCTATATTATCCCGTTCAAATTCGCATATTTCATCCAGGAACAGAACTCCATTGTGAGCAAGAGAAATCTCTCCCGGAACCGGTATATTCCCACCGCCGATCAGTCCGGCTCTCCCGATGGAATGGTTCGGATGCCGGAATGGTCTGATACAGCTGATATAGCTCTCCGGATCGTCGATCCCTGAAGCAGAATAGATCATCGCAGTCTCTATCAGCTCCTTCTCATTCATCGGCGGCATGATGGTAGGGATCCTCTGCGACAGCATCGTCTTACCGCACCCCGGACTTCCTATCATGATCAGGCCATGGCGTCCCGTCACGGCTATCACAATCGCTCTCTTAGCGTTCTCCTGCCCTCTGATATCCGCAAAATCCCCGATGACAGCATTTGTGCTGCCCTGCATCAGTCTCATTCCTGCCAGAGATCCGGTATCGATCGTTCCGACAGGTTCCGGCGCATCGATGCCATTCACAATACGGATGCATTCTGCAAGATCGGCAGCGGTGAAGATCGTCAGGTCGCTGATCAGAGATGCTTCCAGTCTGTTGCCTTCCGGAATAATGATCCTCTGCATCCCTGCAGACTTCATGCTGATAAGCATAGGGAGTACTCCGCTCACAGCAAGCACCTTGCCGTCCAGTGCCAGCTCTCCTATGATCCCGTATTCCTCTGCCTGATGCGGGTCAACATATCCATTGGAAACAAGTATCCCGACAGCGATCGGCAGATCTAGTCCGCTGCCGGTCTTGTGTATGCTTGCGGGAGTCAGGTTGACCGTGATCCTTCCCTTGGGATATTCAAGACCTGAATTGACTATGGCGCTGCGGATCCTCTCTCTGGACTCCATGATCATAGTTGATGCCAGGCCGACGATATAGATGCCGGGAAGGCCTCTCGCCACGTCTGTCTCTACCGCTACGGGTTTACCTTCTATACCGCTGCAAACAGCGGATCTTATCCTGCTGAACATGATACCGGCTCCTTCACATACAATCGATCAGCAGATTGGCGTAGACTTCGAATACGTCAAAGGACACCGATCTCCATCGCGACTTCCTCGTGTTGATATAGCTCTCTGCCGTGCGCCTTATCTTGCTGATCTTATTCTCTGTTACTGCCTCTGCCGGGAATCCGTAGTCAGTTCCCGTCCTGGTCTTGACCTCTACAAAATGCAGTACTCCATCCTTATATGCTATGATGTCGATCTCCCCACATTTCGCGGTGAAATTCCTCTCAAGTATCTCATACCCCGCGTCTGTCAGCATCCTTGCCGCAAATTCTTCTCCGTTGTCTCCAAGATTCTTCTTATATCTCATCATCGTGCCTCCTTTTCCTCATGTGCAGAAATCCTACCACCGTTCCCGGAACAGGTCGAACGAAAACGTCACGATATCCTGCATTCCTGTCACTATTTCAAAAAGAACAAGACAAAACAAAAAGAACGCTGCTCTGCAGCGCTCTCACAAGTTGTAAATGCGGTCATTTCAGAACAAATTTCTCTATTGCGTGCGCGACGCCGTCTTCATCATTCGTTCCGGTTATATAGTCTGCGTGTTCGGCGGTCCCTCCCCATGCGTTCCCGACTGCTACACCGAATCCCGCAAATTCAAGCATTTCGATGTCGTTCGGCGCGTCTCCGCAGCACATGAGCTGCTCTCTTATTACGCCCAGCATGTCCATGAGGGCCATAAGTGCAGTTCTTTTGCTCGTTGTAGGTCCGCCGACTTCCAGATTATTGGCAAATGACGACGTGACCGTCGCTTCCGGGATCGCGTTGACAGCGGCTCTTGATTCTTCAAGGACCTCGCTGGACGGGAAACAGAAATTGATGTTCTCTATCCTGTCCTTATTAGCAACAAGGAATCCTGTGATATCCTCGATCGGTTTACGGCTCCACAGCACATAGGCTGCATTGCGGTATTCGCATCCGTATTTCTCGATGTGCCGGTAATAGTCTGCATCAATGTACGCCTGTCCGTCGATGAAGATCTCGATGTCGGTATTCAGTTCCCTGGCTAGTTCCGCAGAACGGAGAACTGCCTTTTCTGACAGTAAACTGCTGTATATTGCTTCTCCTGTATGGATATCATTGATGTGAGCACCGTTCGAGGTGATAGCGTACTTGATCGCTCCGATGCTCTTGGCCTGTTCGGGCAGAGATCTGTACGACCTTCCTGTTGATACGACGACATGAACGCCTTGCGCGCCTGCGCGTTCAAGCACATCCCTTGTATATTCAGTGATCTCGCCTGCTTTATTCAGTGTAGTACCGTCCAGATCAAGTGCTATAATTCTTATGTCCATGCTCCACCTGTAGCAATAATTGGTCAAACCATTGAAACTTTTACATTTCAGTAATACAATTAAGTATTGTTTGAATTATATAACATATACCGGAGGTAAACAATGAAAGTCGCTATCCTCGGAGCCGGCAAACTCGGGATCAAGCTCACGGAAGCGCTGCTTGACGGAGATTACGATATCACTCTTGTCGATAACAATGAAGACAAACTCAATTCTCTTGCACAGCAATATGACGTTCTTACTGTTCCCGGAGATGCCAAGACGGTAGAACTCCTTAAGGAGATCAACGTCGATACTTTCGATTTTCTTTTCAGCTGTACAACTTCCGATGATGCCAATATCCTGGCTGCATCGATCGCCAAAGCTCTGGGCTGTCCGAGAGTCGCTGCCAGAGTCAGAGATCCGGATCACATGATGCAGATGGATTTCATCTGTGAGCATTTCAATATCGACATGCTGGTCAACCCGGATATTCTGATCACTTCAGAGATCTACCGTTATCTTGTTGAGAAGTATACCCTGAGCAACGGTATTTATACATCTCACCGTCTGGGTCTCATTGAATTCGAAGCATCCCATTATCCGGCTCTGATCGGGCTGAACCTCATCGAGTTCCGTAACAAATTCCCTGAACTGATCATGGCATCGATATCTCGCGGCGGAAAGCTCATCATCCCTCACGGCAACGATATCATTCAGTCTCATGATATGCTGTATCTCATGGGTAACAGACAAAACATTCTCGATCTTGCCAAAACGGTACACGGCAAGCTGCGTTCTTCCAATGGCCGCAAAGTCATGATCATCGGAGGCGGCAAGACCGGTTATTATCTTGCCCTCAGACTGGCTGAATACGGTTCATATGTCAAGATCATCGAAGCCGATAAGAAACGCTGTCATTATCTCTCAGAGAAGCTGAACAATGTAATGGTCATCAACGGAGACGGCACTGATATGACACTTCTTGAAGAAGAAGATTTCGATTCCATGGATGCGTTTGTAACTGCCACGAACCATGATGAAGAGAATCTGCTGCTTGCGCTTAATGCCAAGAATCGTGGTATCGAGGATGTTATTTCCAAGATCAGTCATGAGAGTTACAGTGATCTCATCTCCAAACTCGATCTGGACATGGTACTCAATCCGCTGGACATCACTACTTCTACCATACTCAGGCACATCAGAGGCAGCAACAGGGTCATTTCTTCTGTCTTGCTGCAAGGCCAGGCAGAGCTGCTCGAGATCTATGCCGAGAAAGGCATGAACTGCATCAATGTGCCGCTCAAAGATATCGATCTTCCGGATTATGTCCTAGTGGCTGCTATCTACAGAGGGGTTGAAACTTTGATCCCTAAGGGTGATACAAGGATCCTTCCGGGTGATAAAGTCGTACTCGTCTGTCTCCTGTCCAACATAGGATATGTCGAGAAGCTTTTCAAGAAAACATCATTGATCGGTAAGATGAAATAATAATGAAGAAGATCATCCTGGGATTTTTCGGATACTTTCTTATATTACTGGCGGGATGCATGACCATTCCGCTTCTTCTTGCGCTTGTGTACGGTGAGGGCCACTGTGCACGGGCTTTTGTTGTATCCATTTTGATCGCTCTTGTCCCGGGGATACTGATCCGTCTGACAACACACGCCAGTCTCTCAGCGAGCAAACTCAAACTCAGATACAGCTACTTCATAGTCACTGCCTCATGGATCATCGCATCCATCTTAGGGGCTCTGCCTTACGTGATCTCGGGTAGCATTCCGGATTTCATCGATGCTGTATTCGAAACTGCTTCGGGATTCACGACCACCGGTTCGACGATCCTGCCTGACATGGACTCATTGCCTAAATCCATACTGTTCTGGCGCAGTCTCACTCAGTGGCTGGGCGGCATGGGGATCATCGTGCTGTTCGTCGCGCTCCTCCCGGACTTTGGCATCAAGTCAAGGAATATTGCCGGAGCCGAAACTCCGGGTCCAACCATAACCAAAATCTCTTCGCGTTTCTCTGGAACAGCGAGAATGCTGTATATGGCCTATGTCGTACTTACGGTTGCTGAAGTCGTTTTCCTGCTGTTCGGAGGAATGAGCCTGTATGACGCGGTGAATCACGCGCTGACCACGATGGCGACAGGCGGTTACTCTACACATACGGCGGGCATCGCCTATTTCGACAGCACCTATATCACATGGGTATTCACCGTATTCATGTTTCTTGCCGGCACCAACTTCAACCTGTTCTTCGTTGCGTTCCAGAGCGGTCCTCGCAAGGCTTTCAGCGATGAAGAATTCCGTTTCTATGCCGTAAGCGTCCTTATCGCGATCGTTCTCATCGTCATCAATCTTATGACGCAGGGCGGTTATGATAGTTTTGGGCAGGCGCTCACCGACTCTGCTTTCCAGGTCGTGACAGTGATCACTACTACTGGATACGCGACAGTCGACTTCAGCCTGTGGCCGGCCTTTTCACAGATGCTGCTGATACTGCTCATGTTTACCGGAGCATCCAGTTCATCAACTGCGGGAGGTATCAAGGAAATAAGAGTCCTGGTATTCATCCGCATGATCAAATATGAGGCCAAGCGCATCCTTCACACCAACATCGTCGAAGATATCCGCTATAACGGCAAGAAGATGCTTCCTGAGACCCTGACATTCATACTGACATTCATCACTACATATATCATCACACTGATTGCAGCAACATTCCTCCTGTCTTTGACCGGAGCCGGCAATCTTGTGACTAATTTCACTGCAGTCCTTACCTGCATAAGCAATGTCGGTCCGGGACTCGATCTTGTCGGTCCTGTATGTAATTTCAGTTTCTATTCCGGCTTTGCTAAGATCCTGCTCTCTCTCGTAATGATAGCGGGAAGGCTTGAACTTTCGACATTCATGCTGTTCTTTACATCGTATTTCTGGAGGCCTGAGAAAGTCTAAGATGAAGATTAAGAAGAAACGCCGCTCCGCTAACCGGAGATTCTTCCTGAATATTTTCGCGCTCGTGCTTATCGTGTATGGCATCGCTGCCCTGCCTCCTGTTGGTGTTGCCGCATTTCTCGGCGAGACAGCACCGCTGCTTCCTCTTGGGATCATTTCAGCGACATGTATCGCAGCAGGATTCATGATCAGGCATTTTACTGACATGCATTCAGGGGAAGTGAGGCACAGGATCAACTTTGCTACTACCATCATCACGTGGTTGTTCATTTTATTCATCAGTTCTGTGGTCTATTACTTCGGATGCGAAGGCGCAACGCTGGCTGATTCACTGTTCGAAGCAACAGCAAGCCTTACTACCACTGGAACAGGTGATCTCGGGATCAGTTCTGTCCCGGTCTCTCTTCAGCTGTGGCATTCTATCCTGAATTGGCTTGGCGGTGCAGGTCTCATCCTCATTGCAGCCTGCTACCTCCAGTCATGGAGTTTCAGTGGACATTCTCTCATATCTGCAGAGCTGCCGGGCAATGAATATCTCCAGTCATCATCATCCTACAGGATCACTTACCGGAATATCCTCAAATTATACGCAGCCCTGACTATGATCCAGTTCGTTCTGCTTATCATAGCCGGTATGCCTGCTCTGACTTCTGTAATGACTTCTCTGAGCAACATCAGCACTGCAGGATTGCAGCACATCAACAACGGTGTGATCACACAGTTGAGTATGCCGGTCAAAGTGATCATCACACTCTTCGCGTTTGCCGGATCGCTGAACTTATCATTCATCGTTCTGCTCATCATCCGCAAAGCACGTTCACCGATCCTTCGGTCTGAGTCATTCAACTATGTGTTAAGACTTCTTATCGTCTCGCTGTTCATCGCTGCCATGATCGCTGTAAGCAGTCGCCGTGACTTCTTCCCTGTGCTTGGTGATTCTGTGATGCAGACAGTTTCATTCCTGTCAACGTCAGGATATATTATTACTGACTGTGTGGAATGGCCTCTGATATGTAAGATCACGATCGTATTCTGTGGTTTTATCGGTGCATGTGCAGTTTCGACCGGCGGAGGCATCAAAACAGCACGTGTGGATATCGCTGCAAGAACAGTCTCTTTCGGACTGTTCCTCAATATCCATCCACGTGCCGTAAGAACTATCAGATCAGATAATAAATTTGTACGCCAGGATCAGATCTTAAGTGCTAATCTGTATATGGCGCTCTTCATGGCCGTATTCATTGTCGGAGCGTTCTTACTGTCCTTCGACATCAAGGAAGCAAGTATTTTCGACGCTCTCAACTATTCGCACGCTATGATCACAAACACAGGCACTTCTATATGTGAGGTCGGAGTTCAGAGTTCTGCTGCACAGTTCTCTGCTCTGTCCAAGATCATCATGTCACTCGAGATGCTCTGCGGACGTCTCGAGATCTATCCTGTAATCATGCTCTTCTCCAGAAGTTTCTGGAGATCAGAGAAAAGGCGCTGATCAGAACAGCGCCTCTTTTTCTATCCTTCTTATGCTGTCTGTTGAATAGACCAGCACTTTATCTCCTTCCAGCAACGTAAGGTTGCCATTCGGAACGATCATCTTCTCATTCCTGTTCACAAGAACGATGAATGACTGTCTCGAAATATCCAGATCTCTGATCTTGACACCGTTCCATCTGTGATTCTTCTTGAGCTTGACCTCTTTGAGATTGATCACATAATCATCTTTGACAGACGCTGCCGCTATGATCAGTTTGTCATTCAGCTGTATCTCCACATTGCCGCGAGGCACGATCGTCTCATCGCCTCTGACCAGTGTTGCGATGAGAATATCTTTCGGGAGTCCCAGATCTTTGATTTTCTTGCCGATCCACCTGTCACGCTCTCTGATCAGGACTTCGATGAAGTGGATTGCTCTCTCTGCCTCGACATCTTCATATCTCTGTGCTCTCTGATATTCTTCAACGAATCCTGCGGAAATGATACCTGTTGGAATAGCTACCAGGCCGACTCCGAGGAATGTGATCAGGATACCAAGCACTCGCCCTGCCGCTGTAATAGGATAGATATCGCCGTATCCAATGGTGAGCAGTGTCGATGTCGCCCACCACATACCTGAGAATGCATTTTTGAACACATCAGGCTGTGCTTCGTGTTCAACGCTGTACATGCACAGGCTGGCTGCAAGGATGAGCAGGAAAATGATGAAAACCGAAGCAAGGATCTGTGTCTTCTTACCGGATATTACCCTGCCGATGATCGTAAGTGAATCTGAATATGCGTTGATCCTGAACAGACGGAATATCCTTACGACTCTGAACAGTCTGAATACTGCAGCTCCTGCCGGGAAGAAAAATGGCAGATAATAAGGAAGGAACGACAGCAAGTCGATGATGCCGTATCCCGAAAAGACATAGGAGACGACCGCCATGTTGCGGGGCTTCTCCGGATACAGTTTGTCTGCAGTGATCAGTCTCAGGATATAATCAATTGCAAAGAAAGCGACTGTGATCGCCTCTGCCCAATGCAGGACCGCGTAATGAGCCTGATAGAAGTCTTCAAATGTCATCATGATGCTCACTACAAGATTGATGATCAGCAGCAGAGTGCTGACGATATCATATCCCTGATTGAGTCTGTCATCGATGACTCCTACCGAAACCATATTGAACAGTCTGTCTCTGATCTGTTCCCGTTTCTGTATCCTGTTGTCGTTGTCCATGGTTCTGTTCTGTGCTTATACCTAAGTAAGCGTCCGGACAATATGTCCGGATGGCCTTTGATTACATTACGAATCCTGCTATGAGGAAGCATATAGCCGATGCGATCGCTCCCATAAGACCATACGGGAGCTGAGTCGTTGCATGGTCAAAATTGTTGCAGCCTGTTGCCGCCGAAGTGATAACGGTCGCATCTGAGTAGAAGCAGATGTGTGATCCGAAAACTCCTGCACTGAGTACAGCTGCTACTGCAACGGTAACGTTTGCTCCGGTAGCTACAGCCAGAGGAATGACGATCGGAAGTGCGATGATGTACATGCCCCAGTTAGTTCCTGTGATAAACTCAGTGATCGACAGTGCGATAAATACTGCGAGAGGCAGGAATCTCGGCGACACAAGTGCGGTCGCTGTCTCGATCACATAGAGTGTGAAGTGGATCTGTCTGCTGACATTTGCAAACAGGAACGCGAGTACCATCAATATCAGCGGCAGGATCATGTTCTTGAGACCAATAAGCGAGACGTCGATGAACTCTTCCGCATCGACAACACCCTGTGCCAGATAGAAGACGAACATGAATGCCAGGGTAATGAGTACGCCGGCCTGCATATCCATATCCATAAACAGAGTTGAGAATACCAGTACCAGAATAGGCAGAGCCATGTTCCAGATGCTCGGATTCTCAGGGATCTCCATCTGCTCACCTGCATGAATGTCGATCTTCTCACTTCCTGCCGGTGCCAGAGGACCGCCTTCCTCAACACGCTTGAACGCTTTCTTCATCGGTCCTACGATCGGGATCACTCCAAGTACGACCAGCGGAACGATCAATGCGGCGAACCATCCGTAGAAGTTGAACGGGATGGTCTTGATGAAGTATTTGAGTCCTTCCCCTGCCGGCGCCCAGTCATTTGCCTCGAGGATACGTCCGCAGAACACAGACCATGTCGAGATCGGTATCAGGACGCACAGAGGCGCTGCGGTTGAGTCAACGACATATGCCAGGAATTCCCTCGGAACTTTGTGGCGGTCAGTGAGCGGAGTCATGCAGGCTCCTACGGTAAGAGAATTAAGATAGTCATCGATGAAGATGATGATACCGAGGATCCATGTCCAGATCAGTGATGATTTTCTGGTCCTGGCTCTCTTCGCTACCCATTCTCCGAATGCGAACGCTCCGCCTGATTTCTCGATCAGGGAAATGATACTTCCCATCAGTCCGCAGACTATGATCAGCCATGCGATGTCTTCATCCATCATGGTCTCCAGCAGCGAATCGCTGAAATCAGAGAAGATGTTGCCCAGCCAGGTCCCTTCTCCTACGGTCACCGGTCTTGATACCATGATCACTCCCATGAGAGATGCGAGAACCAGTGACTCTACGATCCTCTGCGTCATGAAGATGTAGACGATCAGGAAGATCGCCGGAAGCGTTGAGAAGAACCCGAAATTCTCGACTTCTGCCGGGAGGAAATACGTCAGGATAAACGTAGCTGCGAGAACGCAGATCACCCCGAGCAATGTTTTCTTGCTGTTAGTGTTTTTGCTCGTGTCTTTGAATGGATTGAACATATAGGCTCCTTTCTGAGCTGATTGTTATTACAGATACGTCAGGAAACGCTGTTTCTGACGATGCATGAAATACCTTACATATATATGATGCAGCAGATTGCGGTCTGCTTTATAGTCTATCGGATTGGCAACTCTTCTTGCTCTGAACTGGTCAGCTACGGCTGATTTCAGGCTTTCATCCTGTACATAAGCACGGATGATCGAGTGCGGGATCTTGGTATAGAGGAACGGACGGTCTGTGACGATACATCCATCATATGTCTGTCCGTCCACCCACTCTTCGACATACCACTTTGCGGTATTATACCCCTCGCCTGTCACATAATAGCTGCTGGCGCCGAGTCTGGTATTGATCTCAAAGAATTTGTACCTGCCATCTCTCGGATCGTATTTGATATCGAAATTCGCAAACCCGACATAGCCGATGGACTCAAGCAGCCGTACCGCGCTGTCAGAAACCGTCTTGTCGATCACTTCCGTCAGGATCGCAGCAGGGTTGCCGACGGAATTCTCTTCATGATCTTCCATCATCGTATGGCCTGCGGAGATCAGTCTTACTTTGCTTGACTTGTCACAGTAGCATGTCAGAAGATGCATCCCTGTGTCATCGCCGGGAACGAATTCCTGAATGAGGAATTTGTCGCTGTAGCTTGAACTTCCGACGCGTGCCAGGATCTCATGCAGTTCCTGTTCGGTCTCTACTTTGTAGACCTTCTTCTGTCCCTCAAAATACGTGTTGTAATAGGCCGCGCTGTTGGAAGGCTTGGCAATCACCGGATATCCGAGATCAGGGATATCCTGCGCCGGAGCGGCAAAATCATATACGAACGTCTTAGGATACGCAACGTCGTACTTGTCACACAGCTCGTAGAAATGCTGCTTGAGTACCAGCTGATCCAGGAGCTCTCTGTCGATATAAGGCACGATATAGCCAAGATCCTGCAGTCTTTGCTTGTTCTCGATGACCATCCTCACCTGCCAGTCACGGCAGCCCAGCACGAGTTTGTGCTCCTGCGGATATGTCTCTGCGATTTCCTTCATGCGCCGGATGAAGACTTCCGGCTCTGTCAGCTCCGGCTCTTCGATAGTCTTCAGAATGCTCGTCTGCGTATTCAGGATATTGCGTGCAGTCGTTATTGCGATCGATGATACTCCGTAAGCCTCATGGAACGTACGTGCCTGACTGTAAGCGGCAAAATCTCCTCCGACCAGTACCGGCAGCAGATCTTTCCTGCGTGACATGTGATTTCCCCTCTCCTCAATAAATTACCGTATTGTTATAGTCTCGATGCAGCAAAATGTCAATGCTGCATTTTATTTCTTATGAATTCTCTGGCCTCCTCCGCTGAGAGGATCTCCTGCCTGATATCTTCATCATCAAGGCTGAATTCCCCGGATACTCCGGCTGCCTTAGCTGCCCTTCTGAGCAGGTCCGCCGCCAGCCATGGATTCCTGACCAAAGCAGGTCCTACGCATGCGGTATAGATCACGTTGCCAGTCTCAGCGCCTTCGGATCCGTTATCATTGTTGCCTCTGCCATATACGATGGTGCCCCAAGGTTCCTGGCCTTCTTCCAGCTCAACATCAAGCAGCTGGATCTGATTGCCTGTGACCTCGATCCCTTCTCTGGTGGTGAACCAGAGATCATCACCGTGGATCTTCTCTCTCTCAGTCATCTTCATCCTGAGGAGTCCAAGGCCCTTCACAGAAGTGCCGTCCGACATGATCGTTTCATCTGCCAGAACGGCGCCGCTGCTGCTCACCGCTATGATCATCCTGCCGCTCTCCGCATAGCGCCTGTAATCTTCCTGTCTGGTCTTCTGGACTTTCAGAATATCGGCCATGCATGTGAGATCTCCGCTGGCGAAATAGATGATATCTGCCCAGTCGAGAGGAATATCGTCAGCAAGCGAATCAAGCCTGCGCATCTCTGTCGGCAAACCCATGAGGCAGCTGATCCTCATCAGTGCCATCAGATCACCTCTGCCGCCGAACACATTAAGCGCATCAGGATACATCCAGAGGATGTGAAGAGCTCTGGTATCCTTATCAAAACCGAGTTCACTGACATTGCTGAGTACAGCATCATGTCCGGAAGTATTCTTCCTTATTTCATTGAATATCTTATAATTGGATGACATTTCTGATCCTTATCTTATTTCTTAGGTTTCTTGTAATATGGGATCTCTTCTACCAGGTACACCGGTTTGTCAGGAAGCGGTTCCAGTACAGCTGCGACATCCTCCTCGTAGCTTGCCGGGAGAACGGTCATTTTGTCCGGGTCAAACCCGTCATAGAGCATCCTGACTGCTGCCGCTCGTCCGATGGCTCGGGACATGCATACAGAACGGCTGAGGCCTGAATTCAGTACCGGTCTGAAGTCAACATCGAACAGCGCCAGAGTATTCGTAAATGGCGGATAATAGTCGAGAGTCTCATCCAGGCCGAACATGAAGATCTTGTCTTCAGGATCTTCTGCAAGCAGGTTGAGCGATGACTGAATGGTCTCAGGGTTCTCCTGTTTCATTTTGATGTAATTGAGGGTCTTGCCTGCTATATGCTTGGTGGCAAGTCTTCCTCTGAGATCTGTGAATGTCTCAAACCCGTGCCACAGCTCGTCTTCGGTCATTCCCATCTCACTGGCAGCCGCAAATACCGAGATGTAGCAGTACAGGAAATACGGAGTGCTGAAATTGAACGGATATGTCCTTCCCTTCACGGTAAAACTGTGACCTTCATAGTCGACAGCATCGACGAGATAATCGGCTGGCTTCTCCGCTCCGTAACCGCATGCCGGGCAAACGAAAGGACCTACGTTCTCGATGTTGTGGGCATGGAAAACGATAGGTTCATGACATTTCTCGCATGGAATGGTCACTGAGAAGAAATCCTGTTCCTTGTGGAATGATTTGCTGTTCTCTTTCACAGCATAACTGACGGCTCTGCCGGCATTGTCTCCCAGCGCATAAGATCTTGGCTCATCCTGATTGACGAATACTGTCAGATCCGGTCCCATGGCCTCTGCGATCTTCCTGGAGATCACACCCGGCTCACCATTCCGCTGTGTCTGGTCTTTCTGTATATTCGTGATGATCAGCTGTCTGGCAGGGATCTGTTTCCTGATAAACCTGAGATATCTCTCGTCAGTCTCCATGATCACATATTCTGAACGGATCCTGCCTGATAATGTGCTGTCCTTGATCAGTGCCGTCGCTACACCGGTCAGCATGTTAGCTCCGTCCAGATTCGCAGCAACGGTATATCCATTGCTTGTGAAAACGTGATGCAGCATATTGACGGTCGTACTCTTGCCGTTCGTTCCTGTTACGAAAACTGTCTTAGCCGGATCCACGCCTTTCATGTGTTTGACAAAGAGCGGATCGATCCTGAGTGCCACTTGTCCCGGGAGATTCGTTCCTCTGCCCTTCGCCACCGTATTGATCACTATGACGGCGAGCTTGGATATCCACAGGGCAAGATAGAATCGTATACTGTTCATTGAATCAATTAGTCCTTTCATCCGGTCTTCAGATAATGATGACCAATATATATGCACCATATCTATTGTATTATACTAGATATGGTGCTTCATGATAAGTCTATCTTTGATATTATCTGTTATTTTTCTTGGTTATTCTGCTTCTCTTCTATGAATTTCTTCTTGAGTCCGAGCGACTTTATCTCGAGCTTGTATTCCGGGTCCTGAGCCTCCACTTCGATTCCCTTGATCTCTGCTGCGGTCCTGAGGATGCGCACCGTCAGCCACGGGTTGCAGATCAGCATCGGTCCCAGCATATTTGTAAATAAGGAATTGTTGTGTACGACTCCTTCAATGCCGTCCGTTCCGTTATTGCCCCTGCCATAGATCACTGAGCCGAATCTCTGATATCCCTCAGATTCACTGAAGTGAATGTCCGTCATCTGGATCTGATTGCCGATGAGCTCCATAGAGTATCCATTGTATTCTGCCCTGATGTCCAGGTCATTACCGTATACATACTCCCGCTCGAAAGATTCCGCCGGGATCATACATAATCCATCGATGACCTCCCCTCTGCCGTCTTCAGCATCAGGTGAGAACCGTGTAATCTTCTCGCCAAACAGCGACATTGTAGTTCCCGTAGCGATAAGCACTTTGCCCGAGGCAATATACTCCGCTATCGGTCTGGCATATCCGGCGATGTCTTCCATTACTGCCCGGAACGATGAGATCTCTCCCGGTCCATAGAAGATTATGTCGTATTCCATCGGATCAAAATCCTCTGTACCGAGATCGATCCGCCTGACATGCGGGGTCAGTCCGAGCTCCATCGCATACCTGACGAGAGCCATGATATTGCCTCTCTCGCCGTGAAGGAACAGTGTGTCAGGATACATCCATGCAATATTGATCATTTTATCTGACATATCACTTCTCCTTCCTTGCAAATTCCTTCATACCCTCGAAAGTATGGAGCTTGATCGTAAGATATACGTTGCTGCATCCTTCCGCTGCTATTGCTTCCAGGATCTTCTCTTCATCGCTTACAGGAAGGATCTCGATCTTTCCCGGATCAGCGCCGCCGTATATGAAGCTGTTCGCGGCGTCATAAGCGATCGTATCCGTCGTGAAGATAAACTTCCTGACATTCGCGTCTTTGAGGCGCGAGAAGTCGCAGTCGAACGTATAGAACGAGTTGATGTAGTACGGATCATAATCCTCGACGGTCCCGATACCGATCACTACAGTTTTCTCTTCAGGATCTGCAGCTACAACGTTAATGAAATTCTGCAGAGTTTCCGGATTCTCCTGTTTGAACCGTATATATTTGATGTGGTTGCCCTTGTATTCCAGTGTCTCGATCCTTCCTTCGAGGAGCACGAAATCCGCGAGAGCTGCAGCAGACTCTTCCTCAGTGACACCAGCCAGTTCTTTGCAGGCACATGCAGCAGCTGCATAGTTATACAGCATATACGGCTGGTCATACGGCATCGGGAACTCCGTTCCGTTGACGCAGAATTTCCTTGCTGTGAAGTCGGCATCTGTCGCGGTATAGTCTGCACTGTCAGCGCCATTATGATTGGTATATCCGCAGTTCTCACATCTGAAGCTGCCCATGCCGTCATTATTGTAGTAATCGAAGCGGATACTTCTGTGGCACTTCGGGCATGGCATGGTAACGAAAGTATCGTCTTTGGTGAACGAAGCATCGTGCTTATCTACAGAGTAAAACACAGCCCTGTCAGTTCTGTCCGCCAGCGAGCAGGATCTCGGCTCATCTCCGTTAAGGAATAGTTTCATGCCAAATCTGTCCACGACTCTGGCGATCTTCCGGTATACAAAGTCCGGATCGCCGTTCCTCTGCACCTGATCCTTCTCCAGATTGGTCACTAGCAGATTGTCACATGACAGCTGTTCACGGATCTTGTACAGATATCTCTCATCCGTTTCAAAAACGCAGTAATCCGCGTTGATCCTGCCGTCTAGTGACGCCTCTTTGACGAGTGCCGCAGCGACGCCTGTGATAAGATTTGCGCCTTCGACATTCGACACCACTTTGAATCCTCTGGATCTGAGGATATGCGTGACCATGTTGGTGACACTGGACTTGCCGTTAGTGCCTGTGATAAAGAGCACCTTCGCAGGATCGATGCCTGTGATATGCGAAATCAGCTCAGGGTCGATCTTCATTGCCTGACGTCCCGCCCAGTTGGTCCCTCTCTTCTTATCGATGATGTCGATCACCCTGTTGCCGATCTTGCCGGTGAGCAGGGCTCTGGTAGTTCTTGAACTCATCATTCTTCCTCTGTTGCCAATTTAAATGTAAAGACCGGACTCATATGAATCCGGTCTCTGTTGAATGTGGAAATGTGACGATTATTCTTCGTCCTTGACTTCCTCTGCTGCCTCAGGAGCTTCCTCAGCCGGTTCTTCAGCAGGAGCTGCTTCCTCTGCAGGAAGAGCTGCCTTGATGCTCAGGCTGATCCTTCTCTTGTCAGGGTCGATCTCCATGATCTTGACCTTGACTGTCTCGCCGACCTTGAGTTCGTCTGCAACGTTCTCAACTCTCTTGTTAGCGATCTCAGAGATGTGAACAAGACCGTCGAGTCCTGCCTCGAGCTCTACGAATGCACCGTATTCCTTGGTCTGTACGACCTTGCCGTCCAGTACATCGCCTACCTGATACTTCTCTCCAACGAGTGTCCATGGCTCAGGCTGTGTCTGCTTGAGTCCGAGAGAGATCTTGCCCTTCTCTTCGTTGAGTGAGAGGATCTTGACATTGATGATGTCTCCGATCTTGAGAACTTCTTCCGGATGCTTGAGCTTGCCCCAGGAGATCTCGGAAATGTGGAGAAGTCCATCGACTCCGCCGATATCTACGAATGCGCCGTAGTCAGTAAATCTCATTACCTTACCCTCGACAACATCGCCGACATTCAGGTTGCTCCAGATCTCTGCTACTGCTTTGCGCTTCTCTTCAACTAGTACTACTTTGCGTGAGAAAACTGCTCTGTTGCGCTTGGTATCGACTCTGATGACTCTTACATCTACGTTCTGTCCGAGGAACTCGTCTGCATTCTCAACATATCTGTCTGAGAGCTGCGACATAGGGATGAATCCTGTAATCTCCTTGTAAGCTGCAATAACACCGCCGTTGACGGCTCTTACGAGCTTAACATTGATAACATCCTTATTCTCCATTGCTTCCTCGAGCTCAGTGTAGTTCTCAACTGCAACGAGTCTCTTCTTGGAAAGAAGGATTCCGCCTTCTCCCTCATCAGACTTGATGACCTTAGCCTGGATATCATCGCCTTCCTTGAAGATGTCAGAGAGTTTCTGACCTTCTTCGAGGACAACCTCGTCAGCTCTCAGGATACCGTCTTTCTTGCATCCCATGTTGACGATCACTGCATCATCCATTACCTGATCAACCTTACCGTCAATGATGTCTCCCGGCTTTGGCAAACGTAAAGATTTCTCAATGTCATCCATGAAATCCATCATTGGATTCTGCTCCATATTCTTAGTGACATTTTCGCTCATACTAGAAATAACCTCCTTGATAATCCATTCGGGTGTCGATGCGCCCGCTATAACGCCAATTTTATTATATTTTGATGCACGTTTCAATAGATTATCGTCCGCATTTTCAATAAATATGCTAATTTGGCAATTTTTTTGTGCAATTTCAAAAAGTTTCCTCGAATTGGAGCTGTGACGGTCCCCTACGACCACCATCATATCTACTTCACCGGCAAGTTCGCGGCAGCTCTCCTGCCGGTCTCTCGTCGCATTGCATATAGTATTGCGGATGTCGTAATGTATCCCGGCATCATCAAAAACGCTGAGAATGCTTTGCAGCAGTTCAGCCTTGATCGTGGTCTGGCATACGATCACCGGTTCTGTGCCTGCCAGTTCGCTGACATGTGCAGCAGCTTCTTCCGGACTGCCTATCACGAGCGCCTCATAGCCGCACCATCCGGTCGTAGCGATGACCTCCTGATGTGCCGCATCGCCTATGACGACCACCTTCTTGCCCTTTGCATGTGCATCGGAGACGATATCATGGATCTTCTTCACGAAAACGCATGTGGTATCGACAAGGCGGATACCGCGTGATTCCGCTTCTTCGTAGAACTCGCGAGGTTCGCCGTGTGATCTGACGATCACCGTATCACCTGCTTTGGCCTGATCCAGTGATGTGATCATACCGACACCCTGTGACTCCAGCCGGTTCACGACCGCACTGTTGTGGATGAGGTGCCCGCATGTGAACAGGCTTCCCTCTCTGTCAGTTTGTTCTGCTTCACTGAATGCCATGCTGATCGCTCGGTCAACGCCGAAACAGAATCCTGAATGCTTAGCTCTTATGATCTCCACGTTTCTTTCCTCTTTATTATTATCTATTGTTTCTGCTTCTTCCCTCTGAGGTCTGCTATGTCATCAAACCAAGTGAATAGACTGTTCAGTCCGTATGACACAGTTACGGCCATGCTCCTCAGCGGTCTGCGGACGAACCAGTCAACGTCCAGGATCAGTCCGTCGCGAGGTCTGGTCTTGCCAATGAACAGGAAGAACGGGACAGAAGCACCGGCAAGCATAGCTATGAAACGCCATACACCTTCGGCGCTGAAAGCAGCCGGAACAGCCGGCATAGCGCTGATCACACTGTCAGGCAGTAAGCCAGCAAATAAGATCAGAACTGCACCGGCAGCCGTTGCTATCGTCATAGTGATCGGCACTTTTCCTGAGATCCGTGATCTCTCCCGGTCTTCGCAGCGACCGAACAAAACATAATAGTTGAATCTGAGCGTCACCGCAAGGATCGTTCCTGCACACCCCGCGAGCACCAGAAGCAGCGGTTTATCATATCCACCGTTTCTCAGTGTTTCTATTATCATAGTCAGGCTGGCAGATCCCTGCACCACAGGAATTCCTGCGGCTGCCAGTGACGCGATGGCAAAGCATGCGCCTGTGACAGGCATCCTCTTCGCAAGGCCTCCCAGTTCGGTCATCCCGCTTCTGCCGGTCGCGAACACTACCGTTCCGGCACACATCAGCATAATGCTCATGATGATCATGGTGCTGAATACATGAGAAACTGCAGCATTGATACCGGCCTCTCCTCCGATGCCGATCACTGCCGTGATCATTCCGATCTGGCCGGCATATGCGTAAGCCAGCAGCCTTCTGATATCGTTTTGCGTCAGTGCCATTATCACTGCATACACAGATGCGGCTGCTCCGATCCAGATCAGCGGTCCATATCCTGAGAACATCCTGATCATGATGGAGACTGCTGCAGAACTGGAGAAAGCAGCCAGACAAGCAGAGCCGGCAGAGGATGAGCTTTCCCATGCATCTGCGAGCCACGACTGGAATGGCAGGATCCCGCATATTACAGCGATTCCGGCAAGCACGAGCCAGAAGCTCGCCTCTCCATAACACGGCAGCAGACTGTCTATCCTGTTGCCGTAATGGAACATATAGATGATCAGGCCTGCATAGATCAGATTGACTGCCAGCACATGCAGGATCATCTGTCTCAGAGATGCCGGCGCTGATACTCCGGCACGGCCTGTATATATTATATAGGAAGAAGACAGCACCATAATTCCCAGGAATAACATGAGTGAGATGCAGTCCCCTGCGAGAACGGTCCCGACCGCACTGCCTGCGCAGATCAGAGACAAGCCACTCTCGCTTCTTGTCTGTATACTCTCTCCGTATATACCGTATATAAATGCTATGATGCAGAATCCAAATGCTAAAGTAAAGGAACCGCTGTCATAGTGAATGAGTTCCAGATGTATAAATGACGAAATATCGTAGGCCAGAACGCTGGCCTCTGAGATCTTCATCAGAGCCCACAGTGCTGCTGCAGGAGCTATAATGCCTGTGATCCTCCTCAGAGGTCTCGGAAGAAGCATGACAAAGAGACCGATGCCTATCATCATAAGGCCCGGATGCATCATTGCTGTCATTATGGCTCCTGTCAGTTCTTTCATATCGCTCCGTTACTGGTGTTCTCTGATAAGGTCAAGTATTATCTGCTTCGTTGCTTTCTCAGGTATCTCGATACCCATGTTCTCAGCGATCTCGGTCAGTTCCGCTTTCTTCATCTTCATGGAAGGTTTCCTCGGCCTGCCGCTCTTCGTGACCGGAATATGATGCTCAGGGGCAGGTTCTTCTGCAGGAGTCACCTCTGGTTCAGGCTCAGCCGGTATTGCCGGTGCAGGCTCTTCGGCAGGTTCTTCGGCAGGTTCCTCCGGCTGTTCCTGTGCGGTCTGATCTGCGTATGCCTGTTCCAGCATCTTCCGGATCTCATCCAGGTCTTCTTCGCTCTTCTTGTCTGTACCAGGTCTTGCCTGCCACATAGTGCCATATAATGGCTCTTCCAGCCAGATTTCTTCAGCACTGTAATAGTCTGCAGGCCGTCTTAGAACAGTCTGCATCAGCCAGCTCAGCAGCAATATGACTATTGAGCTCATGAATGCTATTCCCAGATACTGAAACGCTTGGCTAATCATTGTGTCTCCCGGTCACATTAGAGGATCGAATATCGAGTTTCCTGCCATCAGAGACGCATCGAAGAGATGCAGGCCGGCATCCGGCAGGATCCCGAGTATGATAACGATCAGGCATGCAGCCATGATCGCAGCAAGCATGAACACACCGGTCTTCCCGGCCTCTGCCGATCCGGTATCATCGACTTTCCGGAAAGCAGACAGAACGACAGGCATCAGATTCACCATGGTGAGGACTGAACCGAAGATGATCGCAGCGATATATGCAGGTCTTCCCGCATTCACTGCTCCGTAGATAATGTTGGACTGACTGACAAAGCCGGCGAAAAGCGGTAATCCCGCAAGTCCTGCGGATGCGGCGGCGAAAGCCCCCATCGTGATCGGTTTGCGCCTGCCTATCCCTTCCAGATCTTTGATCTGAGTCCTTTTGATATCCAGCAGTACAGCTCCGGCAGCCATGATCAGGATGATCTTGGCCGCTCCATGAGCTGCTATATGATAAAGTGCCCCGGCTGTGCCGAACGGAGTGGCTGTACACACGCCGAGAATGATGATCGCCTGCTGACCGAGCGTGTTGTATGTGATCTTGGACATGAGATCTGTTTTGGTCACTGCAATTAACGAAGAAATGATTATCGTTATTATTGCCATCCACGCGAGAATATCCATTCCCCCGCATGATCTGGCCAGATCCGGTCCGAAAACATACAGTACGACTCTGAAGATACAGAAAGCTCCCGCACTGCTCACAGATACTGTCTGCAGTATCGCGCAGGAAGGAGCATAAGAGTTTCTGGATGCAGTGAGCCAGCTGTGAAGAGGAATGATTCCCGCAGCTGTCGAACCGCCGAATACCAGCATAAGAAAAGCTAGTTTGGCAGATATCGATCTGAACACGTCCTCTGTAAGGCATCCTCCAGGGGTGAAATCCATCGCACCAGCCGCAGGATACAGTATCACCAGTGCAATGTATGAAATAAGCCCGCTGATGAGCATATACAGTATGTATCTGAGCTGCGAATTCCTGCTGCAATGTACATTTCCCAGTGCTGTGAAAGGATATGCAGCAACTATCATCAGTTCGAAGAACAGAAATAAGCTGACCAGGTCTGCCGCAAAGCACAGTCCTGTCACCGCAGCCTGACATACCGCGGAAGCGATATAGAAGATTGCTTTGTTCTTCATGCTGACATCTTTAAGATAGCCGATCGAATAGGCAATGATGATCAGCCACAGTACGGAAGAAGCGCACGCGAAGACCACCCCCGCCGGATCGATATCGAATGTGATCGATATCCCGTTGGAGATGGTAAATGCTTCAGCTCTGATCTCCTTCCCTACAAGCACCGCAGGGACCAGAGAGCAGACAGCGGCTGTCACATATGCCGAAAACGCCAATGTGATCAGCCCCAAAATGTATGTACGTACTGCCTTCAGAGTATGCCCACCCTTTCATAATAATCGTTCCAAACATTAGTATACATGATTATGACGCGCCCTCTCAATGATTAAAGTGTTCAATTTCATGACAAATGATAAACTATCGTCCGCGAGTATTTACAAACACTTGTTCGAGTGCTATACTTACACGGTAAAACACATTATTGGGGGTCTCTCCCCCACACGTATTGGAGACTCACTGAATATGAAGAAGGTTTTTCCCAAGATCGGTCCTACTGTAACGATGTTCGTTCCGTATGACTGCAATAATGCATGCCCTTTCTGTGTAAATAAGAAAGAATACCGTGACACTTCCGGATTTGATCTCAACAGATGCTATCAGGCTCTGGATCTGATGAATAGGATATTCCCACACAACGATGTTGTTCTTACCGGCGGAGAGCCTCTTGCAGAACTCGAAGCTCTTCAGGACATCCTGGATCATATCGAAGAAGGACATCACATCTATATCAACACTACCCTTCCGGTAGGCGAAGGACAGAGCATCGAGGATGTAGCTGCTATCCTCAACAGATATGCAGACCGCATCAGCTGTATCAATGTATCCAGACACCTCAAGCACTATGTCAAGGAATGCCCGGATGAGATATTTGATCTTCTCAAATTCCGCACCAGGATCAACTGTGTAGTATTTGAGGATGCCAAGAATCCTGAGACAAGAGACAAGCTCATAAGATTCCTTGACAGATTCAAAGGCCATGAGATACAGCTCCGTGCCAACTACTCCTATCTTACTCTTGAGAACGTATTCGATACAGAGAATGACAATCTTTTCAAACTGATCTCTGAGATATGCGAGTATAAGTATCCTCTTGAGAAAGAACGCTTCCGCACCGGCTATGTATTTGAGCGTGAAGGCAGCAAGATCACCTATCACAAGACTCTGCCTTTTGCTAAAGTCGACGGTATTGTCGGAGATATTATCATCAGACAGAATGGGCGCATCTATGATGACTGGAATGAATACGGTCAGGAACTCAACATCAACGATCTTGTAGAACACGCATACAAGTAGACATTGAAGAGGAGTACAGCAATGAAGAAGAGTGAACAGCGTCAGCAGGAGATCCTGGAGTTCATGAAGACGACCATCTCTGCCAAGGGCTATTCCCCTACTGTCAGGGAGATCTGCCAGGCACTGGATATCAAATCGACTTCAACAGTTCACAGTGATATCAAGGCGCTCGAGGATAAGGGGCTGGTCCGCAAGGATCCTTCCAAGCCTCGTACAGTCCTGCCTGTGGATATGGAACGCAAGCAGGCTGCAGTAATAGATGACATCAATACCGTTTCCCTTCCTGTTGTCGGACGTGTTGCCGCTGGAGAGCCTATCCTTGCTGAGCAGAATATCGTAGATGAGATGCCAATGCCGGCGAGATTCATAGGTCCGGGCAATAACTTCATACTGACAGTCCACGGCGACAGTATGGTCAACGTCGGTATCAATGACGGTGACTATCTGATCGTACAGGAATCCCACGATGCGTATAACGGCGATATCGTCGTTGCTCTGGTCAATGACGAATTTGAATCTGGCGCAACAGTCAAGAGATTTTTCAGAGAGTCTGATCACATCAGACTCCAGCCGGAGAACGACTTCATGGAACCGATCATCGCCACAGATGTTACGATCGTCGGCAAGGTCAAGGGAGTCTTCAGATATCTCAATTAGCGTTCATTCCATCGCATGACCGATTTTCATGCGGTGTTATACGGCGGGCATTTGCTTGATGGCATCAGCCCGCTCTTTTTTATACAGTTTTCTATAGAGATCTCATGATTCATTGAATTCATCTATTGACTTCTCTGTAAAACAACGTAAAATGGATATAGTTTATTGATACTGCAGTTTAGACTGCGGTATAAGAAATGAAATTAGATGTTTACAGATCCATATTAATCAAATAATGGAGGTCAAGTATGAAAATCGGATTCTTCGGTGCAGGTGCTATGGGTGGAGCTATCCTTTCCGGAGCTCTCAAAACAGGTGTAGTCAAGCCAGAAGATGCTTATATCTTCGATCTTTCGAAAAAGATCAAAGCAAAGTACAGCGACGCAGGATGCAATATCGTCGACAGTGCTGTTGAACTTGGCAGAGCTTCAGATATCGTTGTCGTCTGCCTCAAGCCTCAATACGCGAAGAGCGGTCTTGCATCATTAGAGGATTCTCTTGACGGCAAAGCTCTCATTTCAATCATGGCCGGTGTCACTACCGAAACTCTTCGCAGCTGGGTTCAGGGCAACTTAAGAGTGCTCAGACTCATGCCAAACACCCCTGCTCTGGTTGGATCCGGCGCATTCGCTCTCGATTCTGATACAGATCTTACAGAAGAAGAGAAAGAATTTGCCGAGAGTATCTTCTCCTCGATCGGTATCGTTGAATGGATGCCTGAAGATCTGATCGATACTGCATGCGGACTTTCCGGTGCCGGCCCTGCATATGTTTACATCATGATCGAAGCAATGGCTGACGGCGGAGTTCTCATGGGACTGCCGAGGAAGACTGCTATGAGACTTGCAGCCCAGACAGTATACGGAGCAGCCAAAATGGTCATTGAGACCGGCGGACATCCGGACGAACTCAAAGACATGGTCTGTTCCCCGGGAGGCAACACGATCGTCGGCATCAAGACTCTCGAAGAGCACGGAGTCAGAGGAGCTTATATCGATGCTGTCTGCAAAGCCACCGAGAAGGCGCAGGAAATGGGAAAAGCTCAGTAATCGTTCTGATCAGCAAAGAAATAACGGCGGAAGCGCGACCCGCGCATCCGCCGTTTTCATTTGTTTCAATATAATTGTAATGGGATTTGCCCGGAATTGTTTCTGCTAGAACAGCGCACCTGCTCCATATGTCAGAGTCGTTACGACCACACCCGCGATAAGGACTCCGGCGATGATCGCAGGCATCGCCCTCTTGAGCCGCATATCCATCATAGCTGCGACAAGAGCACCGGTCCAGGCACCTGTGCCGGGAAGCGGTATCGCCACGAGGATCAGCAATCCCCAGAACTCCGACTTGAGCACGATGTCTTTCTTCTGTTCAGCTTTGTCTTCGAGTTTCCTGACAAAACGATCCAGTCCCGGACTGATAGTCCTGAGCCACGTGAAGACCTTGCGCGTAAACACTACCAGGAATGGGATCGGAAGGAGATTGCCCACTACAGCGATGATGAAAGCCTGGTGAACGCTAAGACCGGAGAGCACACCGTAAGGTATCGCCCCCCTCAGTTCAACTACCGGCACCATCGCCATCAGAAATGTTATCAGTTTAGCCTTGAGCATGTTCTCCCCTGTATTGTCCCTTAATTACTTCTATTTCGCGTCATGCAGGAACGCAATGTATCCCTTATATGCTTCATAGAGATCAGACTTGCTTATCGTCTCCCATGGCGCGTGCATCGAGAGGACCGGGATGCCGCTGTCGATGACCTGCATGCCGTAAAGTGACAGGATGTAAGCTATCGTACCGCCCCCTCCGCTTTCTACTTTGCCGAGTTCCGCAGTCTGATAGACAACTCCCCTGCCATCCATGATGGCTCTCAGCGATGCCAGATATTCTGCATTCGCATCATTGGATCCGGCTTTGCCCCTGCTGCCGGTGTACTTGTTGAATGCCATACCGTGACCGAATCTTGCGGAATTCTTCTTCTCAAATCTATCAGCAAACAGCGGATCATAAGCAGCACTGACATCTGAAGACAGCATTCTGCTGTTCCTGAGACATCTGATGAGGTTCAGTTCACTGTACTTGCCCATTCTGTCGAGAACCTCTCTCATCACATCTTCGAAGAAATGTGATTCCATACCGGTAGCTCCCACGCTGCCGATCTCTTCCTTATCCACGAAGAGACCGCACGAGGTCACCTTGACATCAGGCGTATCGAGCATAGCGAGCGCTGATGTATACGCACAGCATCTGTCATCATGCCCGTAACCCATGATCATACTGCGGTCTAATCCCGCTTCTCTTGTTCTTCCGGCCGGTACTGCTTCGATCTCAGCAGAGATGAAGTCATCTTCTTCGATCCCATACTGTTCCTTGAGCAGCTTGAGGACCGCAGCCTTGACAGCATCTTTCTCTTCTCCTTCCAGAGGTCTTGAACCGATCGTGATATCAAGATTCTCTCCGTCAACCACATCAGCTGCGACCTTCTTGAGTTGATCAGATGCAAGATGGATCAGCAGATCGCTTACGAAGACAACCGGTTCATCATCCTTCTCTCCGATGCATATCCTGACAACGGAACCATCTGTTTTCACAACAACTCCATGAAGAGCCAGCGGGAGAGCGAGATAATGATACTTCTTGATCCCGCCGTAATACCTTGTGTCCAGATAGGCAAATTCATCACTTTCATAGACAGGATTCTGTTTGATGTCCAGCCTTGGCGAATCAATGTGGGCACCGAGGATGTTCATACCGTCTCCGATGATATCCTCTCCGATATTGAGCATCAAGACAGCCTTCCCCATATTGACAGCATATACTTTGCTGCCCTTCACCAGCTTGATGCCTTTTGCAATAATGTCTCTGAGATCTCTGTACCCCTTCTCCTCAGCCAGTTTGACAATATTATCAGTGCATTCGCGCTCTGTCTTGCTGTCACTGAGGAAATCAATATAACCCTTGCTGAGAGCCTCAAGCTCCCTAAGATCAGCATCAGAATAAGTATTCCATGCGTTCTCGTGAATCATCTGCAACTCCTCCGATAATTGATATTAGCTGCGCTGAGTGATCAGCACACCCGAATAGTAAGTATAACACAATCCAACTGAAAAAAGCACCCCGGAGAGGAACATTCTCCGGCGATCACCAATGCATCAGCGTATTGGCAGCACTCGCTGCGACCCGATCCAGCGCACAAAAAGCCCGCCCCATGAGGGCGGGCTCCTGTTTAGTCTTGCAATACTGCAAACCGATCATTCGATTATTCGTGATCTGCGTTGACCTTCCTTGCTACATATGAAGTATGCAGTGCGTGGTGCGCCTTCTCGCTGCCGTATGAGCCATACCACTCATCGTAGAGCTTGATGATGCTTGGGTTCTCGTGAGATCTTCTCAGAGGTCTGTTAGCATCCAGGTCATACAGGCCCTTAGCTCTTACTTCACGAACATCGATGAAGTTCTTGATGTTTGCAGGAACGTGTGGCTGTCCACCGCCGTTGACGCATCCGCCCGGGCAAGCCATGATCTCGATGAATGTGTAATTCTTCTCGCCAGACTTGACCATCTCGAGGACTTTGCGTGCATTCGCAAGTCCGGATGCTACAGCAACGCTTACTTCGAGGTCGCCGACCTTGTAGCAAGCTTCCTTGACGCCTTCAACTCCACGGACATCCTGGAACTCGAGGAGATTCTTGCCGAGCTGCTGTCCTGTGATCCACTCAACAGCTGTTCTCAGAGCAGCTTCCATAACTCCGCCTGTTGCGCCGAAGATAACAGCTGCGCCTGTGCTCTCGCCCAGAGGATCATCATAAGGTTCATCCGGCAGGTTGACGAAGTCGATACCGGCCTCGCTGATCATTCTGCCGAGCTCTCTGGTGGTCAGAGCATAATCTACATCTGGGATTCCAGGGCCTGCTGCTGACTGGTCATCTCTGCCGCACTCGAACTTCTTAGCGGTACATGGCATGATGGATACGGAAACGATGTCCTTAGGATCAATGCCCTTCTTCTCTGCGTAATATGTCTTGACGACTGCACCGAACATCTGCTGCGGTGATTTGCAGGAAGAAACGTTAGGAAGAAGCTCTGGATAGTAGTGCTCGATGAACTTGATCCATCCTGGTGAGCAGGAAGTGATCATAGGAAGAACTCCGCCATTGGTGACTCTTCCGATCAGCTCGTTGGCTTCCTCAACGATAGTGAGGTCAGCTGAGAAGTTGGTGTCGAATACTGCGTCGAATCCAAGTCTTCTCATGCCTGCAGCCATCTTGCCTTCTACCTCGGCACCGATCGGCATTCCGAAGCACTCGCCGAGTCCGACTCTTACGGAAGGAGCTGCCTGAACGACTACGTGCTTGGTAGGATCTGCGAGAGCAGCCTTGACAGCCTTCGTCGAATCATTCTCATACAGCGCACCTACCGGGCAAGCTACGATACACTGACCGCAGTTTACGCAGGAAGTCTCTGCGAGAGGGAGCTCGAAAGCGCTTCCGATATGTGTATCGAAACCTCTTGCATTCGCACCGATGACTCCGACACTCTGATACTTCTCGCATGCTGCAACGCATCTTCTGCAGAGGATGCACTTGTTGTTATCTCTTACTATGGATGGCGAAGAAGCATCGATAACGAACTCATTCTTCGTACCTTCATAGTAATCTGTCTTCTCAACGCCGTATCTCTTGCACAGAGCCTGGAGTTCGCAGTTGGTGCTGCGTACGCATCCGAGGCAGTCCTGATCGTGATCGGACAGGATCAGCTGCAGAGTCTTGCGTCTGTAATCTTTGATCTTCTCGGTATTGGTATAAGCTACCATACCATCGTTGCATGGATATACGCAGGCAGCGACGAGAGCTCTTGCTCCTACTACCTCACATACGCACATTCTGCAGGCACCGATCTCGTTGATGCCTCTCAGATAGCACAGTGTAGGAACGTCGATGCCGGCCTTGTGGGCTGCATCCAGTAAGGTGGAACCTTCTGGTACAGTAACCGTAATATTATCAACTGTTACTTTGATATCTGCCATAGTTCTCACCTCCTACTTTCTGCTTATTGCGCCGAATGCGCAGTTCTCCATGCAGGCACCGCACTTGATACACTTGGATGTATCGATAACGTGTGGCTGCTTGACAGCGCCGGAAATAGCGCCGACCGGACAGTTGCGTGCGCACTTAGTGCAGCCTTTGCACTTCTCAGGATCGATCGAGTAGTTGAGCAGAGCCTTGCAGACGCCTGCAGGACATCTCTTCTCAACGATATGAGCTACATACTCATCCCTGAAGTGTTCGATCGTTGACAGGATCGGGTTAGGAGCTGTCTGACCGAGTCCGCAGAGAGCGTTAGCCTGAATGTAGTGAGCAAGTTCATCAAGCTTATCGAGGTCTTCGAGTTCTCCTCTGCCGGCAGAGATCTTCTCGAGGATCTCAAGCATACGTCTCGTACCGATACGGCAAGGTGTGCACTTACCGCAGGATTCGCTTACTGTGAATCCGAGGTAGAACTTAGCGATATCTACCATGCAGTTATCCTCATCGAGTACGATCATTCCGCCGGATCCCATCATGGAACCGATAGCCTTGAGTGACTCATAGTCGATAGGTACATCGTAGGATTTTGCAGGGATGCATCCGCCGGAAGGTCCGCCTGTCTGAGCAGCCTTGAACTTCTTGCCGTTAGGTACACCGCCGCCGATCTCTTCTACTACCTCTCTGAGAGTAGCGCCCATAGGAACTTCTACAAGACCGGTGTTGTTTACCTTGCCGCCGAGAGCGAATACCTTGGTTCCCTTGGATGTCTCAGTACCATACTGATTGAACCAGCTTGCACCATTGAGAATGATCTGTGGGATATTTGCGTATGTCTCAACGTTGTTGAGAACAGTAGGTGCTGCGAACAGACCCTTGACAGCCGGGAATGGAGGACGTGGACGAGGCTCACCTCTGTTGCCCTCGATGGATGTCATCAGAGCGGTTTCTTCGCCGCATACGAATGCGCCGGCACCGAGTCTGAGGTCGACATCAAAGTCGAATCCAGAACCGAAAATGTTCTTGCCGAGAACACCGTATTCTCTTGCCTGTTTAAGAGCGATCTTAAGTCTGTCTACTGCGATAGGATACTCTGCTCTTACGTAGATATATCCCTGGCTGGCGCCGATCGCATATCCTGCGATAGCCATAGCTTCAAGAATGGAATGTGGGTCTCCCTCAAGGATGGAACGATCCATGAATGCGCCCGGGTCACCTTCGTCGGCGTTGCAGGCTACATACTTCTGAACTTCGCCTCTCTTGCTGGATGCAAACATCCATTTTCTTCCTGTAGGGAATCCGCCGCCGCCTCTGCCTCTGAGACCGGAGTCGATGACTTCCTGAATGACTTCATCAGGTGTCATTTCGTTGAGTGCCTTAGCAAGAGCCTGATAGCCGTCTCTTGCGATGTACTCATCGATATTCTCCGGATCGATCTTACCGCAGTTGCGGAGAGCCATTCTGAGCTGGTTGTTATAGAAAGCGGACTCAACATACGGAATAGTAGTACCGTCTGAGAGTTCCTCTACCATGAGATATTCTTCAACAGGTGTTCCTCCGAGGATGTGCTCTTCGAAGATCCTGTCTACCATCTCAGGCTTGACTTCCTGATAGAAAATGTTGCCAGGATGTACGACCATGATAGGTCCCTTAGCACAGAGACCCTGACATCCTGTCTGAATGATCTCGATCTCGTCCTTCTTGCCGGCAGCATCGATGAGCTTGTTCAGCTCTTCCATGATCTCCCAGCTGTGGTTGGATGTACATCCGGTACCTCCGCATACGAGGACGTAGGTCTTGAGTGCAGCTTCAGCTGTATCAGGATTGAATCTGATATCGATCTGACCATGCTTAGCCGCCTTGATATCTTTTAAATCTTGCAGTGTTTTCATGACTTACCCTCCATTATGCGTTACTCGTACTTGGCGAGAATACCGGATACTCTGTCCGGAGTCATCTTGCCGTATACATCTCCGTCAACGATCATAACAGGTGCGAGTCCACATGCTCCGACACAGCGGCAAACTTCCAGTGAGAATTTACCATCTGGTGTGCATTCGCCGTCTTCGATACCAAGGTTCTTCTCGATCTCCTCGAGAACAGCGCCTGCGCCCTTAACGTAGCAAGCTGTTCCGAGACACATCGCAACAACATACTTGCCCTTAGGCGACATCGAAAACTGAGCATAGAAAGTAGCTACACCATAGATCTTCTCGATAGGAATACCTGTCTCATCCGAAATGATCTTCTGTACCTGATAAGGGAGATAGCCATAGATAGCCTGAGCCTCCTGCATGATAGGCATCAGGGCACCCTTCATCCCCTTGTACTTAGCGATCACTTCAAGCAGTTTGGCTTCCTGTTCCTTAGTTCCTTTGAAAGGAACGCTCGATACTTTCATCTGCTTCGATCCTCCTTAAAATTCATTGCCAATATCCACAAAGTACGGTTAATAATATTATCTCACAGTAAAACACCTTTAACAATCTTCGTTTGTGATTTAAACCATACCTATGTTAAGTATAAACAAAAAAATAACAATCATCAACCGATAATCGTGAAACATCTATAAAAAACAGAATAAACCACAAGCGTTTTCTTCATAGATATCTATTTCATTTGTGTTATACTTGCTCTCGGAGGTAATTTGAAATGATCTATCCTAATTTTCCTGTTGAGGGTGATGTGATCGGCATCTGCGCTCCGAGCGCCGGTGTCGGCAGCAAAATCGATTCTTTCGACCTGTCTCTGGAAGTTCTCCATGAAATCGGTCTCGATACATATGAAACACCAAGTGTCCGCAATGACGACTGCCCTTCCGCTCCGCCGGAGATCCGCGGCGAAGAGCTCAACAGTCTTTTTGAAGATGACGATGTAGCCATGGTAATGAGTGCGAGCGGAGGCGACTACACGGTCGAGATGCTTCCGTATATCGACCAGGAAAACATCGTCGCTCACCCAAAATGGTTCTCGGGCTACTCCGATCCTACCGCTATCGAGATGCTGATGACGACCAGACTCGATATCGCGACGATATACGGTGTCAACGCAGGCGCGTGGGACTGGCGCCCTCTCCACACATTCCAGGAGAACGCTTTGTACATAATGACCGGCGAACTGATCCCTCAGTATTCATTCGACTACTACAGTTCCGGCGGGTTCGATGAAGAGACCGGCGGATATATCATGGATTCCCCTGTAGACTGGACTCTGCTCAGGACTGATGAGGGTGAATTCTATGAAGATGATCAGCTGGATGTCACTGGAAGGCTTATCGGCGGGTGTATCGATGTCATCGACTGGATCATCGGGACACCTTATGAGGATCTGCAGGGATTCGCAGAGAGATATAAGGATGACGGGCTGATATGGTTCTTCGATAACTTCGAGCTCACTCCGATGAATCTCATGTATGCTGTGAACAAGATGAAATTCATGGGACTGTTCGACAATGCAAGAGCCGTGATCTTCGGTCGTGTCTGCTTCGCGGGCGACGCAACCGATATCGATTATCTGGAACAGCTTGAGAGAGTATTCGGGGAGCTGGATGTTCCTGTCATCTGGGGTGCTGATATCGGTCACACTAAGCCTTCGATGACGCTGATCAACGGCAGCATGGGTCATCTCGAGTACGAAGAAGGCTGGGCAGTCTTAACGATGGAACTGATCTGACCTCTGACTGCCGTCAGATCAGACTGGCAGCAACGATCACGACCGGCAGTGTTATGATGGAGAGCAGCGTTGACAGCGTAACTGCCTGACACGCATACGGATAATCGCCGTTGTAGAGCCGCGCGTATACAGCGACATTGGCTCCCATCGGAGTACTGAGAGCGATATAGACAGCGAGTATCATCTCCTTATTGAATGGTATGAATCTGAAGATCAGGAGTGTTATTGCAGGTATGATCAGCAGTCTGACGGCGCACGCCAGGTAGAGATGCCCTGTTGTGAGCATCTTCTTCATATCGGACTGTGCCAGATAGGAACCCATGACCAGCATTGCGAGCGGAGCGTTCAGAGCAGACATCCCGGTCAGCGCGGATGACAGGATGACAGGAAGATGTGCACCTACCCTTGTCAGGAACAGTGCCAGGCCGATGACGATGCTGATGAAGATCGGATTGATAAACAGGCGTCTGGCGCTTACCGCAGACTTCTTGCCCGTTATGACCTTGACGCCGTAAGACCACTGCATCATGTTCATCATAGCGACGATAGCAACGATATTGAACACACCTTCATCACCGAAAGCTGCCTGGATCAGCGGGATGCCTATGAATCCCGCATTTGAGAACGCACTTCCGAAGTTATCTACCGGATGGTTCCGGAAGAACAGCGCAGCGATGAGCATTGCTATGCCGATACCGAGAGCACTGAGGAACGCGCTCTGCAGGAGCTGGACCAGTTTGGCAGACGAGTACTCCACGCAGAAGCTGTTGATGATAACAGCTGGAATGACGATACGTACAAGCAGATTCGCGATATCTTCGCCGCCTGCGACAGTCATCTTCCTGGTTCTGAACATGATGTATCCTGCAAACATATACAGGAACATAACTATAGTCTGTTTGAGAATGATCAGTGCGTATTCCATCTTAGTCCCGGTCTCCTGCCCTTATTGTTTATTCGCAGGCAATTATATATCAGACAGAACAGTTTTAAAACAGAAATAAACGGGCATCTCGCGGAGAGATGCCCGTTTTGTATTGCCGTCAGATGCCGTGATTACAGCAGGCTCACGCTTGCGATAAGTCCGGCGAATACGATGGATACCATCGATACCAGCTTGATAAGGATGTTGATCGATGGACCGGATGTATCCTTGAACGGATCGCCGATGGTGTCACCGACGACAGCAGCTTTGTGGTTGTCACTGCCTTTGCCGCCGAAGTGACCGGCTTCGATGTATTTCTTAGCGTTGTCCCATGCGCCGCCGGAATTAGCCATGAAGATAGCCATGATGAATCCCGAAACGGTTGCTCCGCAGAGCATTCCTACTACACCGAGTCCTCCGAGGAGCAGTCCTGTGACGATCGGAGCAGCGATACCGACGCATGCCGGCAGGATCATTTCCTTGAGAGATGCCTTGGAGCAGAGGTCTACGCACCTTGCATAATCAGCGTTGGCTTTGCCCTCCATCAGGCCAGGGATCTCTTTGAACTGACGTCTTACTTCAACTACAACGCTCTGTGCGGCTCTGTTTACAGCGCCCATCGTGAGAGCTGAGAAGAGGAACGGCAGGCAAGCTCCGATGAAGAGACCTACCAGGACTCTTGGGTCAAGCAGATTGAGCTGCAGGTCCTGTCCGTCCGGCATGTAAACCAGCAGCTTCTCCTTGAAGTTGGCGATCAGCGCAAGTGCTGTCATTCCTGCGGAACCGATAGCAAATCCCTTACCGGTAGCTGCTGTCGTGTTGCCGAGTGAGTCGAGCGCGTCTGTTCTCTCACGAACTTCAGGCGGGAGTCCTGCCATCTCAGCGATACCGCCGGCGTTGTCAGCGACAGGTCCGTAAGCGTCAGTTGCGAGAGTGATACCGAGTGTTGAAAGCATACCTACAGCTGCAAGCGAGATGCCGTAAAGTCCGATGCTGGACGGTGCTACATCTACCGGGCAGAGACCCGAGCAGTAGTATGCGATGATGATCGCAGCACCTACAATGAGGATAGGCAGCGTAGTGGAAGCCATTCCTGTTCCGAGGCCGCTGATGATGAGTGTTGCGGTTCCTGTCTGTGAAGATTCAGCGATCTTCTGTGTCGGCTTATAAGTATCTGAAGTGTAGTACTCTGTGCAGAGTCCGATCAGAACGCCTGCAGCCAGTCCTGCGATGATAGCGAGGTAGAGTCCGTAGAACTCGATTCCGAACAGCCACCATACGAGAACGAATGAGAAGATAGCTGTAGCGATCGCTGCAGTATTGGTACCGCGGCGGAGCGCTGCGAGCAGGTTCTTCTGGCTTGCGCCTTCCTTAGTCTGTACGAGGAAGGAACCGAGAACCGAGAACACTACGCCGACAGCAGCCATCAGCAGAGGCAGCGCAACGGATTTGACTCCGAGGCCGCTCGAATAGAATGCGATAGCTCCGAGAGCGCAGGTAGAAACCATTGATCCGACATATGATTCATAGAGGTCAGCTCCCATGCCTGCTACGTCACCGACGTTATCTCCAACATTATCTGCGATAACAGCAGGGTTACGCGGGTCATCCTCAGGGATTCCGGCTTCTACTTTACCTACAAGGTCAGCGCCGACGTCAGCAGCCTTGGTGAAGATACCGCCGCCTACACGGGCGAACAGAGCCATGGAAGAAGCTCCCATTCCGAACGTTACCATCGCTGCGGTAATGTTCTCGAGGGATTCATGGAATACGAGGTCGAGCAGAGCGTACCACAGCGAGATATCGAGAAGACCGAGGCCGACTACTGTGAAGCCCATTACAGAACCAGCAGAGAACGCGACACGCAGTCCCTTGTTGAGGCTCTGTTGAGCAGCACATGCAGTACGGTCATTAGCTCTTGTAGCAATGCTCATCCCGATGAATCCGGAAAGGCCTGAGAAGAAGCCTCCGGTAATAAACGCAAATGGTACATACCATGTCAGTTTGTGAGCCGCTGCCATTCCGCAAAGAACGCAGAACATGAATATGAAGAAAATAAGGACGGTACGATACTGGCGCTTGAGGAATGCGCTGGCGCCTGTACGGACGAACCTTGAGATCTCTTTCATCCTGTCAGTACCCTCATCGGATGCCAGGACCTTCTTGGCCTGGGCATAGGCGAAGATAAGAGCGCAGATGGAAGCGAACAAGCTGATCCAGTAAAGATGTGTCAACAGATAGTCTTGCATAGAAAATTGCCTCCTTAACTAATGATCAAAGCACTGCACTATTTAACATGATTGAGGGATTATAGTAATAAGCAATATATATTTGTATTAAATTATATACATTACAGCATCTGCCCTCAAGAATAATAAAATGTACTGCTTTGTATTTTTGACATGTTTAGTATATCAGAATGCTTGAAATTTACAATAAAGTTTGCAATAAATCATGTTTTTTTGACAATAATTCATTTTTTCTTTTGTTGATTTTGACAATTATTGATGAGGTTATTGTATTAAAATACAAGTTATTATTATTTGCTATAGGTTCTCATGAAAAAACTGCCGCACCGTTAATGGTGCGGCAGTCCGTGCCTTGTAAGGTGTAAATTGTCAGTGCTGACTATGCGTTCTTATTTCGCTCTCTTACCTTCGATCGCTGCCTGTGCTGCTGCGAGTCTTGCGACAGGAACTCTGAATGGTGAGCAGGATACATAGTTCAGTCCAACGTTATGGCAGAAGTGGATCGTTGTCGGATCTCCGCCGTGCTCGCCGCAGATACCGAGCTTGATGTTCGGTCTGGTCTGGCGTCCGCCTTCAACTGCGACTTTGACCAGTCTTCCGATACCCTTCTGATCGAGTGTCTGGAACGGATCGCTCTCGATAACGCCGGTCTCCAGATAGTGCTTGATCAGTGAGCCTGTATCATCTCTTGAGAATCCGAGACCCATCTGAGTGAGGTCGTTGGTTCCGAATGAGAAGAATTCAGCTTCTTCCGCAATAGAGTCAGCTGTGATAGCAGCTCTCGGGATCTCGATCATTGTACCGACCATATACTTCATGTCGGAATCTGCATCAGCGATCAGCTTATCAGCTACTCTGGAGATGATCTCCTTGACATACTTCAGCTCATGCTTGAATGCGACCAGTGGTACCATGATCTCCGGTGTGATCTCAAGGCCTTCTTCTGCACGTACTTCGAGTGCTGCGGAGATAATAGCCTCAGTCTGCATCTCAGCGATTTCAGGATATGAAACTGCAAGTCTGCATCCTCTGTGTCCGAGCATCGGGTTGAACTCGTGAAGTTCAAGAGTCTTGTTGACGATCCTCTCATAAGGAATGCCGAACTGCTCTGACAGTTCCTTGATATCTTCGTCAGTCTTAGGAAGGAACTCATGAAGCGGTGGATCCAGCAGTCTGATGGTCACCGGACGCTCTTCCATTGCCTTGAAGATGCCCTTGAAGTCTTCCTTCTGATAAGGCATGAGCTCAGCCAGAGCTGCCTTTCTCTCTTCTACTGTATCAGCAAGGATCATTCTTCTGATCTTAGGGATTCTCTCATCCTCGAAGAACATGTGCTCTGTTCTGCAGAGGCCGATACCCTCAGCACCGAAAATGACTGCCTGCTTAGCATCTCTAGGATTGTCAGCGTTCGTTCTGATCTTGAGTGTTCTTGCTTCATCAGCCCACTCCATGATCTGACCGAAATCTCCGGAAAGCTCAGGAGCAACCGTCTTGATCGCTTCTGTGAATACGCTTCCGTCAGAACCATTCAGGGAAATGAAATCTCCTTCGTGATACTCTTTGCCTGCTACGGTCATAACCTTAGCGGCTTCGTCAACAGTGATCTCTTTGCAGCCTGCTACGCAGCACTTGCCCATTCCTCTTGCTACTACTGCAGCGTGTGATGTCATACCGCCGCGAGCTGTCAGGATACCTTCTGCAGCTACCATACCTGCGAGGTCCTCAGGGCTGGTCTCTTCTCTTACGAGGATGACCTTCTTGCCTGCTGCAGCGAATTCAGCTGCGTCATCTGCTGAGAAGCAGATCTGACCTGTAGCAGCGCCAGGAGAAGCCGGAAGTCCCTTGGTTACAGGAGTTGCCTTAGCGAGCTCTGCTGCGTCGAATGTCGGGTGCAGGAGCTGATTGATCTGATCTGGCTCTACTCTCATAACAGCAGTTTCCTTATCGATCAGGCCTTCCTTGACGAGATCAACAGCAACCTTGACTGCTGCTGCAGCTGTTCTCTTGCCGTTACGTGTCTGGAGCATGAAGAGCTTGCGGTCTTCAACGGTGAACTCCATGTCCTGCATGTCTCTGTAATGAGCTTCGAGAGTGTCTGCGATCTTAGCAAACTGTGAATAAACTTCCGGGAAAGCATCTGCCATCTCGGAGATAGGCTGAGGTGTTCTGATACCAGCTACAACGTCCTCACCCTGAGCATTGACGAGGAACTCACCGAAGAGCTTGTTCTCGCCGGTTGCCGGGTTACGTGTGAACGCTACGCCTGTACCGGAGTTGTTGCCGCTGTTGCCGAATACCATCGACTGAACATTGACAGCTGTTCCGAGGGAATCGGAAATATCGTTGAGCTTTCTGTAGAGGATAGCTCTGTCATTGTTCCATGATCTGAATACAGCCTTGATTGCCTCGAGGAGCTGATCCTTAGGTTCCTGCGGGAACTCTCTGCCAAGCTCTCTTCTGACAACTTCCTTATATCCCTTGATAACTTCTTTGAGATCATCAGTTGTGAGCTGAACGTCGAACTCTGCGCCGGCCTTCTTCTTCTGGCCTTCAAATACTGCGTCAAAGTTGGACTTCTTGATCTCCATTACGACATCACCGAACATCTGGATAAATCTTCTGTAGCTGTCGTAAGCGAATCTGTCATTGCCGGTCTTCTTAGCAAGACCTTCTACTGCTACGTCATTGAGACCAAGGTTGAGGATAGTATCCATCATACCAGGCATGGATACAGGCGCTCCGGATCTTACAGAAACGAGAAGAGGATTCTCGTTATCTCCGAACTTCTTGCCCATTACCTCTTCGAGTTCAGCAATGTGCGCCCATACTTCATCGATAACTGCCTGATCGAGGACTCCGCCGTCTTCGCTGTATTTCCTGCATACATCAGTAGTGATGGTGAAGCCGAAAGGTACAGGAAGTCCGATGTTGGTCATCTCTGCCAGGTTAGCACCCTTGCCGCCGAGAAGCGCTCTCATGTCCTTGGAGCCTTCGTTGAACGAATAAACATATTTTGCCATACATCATTCTCCTTAAAATCATTTACTCAGTTGCCGCATCCTTGCATCATGTGCAGCAACAAACTATCCAATCAAAACCAGTCCCAAATTTAAAGCCGGAATTGTCATGATTCCGGCTTGACAACGATTAATTATATCATTTTTTCTGAAGAATGGAATGATAATTATCTAAAATCTCAATCTTTCTTCAATATATGCTCTGACTTCACTGACAGGCACTCTTACCTGCTCCATAGTATCTCTGTCCCTGATCGTGACAGTATTGTCCTCGGCAGTATCGAAGTCGACACAGATGCAGAACGGTGTACCGATCTCGTCTTCTCTCCTGTATCTCTTGCCTATGGATCCGGCTGCATCATACTCGACCATGAAGTACTTGCTGAGCTCCTCATAGACCGGAAGTGCAACCTCTTCGAGCTTCTTGGAGAGCGGGAGCACTGCTGCCTTGTACGGAGCCAGTGCCGGATGCAGTCTCAGGACGGTCCTTACATCCTCCTTGCCCTTGCCGTCTACGAGTTTCTCTTCGTCATAAGCATCAACGAGGAATGCGAGAACGAGTCTCTCGACTCCGACGGATGGCTCGATGCAGTACGGAACGTATCTCTCATTGGTCTCAGGATCCAGATAGCTCATGTCTTCACCGGAATGTGTCTGGTGGGCCATGAGGTCATAGTCTGTTCTGGAGGCAACACCCCAGAGTTCTCCCCAGCCGAACGGGAACAGATACTCGATATCTGTCGTTGCGTTGCTGTAATGCGACAATTCCTCAGGCGTGTGGTCTCTGAGTCTGGTGTATTCCCTGCTCAGTCCGAGTTTCCAGAGGAAGTTCGCGCAGTAATCCTTCCAGTAAGCGAACCAGTCAAGTTCAGTTCCAGGCTTGCAGAAGAACTCCAGCTCCATCTGCTCGAATTCTCTTACTCTGAAAATGAAGTTGCCCGGTGTGATCTCATTACGGAATGATTTGCCGACCTGTGCGATACCGAACGGGATCTTCTTCCTTGCTGTTCTCTGAACGTTCTTGAAGTTGACGAAGATACCCTGTGCTGTCTCAGGTCTCATATAGATCTCAGCCTTGGAGTCTTCCGTAACTCCCTGGAAAGTCTTGAACATCAGGTTGAACTGTCTGATGCCTGTAAAGTCAGACTTGCCGCAGTTAGGGCAGCAGATGCCGTTCTCGCTGATGAACTTCTCCATCTCTGAATTAGTCCATCCGTCAACGATAACTTCCTCGTCAGGATTCTTCTCCTTGAGATAGTCCTCGATGAGCTGATCTGCTCTGTATCTGGTCTTGCATGCTCTGCAGTCGATCAGCGGATCGCTGAATCCGCCTACGTGTCCCGATGCCACCCATGTCTGAGGGTTCATCAGAATAGCAGCATCCAGTCCTACATTGAGTCTGGACTCGCGCACGAACTTGCTACGCCAAGCGTCCTTGATATTGTTCTTGAACTCCACGCCGAGAGGTCCGAAGTCCCATGTATTAGCTAGTCCGCCGTATATCTCAGAGCCTGGGAAGATATAGCCTCTGTTCTTGCACAGAGCTATGATCTTCTCCATTGTTACTGCTCTCTCGACATCAGGCATTCCGGTCTTATCAATAGCCATTAATTAAATCTCCTCATTCTTGAATTCTTCTTCTGCAGCTTCTTCAGCATCAGCCTTGAATTCAGCTTCTTCCTTGCTGACTCTCTCTGATGCTTCCTTGGCGATGCTCTTTGCAGTCTCCGAAGCCTTCTTAGCAACCTTCTCTACTGTCTCTCTGACCTCATCGATCTTGCCGCTCTTCTCGAGCTTGTCCCACATTTCCATGAACTTGGCAGTACCCTTGACGAAAGCTTCCTTGACATCGTCTACGGTGCCCTTCTCCTCGAGCTTGTTCCATGCGTTCTCTACTGCAGCAGAGCCCTTGTCTCCGAGCTCCTGAAGCTTGTCGCTGAACTTGTAAGCAGCATCTTCTACCTTGTCAAGTGCGTCATCGAGATCAACTCCGTCGCCTTCCTTGTCCTCTACCTTGACAGCCTTGCCGAATACCTGCTGAGCGGCATCCTTCGCTTTGTCATAAGCGCCAACGACCTTGCCGTTGATGTCGATCACTTTGCCCTCTTCATCGACAAAATCGATCTCGCACTGTGCTCCGAGTGCAGCTACGATACCGAGGATCGCGCCCCATGGTACGAGTACAGCGCCGATAACACCGGCTGTGAGCGGGAAGTTGACGATAGTCTTGGAGCCTTTCTTCACCAGGATCCTTGTAACATTGCCCTTATCTACGATCTCCTTCATCTTGGCGAAGATCGGGCTGTCCTTGAGGCTGCCGCCGTCAACAGCATCAAATTCTTTGTTGAGCTTAGCTTCGATGTCAATGATAGCATCTACAACACTTCCGTCAGATGCTTCGAGTGCATCCTTCGCCTCTGCATAGGTGCATCCTGTTCTGTCCTTGACTAATTCGATCTTCTCGAGATTGATGTCCATTGTAACCCTCCTTGATTATAGTAATTCACTGAGTATATCCGCTCCGAGATACCGGGAGGTATACTCTGCAATAATTTGTCCGAAACTATCTGCAGTCTCCTTCTTGAGATTGACCTTCTCGAACGTCGATAGAGGTCTTGTCATAAAGAATCTCAATGTATCGATTATATCGAACGTCGGTCGGTAAATCAATGCATCGCCGTCCGATTTCTCCCTGTTCGCACAGTCTTCACATATTACACCTCCGGAGCTCACAGAGAATAATTTGAGCTTGCCGGGAGCGTTGCCCTGCGCGTCATGGCCAAAACTTTCCAGCTCCCTGCCGCAGTTCACGCAGCATGTGATCTCCGGCATCACGCCGAGCATGCTGAATGATTTCACAACAAAAGCATACAGAAGTGTCCTTACTGTTCCCGCAGAAGCGCGCGCCACGGAGTCCATGAACTCCAGCGACAGGTCGAACAGTCCGGGCATCGGCTCTTCCTCCTGCAGTACCCTGTCGAGGAAGTTGATGAATGCAGACGCGACCATGAACCTGTCGAGGTCCTCTCCAACGGAGAAGTAGCTCTTCTTCACGGAAGCAGAATTGATACTGTATGCTTCTCTGCCTTTGAATAATTCATATTCTGAGAAAGTGAAAGGTCTCAAAGCGAGCGCCGCCCTGCTGCGGCTCTTCTCTGTCAGGGACGTGCCTGCCGAGATCTTGCCGTACTGCCTGGTGAAAATGACGATCATCCGCCTGTTATTCGCGATCTTGCGCTGCCTGAGCACCAGCCCTTCACTCGTTATCAGCATTATTCGTCCTTATATCCCCAATTCCTAATGACTCTCTCAGAATCTCTCCAGTTCTCTTTGACCTTGACCCACAGACTGAGATATACCTTGCATCCGAGCAGGTCTTCGATATCCTTGCGGGCGGCTTTGCCGACGCCTTTGAGTTTGGCACCGCCTTTGCCGATGATGATGGATTTGTGCGATTTCTTCTCGCAGTAGATGACTGCGCCGATCTCAGTCAGTTTGTCACCTTCTTCAAAGGATTCGATCTCTACGAACACGCCGTGCGGCACCTCATCTTCGAGGTAGTTCATGAGTTTCTCTCTGATGATCTCGCTGACGATGAACCGCTCAGGGTGATCTGTCGCGATATCCTCCGGATAGTACATCGGTCCTTCCTTCATGTATCCCGCCAGCCTCTCTGTCAGCATCTCAACGTTGTCTCCGTTCAGGGCGGAAACGCCGTAGATATCATCGAACAGTCCGGTCTCCTCATACCTGTTGTACAGTGCCAGATACTCTTCAGGTCCCATCAGATCCATCTTGTTGATCGCGAGGATCCTAGGAACATCGGTATCGCGCAGGAGGTCGATGATGCTCTGATCTCCCTTGCCGAACTCTCTGGTACCGTCTATAAGCAAAAGAATGACATCGACGCCTCCGAGTGTGTTGATCGCTGTCTCGTTGATCGCCGATCCCAGTTTGTTGTGAGGCTTGTGGATCCCCGGTGTATCAAGGAATACCATCTGCAGTCCGCTGCCTCCATCATATTCCAGATCTGTATAGATCCCTGTTATTCTGTTGAGCGTCGTCTGCGGCTTGCTGGAAGTGATCGCGATCTTCTCCCCCAGGATCCTGTTCATAAGAGTGGACTTGCCTACGTTAGGGCGCCCTATTATTCCGATAAAACCTGATCTCATTGCTGCCTGCCGACTCCTATTGCTTCCATGATTTCTTCTTCGCGCTTCCTCATGACAGCGCGTTCTTCTTCATCTTCATGATCATATCCCATGAGGTGCATAATGCTGTGTGTGAACAGATAGACTGTCTCTCTGACGATGCCTGTTCCGTACTCCTCAGCCTGGCTCACGGCTCTGTCATAGCAGAGGACTACATCGCCGATGAGGACGGCGGCTCCTCCCTCAGCCAGTTCATCCTCAAGCTCTTCATAATCATCGTACTGAGGAAAGCTCAACACATCTGTCACTCTGTCTATGCCACGGTAATCTCTGTTGAGCTCTCTGATCTCCTCTCCGTCAACTACAGTGACACTGATCTCAGCATCGCACTGTTCTGCAGATGTGCCTGCTTCACGCAAAGCCTCCCCGAATTCCATGTCGAGTGCCGTAACAGCGGCCTTCTCCATGAGTGCCGTTATCTCCGGGGTCAGTTTGTTTGATTCATCGCTGTAAAATATTACCATGTTTCACCCCGGCACTTATCTGCTGCTTACCTTGTTGCCCTTGGACGTGTTCGTACGGACTCTGTTCGCAGTGTCGTATGACTCGTAGGCTTTGATGATCCTCTTGACCAGCTCATGCCTTACGACGTCCACTTCGGTAAAGTAATTGAATCGGATGCCTTCGACTCCTGTCAGGACTTTCCTGGCTTCCTTGAGCCCTGATACGGTCCCGCTCGGGAGGTCGATCTGTGTGATATCACCTGTGACGACGACCTTGGAATTGAATCCCATACGCGTCAGGAACATCTTCATCTGTTCTCTGGTCGTGTTCTGCGCTTCATCGAGAATGATGAACGCGTTGTCGAGTGTACGGCCTCTCATGTACGCGAGAGGAACGACTTCGATGACGCCCTTCTCTCTGAGTTTGGCCGCAGCATCGATTCCAAGCACGTCGTACAGTGCGTCATACAGCGGGCGGAGATACGGATCGACTTTCTCCTGCATATCGCCCGGGAGGAAACCCAGCCTCTCGCCGGCTTCTACCGCAGGTCTTGTCAGGATGATCCTCTCGATCTCTTTGTTCTTATAGGCATTGATCGCCATGGCGCATGCCAGATATGTCTTGCCTGTACCTGCAGGTCCGATCCCGAAGACCATATCCGTGTTCCGGATATTATCGACGTAATCTTTCTGTGCCTGGGTCTTCGGCCTCAGCGGTCTGCCTGTATGCGTATAGCAAATGATGTCGCGGGAAGCGGCTTTCTCATCGAATTCCTTGCCGTTGGCTTCCATCTCGATGATGTAATTGAGTCTCTGCGGATCCATGCCCGGCTCCAGAGAGAGTGCGTTGATCAGTCTGCCTACGATGCGCATAGCAAGATCGGGGTCCTTGCCTTTGAGGATAAGAGCCCCGTCTCTGAGTGTCATTTCCGTTCCCGTGAGCTTCTCTACAGCTCTGACATTGGAATCGTAATTGCCGAAAAGGTCCTGTATGTTGATGCCTTCAGGAATTTCTATTTTGTATTCTGTCATATAACCTCTGCTCGTTCCGGTCTGATCAGTCCTGCTTGCCGTTCAGGAAATCCTTGACAGCTTTGTTGACCTGGGAACCGTCAGCTGCGTCCTTGAGCTCGGCCATTACAGCTTTCATCAGTTTGCCCATGTTCTTCATGCCGTCTGTGATCCCGAGGTCTGCAGCGATCTCTCTGACCTTGTCTGCGATCTGCTCAGCTGACATCTCTTCAGGAAGATAACCTTCAAGGATCTCGATCTCCTTCTTGTAAGCTTCGACCATGTCGTCTCTTCCGGCCTTCGCGAAGTCGCTGAGCGCGTCGGTTCTCATTTTGACCTGCTTCTTGATGATCTTGACGATATCTGCGTCATCGTCAAGTGATACTCTCTGATCGACTTCATACTGCTTGATCGCTGCTCTCACCATGTTGACGGTGTTCTTGCGAAGAGTATCAGCGTTCTTCATAGCATCTTTGTAATCCGCCATCAGCTGTTCCTTAAGTCCCATTATTTTGATCTCCTCTCTTAAGCAAAATCGTCCTGTAAACAAAATGCGAACGTCCGGCCGGAGTTCGCATCATGATGTCTGTTATTAATACTTACGTGCTTTCTTACGAGCAGCTTCAGACTTCTTCTTACGTCTTACGCTTGGTTTCTCGTAGTGCTCTCTCTTGCGAAGCTCTGCCATGACGCCATCGCGAGCACAAGATCTCTTAAATCTCTTAAGAGCGCTCTCTAAGCTCTCGTTCTCTCTGACGATAACCTGTGCCATATTCTTGTCTCACCTCCTGACGTCTGTATATTCTTGTTGTGCTCAATTAAGTCCACAACGTGTAAATAATACTACCGTCGGAGCACATTGTCAACAGCGATTATTCATAAGTGATGCGATAACTTATGGCACACCGCCCTGTCTGACCTTATAAGTATACCATATCAATTGATTATTAGGGTGTTTTCATCTATTATTAGAGAGAAAATTGATCAGATGAATTGTTTGATGAGTTGTTTAGTGAGGTATTCGATGCAGCTGACAGACGCAGAGATCCGCGAGATACTGAGACAGCAGAAGATTAAGAAGAAGCGCAAACTTCGGACCAGGCGCAGGATCACGATCCTGATCGTACTCGTACTGATCGCTTTGGCCGTGTATTTTATCAAAGGACAGATCGACACTATCGTGGCGGAGAACACTCCCCCGCGCGGCATCATTTTCATCGATCCGGGCCACGGCGGCAAGGATCCGGGTTCCGGCAATGGCGCCAGATATGAGAAAGAAGATACTCTCAGACTCGCGCTTGCGGTAAGGACCTATCTGGAAGAGGCTGGATTTCAGGTCTTCATGTCCCATACGGAAGACGAAGACGTTGACCGCATCAGGCGCGGTGAGATGGCAAACGAATGCGGCGCCCAGCTCATGGTCTCCATACACAGGAACAAAGCTGATACCGGCGGTGATGGTGTCGAGGCTTTCATCCCGAAAGACAACAACGCCGAGTCGCGCCTCCTCGGAACTAATATCCTCAGGAATCTTGCCGCTCAAGGCTTCACTTTAAGGAGTGTCCGGGCAGGTACTCTTCAGAGCACCGAGGAAGATTACGACGAGAATGCTTACTCGAAGATGCCATCCTGTCTCGTTGAAGTCGGGTTCCTCAGCAACATGCATGACAATGAACTCTTTGACAATAACCTCGAGAACAATGCCAAAGCGATCGCAAACGCCATAGATGATACATTCAGAACTCTGTACGAACCTGCTGCAGGAACAGACGGAACAACAGATGGATCTGCAGGCGGCACAGCCGGAGACGCAGCAAGCGGCGAAGCCAATGACACAGCAAGCAGCGAAGCCAATGGCTCTGCTAATGGCACTGCAAACAGTGTGCAAGACACATCCACTGAAGCCGGAGCTGCAAATGGCGCAGCTGGTACATCCACAGAAGCAGGTGCTCAAGGCAGCGCTGCAGACACAGCAAGCGGAACATCAGATACTTCAGCACAAGCCGGAACAGCAGACAACACATCAAACACATCCGGCTAGGACAGCAATTCCAGCAACACATAAGGCCCTCATTCGATTACGTTTGAGGGCCTTTTTATTGTCAGCCGCAGATCACCGATGCGAAACCTCCTCATATAGTTACAGTTTTAAATCTTTCTCATTCCGTAACTATATTTCGGTCGATTTTGCTCATGATATAGTTACCGTTCTAATCTATTCTCATTCCGGAACTATATCCGCACTATTTCAGGCTCACTTATAATTCCCATTTTGAATTCCTGCTGAACTGTAACTATATCTACTCTTTTTCAGGCTCATTTATAGTTCCCGTTTGTAATTTAAGCTGATCCGGAACTATAAAGGATTCAGCCACGCATAAGGGGTCTGGGTGTGTCGGTCGAATTGAGAATGATTTGTTCTGCAAAGGCATAAATGGTTATGGTTATGGTTATGGCTGTGGCTGCTGAATTGGTGATGATTTGTCTTGCTGAGGCATATTGATTATGCCTGGCTATTTGGTTCTTGAAAATGTGTGCTTGCAAAATACCCTCTGACATGATTCTGTCTGAGGGTATTCTGTAGTTAACGTATTCGTGTATATGTTTATGAATGCTTGTCTGTATGCGTTTCCGTATGCGGAACTGTATGCGTGTCAGTATGCGGATCTGTTCCACCTGTCGAGTGAAAGTGTATCCCACACTACTATGTTCTTGTCGAAGACCGGGCCGTCGCCGACGCATCTCTTGTCGCCTTCGGTCGTCTCGACGCGGAAGTCCCCTCCCTCGTCGGCGGTCCTGAGCATCATGTCGCTGAGGCTGAACTGCCCGTTGGCGCATCTTGCTGCCAGTTCTTTGAGCATCCCCGGTGATCCGCTGGCACAAACATAATCAGCGTTCCGGATCACATCGTATGGCCGGCCTTCTCTGCCGTTGCTGCCGTCGAGTGTCACGACCTCGATCTCATTGCAGATGACTCGGAACGAGTCGATCATGAAGATGTTGTCTTTGTTCGTGTACCCGAGAACGACTTTGTAATTCTTGCCTCTCATCAGCAGTGCTCTGGCGAGTTCCAGCATTTCCGAGACTCCCATGGAATCTGCTGCCAAAACCGCTCCGTCCGGCACGGCATCTACGTCAAATCCATTTCCGAGCCCTGTTACCGTCTCGACTACCGAGTCATGATTCAGTGCGAGGAGATCCTGTCCGCCCCTGCCATCTTCTTTGAAAACGATGGTAAAACGGTCGCTGTCATAATCACATACCTGATATGGTCTGAATACTCCGCCTACTCGGATCAGAGCATACTGTCCCGGACCAGTGAACCTGCAGTCGTCAGTGTCGAAAGTCAGTTTAAATATATCGTGGGATAGTCGTTCCCTGTTAGCAGCTCTGCTCTTGCCCATTCTATTCTCCTGTTTCGGCGGTAGTTTTATGTTCTTCCTCAGCGGTATCTGCCTCGGCCTCTTCGGCTTCATCAGTCTTGAGTTCTTCAACCTCAACTGCTGGCTGTTCATCGGTCTCGGCTGCTGGCTGTTCATCGGTCTCGGCTGCTGCCTGTTCTTCGATTGCGGCTGCGGCTGCGGTCTCTGCTGTCCGGACTACTTCGGTCGCTATTTCAAGAACGTTCTCCTGAACTGCCGTATCGTCTTTCATGTCTTCCAGTGTGGCTGCTCCTGCAACTACGACCGGGGCATCATCGAGAACATCTTTGATCTCATCGACTAAGGATGGATGATGTGGCTCCGGAATGTTTGGCTCGGAGACACTGCTCTGTGCCAAATCCTTTGCGGAGGTCTGCGACTGTGCCGAAGGTGCAGCCTGTGACTGTGCCGCTGTCTTGGCCTGTACTACTGGTGGTTTCGGCATCGGTGCTGATGTTGAGGCTGCCGGCTGTACAGTTGTCTGACGTGGTTGCTGTGGTGCCGGCTTCGGCGCTGGTTTCGGTGCCTGTGTGTATGCCGGTGCCTGCGCGCGGCTGCGTGCCTGTGCCTGTGATCTCTGGTTCAGCTGTTCGGATTCCTTGAGGTCTACTACGTATGTATCCAGGATCTTGTCGTGCCAGCCTCTGTTCTTGTCGTCGATCAGCACCCAGATGTATCCCAGCAGGAATACGGAACCTGAAGCGACCTTCACGAACCACTCTCTGAAGAGCATCTTCCAGAATCCGATCGGTTCACCGTTCTCACTGGATACCACCTGAAGTCCGAGAGCGGCTTTGCCGATCGTCTTGGACTTGGTGAACATCACGACCTGGACCACCATATAGATCACCATAAGGATCATAGGGATCAGGAGCGCGGCCACCAATCCGCCGGTGCCTCTGCTGTCGTATCCATAACCGTATCCGTATCCATAATTATAATACGGATCATTGAACCCGTTGCCGAATCCGCTGTTCGTCCGGAATGTAATCATGAGTGCGATCATCGCGATGAACCAAATGATCATCGACAGGGCCGGTACGACTGCGTCAATGCAGGCTGCCCCGAATCTCTTGCCCCTTGAAGCAAGCTTCATTACCTTCTTCTCTCTCATCAATTTGTCTCCTTGCTCCGGCTATTGTGTAATTTCATAAAAAACCACACTGTTCCAGAATCGTTTATATTATACATTACAAAAAGGGAAATTGTTGTACATTAAATATACAAGCCCCCAAACAGTTGAAAAGTCCGCCTTACAGCACAGACGGACTTTATCTGACGTATCAAAAATCTCAATGCAGGACCGGCCGGCTATCGCAGACCCTAATCCTCATGCGGCTCGAATCCTACCAGGCTCTCCGGCATTTCCTTACCGGACTTGGTGTAATAGTCAACGAGTGCTGCCTTGATCGCGTCTTCAGCGAGGACAGAGCAGTGGATCTTACGTGCAGGAAGACCGTCGAGTGCTTCAACGACTGCTTTGTTGGTGAGCTCGAGAGCTTCGTCGAGAGTTTTGCCCTTGATGAGCTCAGTAGCCATCGAACTGGTAGCGATAGCGCTGCCGCAGCCAAATGTTTTGAACTTGACATCTGCGATCTTATCGTCTTCTACCTTGATATACATCTTCATGATATCTCCGCAGAGAGGATTTCCTACCTCACCGATCCCGTCAGCGTCCTCAATGACTCCGACATTGCGCGGATGCTCGAAATGATCCATTACTTTATCTGTATACAGTGACATATTATGATGCTCCTTTCAAACCCTAAAACTTATTATCTGTATGTGATCCCGGCAATTTATTCCGGTATGCAGTGTTCTCTGATACCCTTCTCAAGGTCTTCCCAGTAAGGTGACATGCTCCTGTAGAGCGCTACTACATCATGCACCTTATCGATGATGTAATCGACCTGTTCTTCTGTATTCTCATAGTCAAGGCTGAATCTCAGCGAACCGTGCGCGGCTTCGACCGGAACTCCCATGCCGGTCAGAACGTGCGACGGATCCAGGGATTCGCTTGTACATGCTGAGCCGGAAGAGCATTCGATGCCGAGCATATCAAGATGCAGCAGCAGGCTCTCGCCCTCAACACCCTCGAATGAATAGTTGACATTGCCCGGAAGTCTGTTCACCGGATCACCGTTCAGCTGTGAATACGGGATATCGTCCAGACCTGCGATGAGCTTGTCTCTGAGCTTCCTTACCTTGCTCATGTTCTCTTCCATATGATCGCAGCCTTCCTTGAGTGCGACAGCCATGGAAGCGATGCCCGGAACGTTGACCGTGCCCGCTCTCTTACCTCTCTCCTGAGCACCGCCCTCGATCACGTTGACCAGGCGGATGCCGTTGCGCGCGTACAGGATGCCGACGCCCTTAGGTCCGTGGAATTTGTGTCCTGACATCGACAGCATATCGATATTCATTGCCTGCACATCGATCGGCAGATGAGCTGCTGCCTGAACAGCATCTGTATGGAACAAAACGCCCTTCGCCTTGCAAAGCGCGCCGATCTCCGGGATCGGCTGGATCGCGCCCATCTCATTGTTGGCGAACATGATCGATACAAGCGCAGTGTCGTCTCTGATTGCCGCCTCAACGTCCGCGACATCCACGATGCCATTCCTCTGCGGCTTGAGATACGTCACTTCAAATCCTTCCTTCTCGAGTTTGGCCATGGTATGAAGGATCGCATGGTGCTCGATATTGAGCGTGATCAGGTGCTTCTTGCCCTTGGCCGCCAGTCCTCTCGCAGCACTCAGCAGAGCCTGATTGTCTGCCTCGGATCCGCCCGAAGTGAAATAGATCTCATTAGGAAATCTCGCATTGATACATCCTGCAACGATCTCCCTTGCTTCATCAAGCACTTCCTGAGTGCGCTGGCCGTCAGTATGAAGACTGTTAGGATTGCCGTTGAAATTGTCAAGGCACTCGATCAGCTTGTCTCTGGCAGTCTTGCTCAGATATGTCGTTGCCGCATTGTCAGCATAAACTTTCATCAATTCTCCTCCTGTTGTGTATCACAGCTATCGCAGTAGTCGCCGAGCATCTTCCTGCGGTTGCCTGTTAATATATCCTCAAGCGTGATGCTGCTGAGGTAATTCTCTATTACTTTATCCAGCCCCGCCCATAGAGGCAGCGTACTGCATGTAGCCGCCTTCTCGCACTGTACTCCGGGACTGATGATGCAGTTGACCGGCGCCAGTGTGCCTTCTGTCAGGACGAGGATCTCACTGATATTGTAGTCCTTAGGCTCTCTGGCCAGCCTGTATCCACCGTTCTTGCCTCTCAGGCTCTCGAGCATACCGCCCTTGTTCAGCATCGAGATGATGCTCTCCAGATACTTCATTGAAAGGTGTTCTCTCTCAGCGATATCCGCAAGAGATACATATCCTTCGCCGGAATTCCTGGCAAGATCGACGAGGACCGTCAGAGCATATCTGCCCTTGGTTGAAACCATCATAATGAGTTCCCTCCTTTCCCCGACAAATCCTACCACTTCGGTAGGATTAAGTCAACAGTCAGTATAACATTTACACATATCTGTCTTTACTAGTTTGCATTCTATACATATAATATATATGGGTGCAATTCGGCATTTATCAGCTATGCCCGTCTTCACCCCGCTCCATAATCATCATCAAACTGGAGGTTTATATATAATATGGCAATTTTCTATACTATCATAGCGTTCCTTGGAGGACTTGCTATGTTCCTCTACGGTATGCGAGTCATGGGCAACGGACTCAAGAGCTCGTCCGGCGGCGCTATGAAGACTGCCCTCGCCCGTGTCACCAACAAGCCGTTCATGGGATTCCTGCTGGGAATGCTGGTAGCCTGTATCATACAGAGCTCAACAGCTACGATCGTTATCACGGTCGGTCTGGTCGGTGCAGGTCTTCTCACCTTCCATCAGTCGATCGGGATCGTTCTCGGTGCCAACGTCGGAACCGCGATCACCGCCCAGATCATCAGACTCATGGACGTCAGCTCCGGCATGGAAAGCCCGCTCTACTTCTTCAAGGCAGATAACCTTGCTCCTCTCGCACTGGTCATCGGAATCGTAATGATCATGTTCGTAAGGAGCAGCTCGTCTGACACCATCGGCAACATCGCATTCGGATTCGGTATCCTGTTCATGGGACTGATCTACATGAGTGGCGTCGTTGCGGGATTCGGCGAGCAGCTGAGCAGCCTGCTGACAGCATTCGGCAACAACTATCTGCTTGGCTTCCTGTCAGGTATCCTCGTCACGGGAGTCGTCCAAAGTTCATCCGCTGTTGTCGGTATCATACAGTCTATCGCCAGTTCGATCGGAGTATCCTTCCAGGAAGTATTCGCTGTCATCATCGGTGTCAATATCGGAGACTGTCTGACGACTTACCTCGTCAGCCGCATCGGCGCAAAACCGAATCAGCGCCGTACCGCAGTCGTACACATCGTCTACAATGTTTTCGCAGCGGTCCTTATCGCCGCACTCATCGCGATCACCAGGTCGACGGGACTGCTGAGCGATGAGATCTGGACCTCGACACTCAACTCCGGAGGCGTAGCGAACATGCACGGTCTGTTCCGACTCGTACCTGCTGTCGTGCTCCTCCCGCTGACTCCTCTCTTCGAGAAGATCTCTGTCGCCCTCGTTCATGACGAGCCGATCGCAGATGAAGACAAGAATGCGATCGCAGCACTGGATGCACTCGACGAACGTCTCTTCGAATCACCTGCTCTCGCCCTTGATATGGTTGACGGCGTCGTCCTGGAGATGAGCGAGATCGCAAGGCACAACTTCGACGCATGCGTCAAGCAGCTGTTCGATTATGACCCTAAGCGCTCTCAGCGCATCGAGGAGAGAGAAAATCTCCTCGACAGGATGATCGATGCAGCCAACGGTTACGTCGTTAACCTGTCACCGCATGTCACGAGAGAAGTAGACAACAGGAAGCAGAATTCAGTCCTTAAGGCTCTGATCTGCTATGAGAGGATCGGAGACCTCGCTGTCAATATCAACGAGGAGATCGAGAAACTAAGAGCAGCAAATGCTGAATTCTCCACTAACGCAATGGAAGAGCTCAGGATCGCATTTGATGCTATCTACGAGATCCTCGATACTGTAACAGAAGCATACAGATATAAGAACATGGAGCTTGCTGCCAAGGTCGAGCCTCTCGAAGAGGTCATCGACGACCTGATCGAGGATATGAACGGCAGACATGTTTACAGGATGGTCAACCATCTGTGTGATGCGATCAGAGGCATCCACTATCAGGCGATCCTGACGAATATCGAGCATATCTCAGATAAATGCAGCGATATCGCGATATACATCCTCGAGGGAGAGCACACAGAGATCTTCGGTAACGAGCACACCTACATCCACGATCTCCACCACTCCAACCAGGAGGAATACATCAACACATACAAAGAAGACTATCTCAAGTACTTCGGCAGGCTGGAGCAGATCCCTATCTCCAGCTTCCTGGACAAGCAGGCGGCTGAGGAAGAAGCTGCATCTAAGCTCGCAACGAACGCTGACTGATCATCTTCCATATATGACGCATGACAAAACCCGGACTGCTGAGCAGCCCGGGTTTTTGCTTATCTGCCGTTATTCCGTAAAGCGCTTCTCGAAATTCCCGAAGATCTTGGTGCCCTCGTTCACCATCACGAACGCGTCAGGATCCACTTCCCTGACCTTCGTGATCAGTTCAGGCAGTTCGTATTTCGTCACCATCGTCGTGATGATGTAGGTATCCTCGTTGGTATACCCTCCTGCGCCTTTCCAGTATGTGAGTCCCCTCCGGATCTCTGTCAGGATCTTCTCGCTGATGCCTTCCTTCTTCGTAAAGATCATTACCTGCACGTTGATATTCTGCGTGTGCTGGTAATCCAGCGCCAGCGCGTTGACAACAGCGTAGATCATCGAATACACGACGGTCTGGATGTCAAACAGGAAGAAGCAGATCCCGTAGATCACACAGTTGATGGCGATCGAGATCTTTCCGACACTGAAATTCGGATGGGTCTTGGACAAAGCCATCCCGATGATGTCCTGCCCTCCGCCGGAAGTCCCGCCTTTGAGGACGATCCCCGCGCCTGTTCCGGACACCAGTCCTCCGACCAGGCACGCGGTCAGATAATCATCGAAGATTGGCTTGCTGACGACCGGTACAAGTGCCATCGCGAGAGAAGCGATGCCGATCGAGATCATCGAAGTGATGCAGAAATCTCTGCCGAGCACTTTATACCCGAGGACGAACAGCGGTACGTTGAGTATGTAATAAACGATACCGAGATAATCCACGCCCGGGATCTGCGGGAAATGCAGAAAGTCGACCAGGAACATCCTGATCAGCATCGACATGCCCGTAAATCCGCTGCTGTAGAGGTTCATCGGAGATATGATCATATTGACTCCGACCGCAAAAAGAATATTGCCCCCTATGATCAGCGCGATCCTCTCGAAATATCTCTTTCTCTTCTCCGGCGACGCCGGTATCCTGAAGAAATCCATCCCGCGGTACCCTGACTATCTCAGCTTAATTGGCCTTGACCTGTTTCCAGTAATTGCTGTAGAGATCCATGAACGTATCATCAAGCATAGTGAGAGAGTCACATCTTGAAAGAGTATCATTGCTTGGGAAAATAGCCTCGTTATCAAGATATTCTGCGTCTATGAGCTCATATGCCGCCTTGTTAGGACATGTGTAGTACAGATAATCGAAGTTCTGCGCAGCTACTTCGGCCTTGCACAGGAAGTTGATCCAGAGCTCAGCGTTCTTCTTGTTGGCAGCATCCTTAGGAACGATCCAGGAATCGATGAAGAACTCTGATCCCTCCTTAGGTACGACGAACTCAACGTCATCATTGAGATCCTTGGTATACATATACTCGCCGTTCCAGACTACACCGATCGAAGCGGACCCGTCAGCCAGCAGATCTCTCGCAGAGTCATTCGCGTACTTATATACCATAGGCTTCTGCTTGATCAGCTCATCAGCAGCAGCACTGATCTCTTTCTCGTCTGTGGAATTCAGAGAATATCCGAGCTTCTTCAGTGAGATCATGAAAGCATCTCTGACACTGTCCGGCATGACCAGATGATCGCTGAACTTCTCGTTCCAGAGATCTTCCCATGAATCGATCTCTTCATCTCCTACCATCTCGGTGTTGTACAGGATGCCTGCAACACCTGCCTGATACGGCACGGAGTAGGTATTGCCCGGATCGAACAGTTCGGATTTCTCCATGTAAATATCATCGATATTGGCGAGTTCAGGGATATTGCTCTTATCCAGCTCAGCCAGCATATCGTTATTGATCATCTTCTGGATCATATAATCCGAAGTGCAGATCGCGTCATAGGACGTAGCACCGTTCTCGATGACCGTATACATTTCTTCAGCTGTATCATATGTATCAAGGACAACATGTATGCCTGTCTCAGCCTGGAAATCTTCTATCAGTTCCGGATCGAAATAATCGCCGTAGCTGTAGACGTACACTTCCCCGTTCTCACCGCTCCTGCAGCCAGTAGCGATCATCATAGTGATCAGAACACCCGCAAGCAGTAAGGCGATCCTTGATCTTGTTCTCTTGTTCATTGTCCTGCCCTCCTTCGGAGATCAATTATTATACCTGAGTTAGCACTGTATAACAGAGAACATTATACAGTACTTTCATATCGAAAAAAAGAGACTGCACAGCAGTCTCTATGGAGGCGACACCCGGATTTGAACCGGGGATCAGAGTTTTGCAGACTCGTGCCTTACCACTTGGCTATGTCGCCACAATGCCGGACATCGGCCCGGCATTGCAGTTCTTGGCTAGGGTAGTAGGATTCGAACCTACGAATGACGGAATCAGAATCCGTTGCCTTACCGCTTGGCTATACCCCATCAGCAGTATTCATTGTATCACACTTACAGCAGTGTATCAAAGGGAAATTGGGGTGGATGGTGGGATTCGAACCCACGAATACTGGAGCCACAACCCAGGGTCTTAACCGCTTGACGACACCCACCGCAATCCGTAGAAAATGGCGACCGGGAACGGGCTCGAACCGTCGACCTCCAGCGTGACAGGCTGGCATTCTAACCAGCTGAACTACCCGGCCGCAAAATTCTGGTGGGCGCAATAGGGCTCGAACCTATGACCCCCTGCTTGTAAGGCAGGTGCTCTCCCAGCTGAGCTATGCGCCCTCTTGGTAGCGGCGACTGGACTTGAACCAGTGACCTTCCGGGTATGAACCGGACGCTCTAGCCAACTAAGCTACGCCGCCACGTTGCGAAAACCTCTTTCAAAGTCGCGCTTGATTATATTAACAAAACTATGCTCGGATGTCAACAATTTCCGAAAAAATATGATATACTTACGCAGTGATTTTTAAATTTCAGTTCAACATGGAGGCATTATGGGACATCCTGATCCTATCGCATTTACAGTCGGAAATATCGAAGTACGCTGGTACGGCGTTCTCATCGCATTTGGCATGCTCCTCGCTGTGATCTTATCAGCAAAGCGTGCGCACACTCACAACATCACCGAGGACGATGTCCTCGACGCTTCGCTGTGGCTCCTCCCGATCGGCGTCCTCGGAGCGAGATTATATTACGTTCTGTTCAACCTGGAATACTACCATTCGCTGAAAGATGTTTTCAATATCCGTGCCGGCGGACTGGCGATCCACGGCGGCCTGATCTTCGGTATCACGGCTGTTGTCTGTGTCTGCCTGCACAAGCGCATCAACCCGCTCAACATGCTCGACGTCATGATTCCGAATGTCGCTCTTGCACAGGCGATCGGCAGATGGGGCAACTTCTTCAACGGAGAAGCTCACGGTGGTCCGACCGACCTCCCGTGGGGCATCATGGTTGATGGCGTCAAGGTCCACCCTACTTTCCTGTACGAGTCGATCTGGTGTCTGCTGCTGTTCTTCTTCCTCACCTGGTGGGATAAGAATAAGCGCCAGGCACATGGCCAGACGCTCGCTCTGTACGGTATCCTGTATTCCATTGAACGGTTCTTCGTCGAAGCTCTCCGTACAGACAGCCTGATGATCGGCCCGTTCAAACAGGCCCAGGTCATCAGCATCTGCGCGATAGTCGCAAGTATACTGCTGTACAGATACAGCTCCAGGCATTTCCGCGTTGAGTGATCTCAACGCTTTTTTTATTTGTGCCCTATTTTGCCTTCCTGAGGCAGGAGATCATCAGCGGGAACATCTTCCTGCTGTATTCTCCGAGATGATAGTTGCCGTTGTTCATGCACCAGTCTGTTACCAGCGCTCTCTCCTCGAGTCCGTAGAACTTGATGGTCTCCGAGACCGATAGTTCGGTCGTGAGCTCTCCTCTCGCCATTCCCTGCTCGATGATCTTCTCAAGGAATCTGAAATAATATCTGTTTCTGTCGAGCAGACTCGATGACTGGGTCTTGATGATCTGCGAGGAATACAGATACGCGATCAGATTGCAGTCAATATTGTCGTTGATGAATGAGTGGACGACATAGTTGATCAGCACCAGCTTGTCGAACGCGTCCATGTCGTCAGGCAGTTCAGCGTCGAGCTTCTCGTATTCCCTGTCAAGGATCACGGCCAGCGTATCGAGCATATTGTCTTTGCTCCTGAAATAGTAATAGAAAGTGCCTTTGGATATCCCCGCCTGCCGGATGATATCGTTGATCGTCGTGTCTCCGAACCCCTTCTCGCGGAAGAGATCCCAAGCCGCATCGATGATCTTCTCCTTGATACCTGTGTTCATCCTGTTGCCTGTCCTTTCTGTTCCTCTACCGTCAGATCGCTCTCGTATACTCTCTGAGCCATTCCCGTTCGTCATCCGTCATGAACGGCGACAGTTTGTCATAGCATTTGCTGTGATAATCGTTGAGCCATTCTCTCTCGGCTCTGGTCAGTTCCTCCGGATCGATCGCGTCGAGGTCGATCGGAACGAAGGTCAGATCCTCGAAATGCATGAACTGCCCGTATTTGTTCTTCTCGCCCTTGACCGTGACGACATTGTTCTCGATCCTGATGCCAAAATCTCCTTCCTCATAGATCCCCGGCTCGATCGTGACACACATGCCCTCCTCGAACTGATGGTGCTCGTTCTTGGAAGGAACGATGTACCAGCGGAAACCTGTCGGCGGCTCGTGGATGCTCCCGAGATAGCCAAATCCATGGCCTGTCCCGCACTGATAGTCTAAGTCCAGCTCCCAGATCGGCTCACGCGCGAGGACGTCGAGCGACCACCCGTGATTTCCGTACAGGAATTTGGCGGAACTGAGGTGCTGCACAGCGCGGAATACAGCTGTGTAGTACTTCTTCAGTTCAGGGCTGATGTGCCCCAGGACCGTCGTTCTGGTGATATCTGTGGACCCGTCATAGTAACCGCCTCCGGTATCGGAGAGCAGCATCCCGCCTTCCCTGAGGACGACATCGGTCGCCTCAGACGGCGAATAATGCATCATAGCGGCGTGTTCACCGAATGCCTGCAGCGGTTCGAACGAATCGCGGATATAGCCTTCCTGCTCCATTCTGAAGGACGTGAGCTTGGCCGACGCGCTGAGCTCGGTGATCTCGGTCTTGTCGTAGTTGTTCTTGACCCAGCAGATGAATTTGGTCAGCGCCACGCTGTCCTTGAGCTCGGCATTGCGGATATTGGCGATCTCTACAGGGTTCTTCATCGCCTTCATCAGGATGGATGGATTCGGCGCTTCCGTGACTTTGCAAGCCAGTGACTTGTAAAGTGCGTAGTTCAGCTTCATCGGGTCGATCATCGCCGTCTCCTCTGCACCGATCCTGCTCACATCCTCATAGATGTCGTTATACGCGTGGATCCTCACATCGCAGGCTGCGAACTCGTCACGGATCCTCTGGTCGAGTTTGCGCTCATCAATATAGATATCCGCGTGGTCATGCCATACCAGGCAGTATGACAGCACCAGCGGGAAGAAATCGATATCATCGCCTCGGATATTGAGTAGCCAGCAGATATCATCGAGTGACGCCAGCACGTGGACTGTCGCGCCGCACTTAGTCATTTTGTCACGCACTCTCCCGAGCTTGTGCGCAGTGCTCTCGCCGGTCCACTTCTCTTCGAGGAAGAAGCACGGTTTGCAGGAAAGCGGCGGTCTGTCATCCCAGATCTCGCCGATCAGGTCGGCCATAAAGTCGATGCTGATACCCTTAGCAGCGAGCGCGTCTTCGATCTCCCTGCCTTCTCCCATGGACATGATGCGGCCGTCAAAAGCGACTTTGCCGCCTTCCGGAACATTCTGAACGAGCCACTCTGTGACCGACGGTGTATCGTCGACGAACAGCTTCATGAGGCGGATGCCGCTGCCGCTCAGCTGGTTCTCAGCCTGCGTAAAATATCTGCCGTCTGTCCACAGTCCCCCGTCTTCCGCAGTGATCACTGCAGTGCCGTACGATCCTGTGAAACCTGTTATGTATTCGCGGGCTTTGAAGAATTCGCCCGTGTATTCACTCTGATGATAATCCGCAGTCGGAACGACGTAAGCGTCGATCCCACGCTCTTGCATAAGCTCCCGCAGTCTGCGGAGTCTCTCTGTAACCTGTGTCATATGTGCCCTCCCGGAGCTGTTGTTGATCTCTATACTTAATTTTATACCGCGGTTTAAACCTGTCAAGCTTTTGTTCAGTTGCGAGTGATTGATTCTCTGCATAACAAAAGCCGCATCGGATGCGGCTTCTGTATAAGACTATGAATGATCTTGTAAGATCGGATCCATTGATCCGGCAGCGGTCTGTGCCGCCGCCCATTATTCTACGAGATGTCCCTTAGCGCGGATGACATCGATGATCTTGTCTACGAACTTCTCGCAGACTTCTTCGCTGTCGCTCTCTGCCATGACACGGACAACTGGCTCTGTGCCGGATTCACGCAGCAGTGTACGGCCGGTATCGCCGAGAGCCTCTTTGGCTGCTTTATCAGCTGCCAGTACGTCAGGGTCGCTCATGCAGGCTTCTTTGCTCTTGACTCTTACGTTCTTGAGGACCTGCGGAACGAATACAACAGGAGCAGCCAGCTCGCTGAGCTTCTTCTTCTTCGCCAGCATGACTTCCATGATCTTCATCGATGTGAGAATACCGTCACCGGTCGTCGCATACTTGGTGAAGATGATGTGGCCGCTCTGCTCACCGCCGATACGGTTGCCGGTCTCGACCATGTTCTCGTATACGTATTTGTCGCCGACTTTGGTCTGGTCATACTCGATGCCGGCAGCCTTGAGGGCTTTGTACAGACCGAAGTTGGACATGACAGTCGTAACGACTTTGTTGTTGAGGAGCTTGCCTCTCTCCTTCATGTAGAGACCGTAGATGTAGAGAATGTGGTCACCGGTAACGACGTTGCCCTTCTCGTCTACGCAGAGGCAGCGGTCAGCATCGCCGTCATATGCGAAACCGACATCCAGGCCCTTCTCGACTACGAACTTCTGCAGCTGCTCGATGTGTGTCGAACCGCAGTTTGTATTGATGTTGTACCCGTCCGGTTCGTCATTGATGACATAGACCTTGGCGCCGAGTGCGTCGAAAACGCCTCTTGCGATCTGCCATGCTGCACCGTTCGCAACGTCCAGACCGACCTTCATATCCTTGAAGCTGTACTTGGACATCGAGATCAGGTATCCGATGTATCTGTTACGTCCGCTGACGTAATCGACTGTGCGGCCGATCTCGTCGCGCTCTGCGAGAGGCAGCTCGAGTTTGCCGTCGATGAAGGATTCGATCCTCAGCAGTGTCTCTTCGTCCATCTTCTCGCCGTTGTTGTTGACGATCTTGATGCCGTTGTCATAGTACGGATTGTGGGAAGCACTGATCATAATACCGCAGTCAAAATCATCGACTCTTGCGATATAGGAAACGGACGGTGTGGTCGTTACGTGCATGATGTAAGCGTCTGCGCCGCTTGCCATGAGTCCGGTGCACAGCGCATATTCGAACATGTAGCTCGAACGGCGGGTGTCTTTGCCGATGACGACTTTGGCCTTCTTGTCCAGTCTCTTGCCGTAGTACCAGCCGAGGAAACGTCCGATCTTGATAGCGTGCTCAAATGTGAGGGTCTTGTTGGCTTCGCCGCGGAAACCATCAGTTCCGAAATATTTGCCCATTATTCTCTCTCCTTATTATTAGAGTCTCCGGACCATTAAAGTCTCTGGTCTCTCTCGATGTCGAGGAAGTACTTATAGGTGTCGACGGTCAGTTCGCCGCATGCTTCTTCGTCGCAGGCGATGATAGCGCCGTTGTGCATCTGCAGTGCGGAGCATGTCCACTTCTGGCTGACGCCGCCTTCAACTACAGCTGCCATAGCTCTTGCTTTGTTGTGGCCGCTGATCAGTACGAGGACTTCCTTGCTGTCAGTAACGGTACCGATACCGACGGACAGTGCCTGTGCAGGAACCTTCTCAGGGTCATTGCCGAAGAATCTCGAGTTGACGATCCTGGTGTCTGTCGTGAGGTCGCGGAGACCTGTGCGGGATGTCAGTGATGTGAACGGCTCGTTGAATGCGAGATGTCCGTCAACTCCGATGCCGCCCATGAACAGGTCGATGCCGCCGTAGCTGGCGATCTTCTCTTCATAACGTGCGCACTCGCCTTCCGGATCATCTGTCATACCGTTGAGGATGTTGATGTTCTCAGGCTTCATGTCTACGAGGTGGTCGAAGAAATTGTCATGCATGAAGTACCAGTAGCTCTGATCATGCTCGTGAGGAAGTCCGAGGTACTCGTCCATGTTGAACGTTACAACGTTTGCGAAAGACAGCTCGCCGGCAACGTTCTTGGCGATCAGGTTCTTGTAGACGCCGATCGGCGAGGAACCGGTCGGAAGTCCCAGTACGAAAGGTCTGTCAGCCTCAGGGCCGGCCTCGTGTGCCTTGATCTTGTCAGCGATATAATCAGCTGCCCATTTGCACATCTTATCATAATCATCCTGAATTACTACTCTCATCGTTTATTCTCCTTATCGTGCTATATGAGTTGAAATTTCAACGTTTATTCGTTTTACCGCTGCGATTATATCATGCGGTTCGACGGGCGGTAAATAGCCGCTGGTCAAAATCATTGATTTTGTACTCCTACAGGAGTATGGTATAGGTATAAGGTAAATTGGGGTACGAATTGAGAGCATATGATCAGGATACTTTACCACGGTTCATCGAGAATAATACGCTCGCCGAAATTCGGCGCAGGCAATGCCTACAATGATTACGGCATTGGTTTCTACTGCACGGACAGCCGCGCGCTTGCCGGGCAGTGGGCGGTCGGCCGCAGCCGGGACGGTTACATCAACTGCTACAAGCTGGATGACTCCGGCCTGCGTACGCTCGACCTCAACAACCCGCAGTACTGCATCCTGCACTGGCTCGGCATCCTGCTCAACTACAGGGAGTTCGACACCCTTACGCCGCAGGCATACCAGGCGCGCGACTACATCAGGACAGCTTACGGCATCGACCATCAGAGCTACGACTGCATCGTAGGATACCGGGCAGACGATCTGCATTTTGCGTATGCGCAGAGTTTCTTGAATGGCGAGATCTCGTATCAGCAGCTGAACGATGCAGTGCGGATGAGCGGGCTCGGCAGGCAGTTTGTCCTCAAGAGCAACCGCGCTTTCGACCGGCTGCTGTTCAACGGGTATAAGATCGCGCTGAGCTCCGAGCTCTACCCTGTCAGGATCGCCAGAGAATACAAAGCGCTGGAGGGAATTGCGAGTGCGGTCGGTGGTGCGATCGGCGGAGCGGCGAAGGATACAAGCGGCGTTGCGGTTGCCGGGAACAAAGCTGGCAGAGATGCGGCACAAGGATTGTACATTTCGCAGATCCTCGAGGAAGAGATCAAGTCGTATGATCCGAGGCTGCGGTGAGAGAATTATGGACCGAAATGAGATAAACACATTCATAATTGAAAGATCCTGCGTGGCTCTCGGCAAGATGCTGGATCACGCTGTTTACAGCCTGCATCGGAATGCGGGAGCGTTCTTTGATTTGTTCATTTCGACGGGACTCGCGGCGGAATTCGAGCGGAGAGACTTGTTGGCTGTCACTGGGAAATCGGGTGTCGAGCTGACTTACGAGGTGATGGACCGCTGCGGGCTCGAGTATGAGCGGGTCACGCCGAGGAACACGACTGGCCGGAGCAAAGAGTTCTGGGCCGGCCATGCGCTGGCGCAGGTGCAGGCCGCGACCGGATGCTCATTCCGGGAGATCATAGCGGCCGTTTCTGTCCCTGATGTCATAAGTCTCTATGAGAAATACCATGACAAAGCTATGAATGACTTGCCGTGGATGCTGAGTGGTGAGGAACGGCGCGCAGCGGTCGAAGAGATCAATGCAAGGTTCCCGGAAGTGCTGCGCGCGGAGTTTGAAAGAGCCCGCGGCGCGGCCGCAGTTCCTAAGTCACAGACTGCTGTATCCCCTGCGGCCGCATCAAAAGAGACGCATCTCAAAGAAATGCGTCTCCGTAATGGTCTGAGCCAGAGCCAGCTAGCCGCTGCGAGTGGTGTGCCTCTCCGCACGATCCAGCAATACGAGCAGCAGCAGAAGAATATCAACAAAGCCCAGTTCGAATACATTGTCAGGCTGTCCCGGGTCCTGAACTGTGAGCCGGTACAGCTGCTGGAGCTGTGATCAACCCCGGTAGCAGATCGCGCGCTTTATTCTGTCTACAGGTTCCTCATCCATAAGGGTCCTGATGATCTGAAATGCGAATTCAAATGTCGCTCCGAGGCCTTGGCCGGTAATAATATTATTGTCAACTGCTACGCTCTCGCCTGTCAGAACTGCGTTTCCTGCGGCTACTTTCTCGGCAAAATCCGGATGGCACGTTGTTTTCCTGCCATCCATCAGACCGAGTCCGGACAGTACCGACGGAGCGGCACATATTGCGGCTACGTATTTCCTTTTGGCAGCCCCTGTGCTTGCAGCGAATTCCTTGCATTTAGCGCAGACGATCTCCGAAGCTGCCAGATGCTCGGTGCCAATTCTGCCGCCCGGCAGGATGATCATTTCAGCTGAATCGAAGTCGACGTCTTCGACAAGCACATCAGCCACGACTGGAACTTTGTGCGAAGGAACGACTTCTCTCCTGCCTTCGATCGAGGCAGTGACCACCTCAATTCCGGCGCGTCTCAGCAGATCCACAGTGATCAGGCACTCACACATCTCCATTCCGTCAGCCATGAATATTACTACCTTCATAAATACCCTCCTTCTTCACGCTTTATGCCCTTAATGCTATGTCATTTATGCCGCTCTGTCCAGCGGCCTGATTTTCAAATTGATTATATCCAGCACCGGATCCGTATCAACCCCACTATCATACAGATCAAAAGTATAGAATATGTTAACACCCTGTACATACCCTGCCATGAGATATTCATATACCCTGTCACGGAATTTGTTCCGGTACTTCGGATCACTCATCATTCCCTGATGTTCAATAATGATCGTTGTCGTATAGTCCTTCTCCGACAGGATCGTAAAATCCGGCAGGAACTTCCTGATTTTCGTCACCAACGGCAACTCATACACGAATGTCAGCCCCAGGTATAACAACAAATTATAGATCACAACTTCAGAATATGATCTCACCCAAGTGCCGTCAACCGTTTTGTACTTAAGGTCCTCCGGTCTGTACGGAGCAAACTTCGCCTTGTAAGCCACAGCCCTCTGTTTCCAGATCCTGCATCGCTCGTCGCCAGACCCCGCATTGCCAAAATCCAGTTTGGCACCCCTGTATATCTCCGGCAGTTTGCCATTGACCGAATCATAGTCAACATCTTCGAGCATCTGGATCACCTTATTGAACGCGTCCAGGTTCTTCTTAATAATCTTCCGGGACAGCTTCAGGTAATGAGCCTCCTTGATCTTGTTGACCTCTACATTTTCAGCAGTACCTAGGTACTTGTGATTCTTAAACCCTTTCTCCCTGAAACAATAGTGAACATTTCCACGTGAACTAGGGTGTTTCTTAAGAATCCGATTCTCATATCCATCAAGTTCCCGTGCCCGCGCTTCCTGAACCCTAAGCATTTCACTAAGAGCCCGAATTGCTTTATTGATTTGAATAACAGTCTTTTTGATCATACTCAAATGATATGATCAAATGTCAAACAGTGCAAACACTCCTGTCACGAATTCCTGCATTATAATCACTATTTGCAAAAAAACAAAGTAATACATGTTTTGACAACAGAATTGCACCTTATTTGGATCTCAAATCAGTCCACTCTACAGATCAAAACGAAATCCGAATTCTCGCAGTGGTTCCCGTTTATTTATTTCCCAAAATGGGAACCATATTGAGCTCTGATTCTTTGTATTTATGGTTCCCGTTTGTTAATTTCTCAGAATGGGAACCATATTGAGCCCAGAATCTTTGTATTTATGGTTCCCGTTTGCTCATTTCTCAGAATGGGAACCATATTGAGCCCAGAATCTCTGTATTTATGGTTCCCGTTTATTTATTTTCCAAAATGGGAACCATATCGCAATTCCATCTATTTATAGTTCCGGTTTTTAAGTTTTTCTTCTCCGGGCACTATATATCCAGAAGCGGATCTCTGCTCCCATTGCTACTCCTGCTGCATCTATTATCATATCTCTGATTTCGCAGCTCCGTCCTGCCACCAGGCTCTGATGCAGCTCGTCTGAAACTGCGTATGCTGCTCCGATCAGGCATGCAATGACCAGCCCCGGCCAGGGAATCCGGAAATTCAGGTCTATTGCATTCTGCATCAGGCACAGCCCGAGCACCAGGTACTCTGTGAAGTGCGCGCATTTCCTCACAGCAAAACTCACAGGTTCTGCTTCCAGTCCTGTGAGTCCGGTGATCAGCCTGACTATGACGTTGCTCTCTGCTCCGGACATGTAGTCCGGCAGCGCTGACTGTATGAAGATGAACACCATCACAGCCGCAGTGATCATAATGTGTATTTTGATGCTGCGCCTGTTATTCATTCAGCAGTGACTCTATTTTGACTTTGATCACGTCGAACACTACGTCGTTCATGCCGCTGTTCAGTACGATGTCGGCCATGTATTTTGTCGGCTCGACGTAGATGTAGTGCATTGGTTTGACGGTGGTCAGGTACTGTTTGGCGATGCCTTCGACGTCACGACCGCGCTCTTTGACGTCGCGGATCACGCGCCGCAGGATCCTCTCGTCTGCATCGGCTTCGACGTAGATCTTGATATCGAGGAGGTCGCGGAGCTCTTTGTTCTGGAGGACCATGATGCCCTCAACAATGATGACGCGCGCCGGCTCGATCCGGACGGTCTCTTTGCTGCGGTTGTGGATCGTGTAATCGTACACCGGGCAGTCGATCGCCTCGCCCGCGCGGAGCTTGCGGAGGTGCTCGATGAACAGGTCCGTCTCAAATGCATCCGGATGATCGTAGTTGATCTCCTTCCTCACTTCAAAAGGAATGTCGTCATGCGCTTTGTAATAGTTGTCGTAATAGATGACGGAGACCTTGTCGCCAAAAGCCGCTTTGATCCTGTTGGTAAATGTCGATTTTCCCGAGCCTGTTCCGCCCGCTACACCGATAAGCAAACTCTTCATGCTTGAAACTCCTCGCAATTAATAGTTATCGCCAAAACTAATGCCGTTTGTCGCTATTCATCGGCGATCCGCTGTGATCGCCAGTAATCCGAAAGATCTTTTAACCGTTATTTTCTGTGCCGCCTTCGGACCCGCCGGAATCGCCAGTGCCACCGCCGGACCCGCCGCTGTCGCCTGAGCCGGATCCGCCGCCGTCGCTGCTGCCTGATCCTGAATCGCCGGAACCGGAACCACCGCCTCCGTCACCGGAGCCGGAATCGCCGGAGCCCGAGCCGCCGCCCGAATCACCGGAACCGGAATCGCCGGAACTTGAGCCGCCGCCTTCACCGGAACCGCCTCCCGAGCCTGGGTCAACGCTCTCACCGGAGCCGCCCGAGCCGGAATCGCCGGATCCCGAACCGCCATTGTCACCGGATCCGCCTGGGACTACTGTTTCAGGCTCAACTACTTCAGGGACCACTTCCTCGACCTCTTCAGTTTCTTCTTCCTCTTCTTCATCATCGCCCGACCCGTATCTGTAGTAGCCGTCTTCCGGCTCAGTTCCGGACGTGAAGTATTCGCCGCCCATTTCAATGACATTCGACGGCTGCTCCCTGTATTCGCCCTCGCGGATATCAGCGACCTGCCTCATGATCTTGCCCCACAGTGAAGATGCGACCCACGAACCCGAATCCATCTCGACATTCAGGTCAGTGCCGATCCACAGAGAAGCGGCGTATTTTGGCGTAAAACCATCGAACCAGATATCGAACCTGTCATTTGTCGTTCCGGTCTTGCCGCCGACCTCTACGCCCGAAATACGGGCATTTCCGCCGCCTCCCTCGGAGACTACGGACTTGAGCAGATCCGTCATGATCCATGCAACGCCTTCATCAATGATCCTCTTGCTTTCGCTCTTGCCGACCAGCAGGATCTTCCCGCTGCTGTTCTCTACCCTCTGGTAGCAGACCGGCTTGTTGAGCATACCGCCGTTCGGGAATGCGCTGTACGCCATCGTCATCTCAAGCGGTGTGACGCCGTACGCCATAGCACCAAGTGCCAGAGCCGCCGGATTGACATCGTTGACCGCTTCCGACTCGTCCTTAACGACTGTCGTCAGGCCAAAACGCTCCAGCATCTCGATCGAGTAATCTGTCCCGACCTGCAGCAGGATCTTGACCGCGCAAGTGTTGATCGATTCCTGGATCGCCGATCTGAACGTGTTGTATCCGGAGAAAGACCTCGTTACGTTCTGCGGCCATTCTTCGCCATTGATCGTCAGAGGCTCATCCACGACAGTCGACCCTGCCGTAATGTAATCGCCCCAGTAATCAACGCCCTGATCATCGATGCCGTAATCGGTAAATTCGAATTTCTGGTTCTTCTGCGCGTAGTCAAAGCTCTTCTGGAGAGCTGCGCCATAGACCGACAGCGGTTTGATCGAGGATCCCGGCTGTCTCGGGCTCACCGTTCTGTTGAACAGTTTGGCACCCTCAGCATTCCTGCCGCCGACCATCGCATTGATATAACCGTTCTCGATATCCGCAACGACCATGCACGCCTGCACTTCGCTGCCGTCGATCGCATCCGGGAAGTTGCTGTCATCGCTGAATTCATCCCAGATGATATTCTGCAGATCGCTGTCTATTGTTGTATAGATCTTGAGACCGCCGGTGTAGACCATCTGCTGGGCTTCCTCTTCGGTCATCTTGAATTCTTTCATCAGGTCCTGGATGACTGCAGCAGACACATAATCCGCCACATAAGTGTAAACGGAAGTCTTCTGCTCGATGCTCGGATGCAGCAGATCGATCAGCTCGACATCTGCCTCGTCAGCTTCACTCTGGCTGATATATCCCTGCTCTACCATCAGGCCCAGGACCAGCTCACGCCTCTCTTTGGACAGATCGTTGGCGTAGAGGCCGGTCTCTGCAGACTCTTCCTCATCATCCGAATCATAATAATATGAATTGTAATAATCATTATAGCCGGTGTCTTCGGTGGTCTCGTCATCCAGCTCGTCGACCTCGTCCGACCGGTAATACCGGACATCCGTGATCTGCGGCCGCCCGTCGCCCGGATCGTCGGTGATGAGTGCGTACGAATCCGGTGCCTGCGGCAATGCCGCCAAAGCCGCACATTCCGCCAAAGTCAGTTCATCCACCGATTTGGAGAAATACGTCATCGCTGCCGAATGGATACCGTAGCTGCCGTACCCCAGGTAAATCGTGTTGAGGTACGCCTCCAGGATCTGGTCCTTCGTCAGCGCCTTCTCGAGCCTCCACGCGATATACATCTCGGTGAATTTACGCCTGAGGCTCCTCTGGCTCTTGATATCCGCCAGATAGACGTTTCTGGCGAGCTGCTGCGTGATCGTCGACGTACCGCTGATAGAAGTTTTGTGCGTGAACGACGACAAAATCGCACCGAACATCCTTCGCCAGTTGAAGCCGTGGTGCTTGTAGAAGGTTTTGTCCTCTATTGCGATGAACGCCTCTTTGAGCTCTTCCGGCATGTCGTTGATAGAGACGATCTGGCGGTTCTGGCTGTAATGCAGCGTGTCGATCTGCTCGCCGTTGATGTCATACAGATAGGATGTCTGCTCGATGCTGGAGTAGATGTTCTCCGGATCGAGCCTGCCGACGGAAATCGCAGTGACCGCCACCAGTAATACTGCAGCCAGGACCCCGGCCAGGAACAGGTACTTGATCACCCTTCCTACCGTCCAGCGTTTCCTGCCTGCCCTCGAAGCGCGGCTGCGCGTCTTGTCATTACTTGTCTTATTACCAGCCATAATTCGCCTGCCTTTGAATTAACTCCGAATGTATTTTTCGATTGTATTAATTGTTTGTTTGTATGTGTCGGTCAGTACCAGCCGCGCCTCTGCGAGTGCGCCCACGCGTTGGACGGCGACCCGTACCTGTTCAGGATGTAGCCTAGGCCCCACCTGATCTGTGTATATCCACTCGTGTAATAATCGCTGCCTTCACTGGCCATCTTGCTGGCCGGAAGAGCCTGCGGTATGCCGTGAGCACCTGAGCTCTTGTTGTGCGCGTTCGGGTTCCAGTGCGACTCGCGGTCCCAAAGTTTGATCAGCGGCACGATCTCCGACTCGTCCCAGCCGTAGCTCGGCAGCAGCGACAGAGCATACTTCTGATAATCGCCCTTCGCCCCGGCTGCCGTGATGAGCGGCACTTCGGTGGTCAGGAAGTCGCTGAGAACATAGTATTCTTCACCATCGATCTCGATCCTGCTCCAGCCGTTGTACGTGATGCCCGTACGTTTGACACCATCATACATGCCGAGAGTCCCGACTTTCTCGTACGTCTTGCCCGGCCCGAGCCTGTAGTTCAGGCTGTCCGTCGTCCAGACCGTCTCGTCGAGTTCTTCGCGGACAGACTCTCTGGCTTTGTACAGGCTGACATCGACGTCATCCGCCAAAGCATCCGCGTCGACTTTCGCCATCGTCGCAGCGATCCCGGCGATTCTTCTCGTTATGATCTGGTCCCACGAAGTATTGTAGATAAAACCCATCGCCACGACGCACGCGACCGCTCCGGCGATGCTGGCGACAGCCAGTTTCTGCCTGCGCGTCAGCGGTTTGCGCGGCGGTTTCTCAGGTTCAGCTGCAGCCTTATCGTCAGCGGTCCCGGCCAGCGCGTCGGATATTGCACTGGCTTTCAGCGCGCCGGTATAGACCAGTTTGGCCTCCAGATCAGAGACGTCCATGGCGGCTATCTCCGCCTCGTCACCGACCTCTTCACCGGCATCCCTCGCGGCTCGGTAAGCTTCGTATTTCGCCAGGAAATACGGATCCTGCAGCAGGTCCCTTACAAAATCATCAAAGGTGACACTCATGTGCACTCCTAACTACTTCCTCATCTTGCCTTCCGCAACCGCCAGCAAGTGCTTGCCGTATGGCGATTTTCCGTATTTCTTGGCGGATTCTATCAGGCGCTCCTTGTCGATCATCCCGTATCTGTATGCGACTTCCTCCGGCGCGGACACGATGATGCCCTGCATGTTCTGGATCGTCTGGATGAACGACGAAGCCTGGATCAGGCTGTCCATCGTCCCGGTATCCAGCCACGCAAAGCCTCTTCCGAGCACCTCGCAGTCGAGCAGATCGTCATTGAGGTACATCTCGTTGAGCGTCGTGATCTCGAGTTCGCCCCGGTCAGACGGCAGGACACATTTGGCCCTCGCGCTCACACCCGCCGGGTAGAAATACAGACCCGTGACCGCGTAGTTGCTTTTCGGGTGGATCGGTTTCTCCTCGAGCGAGATCGCTTTGCCGTCATCGTCGAACTCCACGACACCAAAGCGCTCCGGATCCTCGACGTAGAAGCCGAAGACCGTGGCACGGCCGGCTTTGGCAGCCTCACGGGCACTGATCAGTTTGCGCCCAAACCCATTTCCATAGAATATATTATCTCCAAGCACCATTGCGCACGGCTCGTCGCCGATGAACTCCTCACCGATGATGAAAGCCTGCGCCAGCCCGTCCGGACTCGGCTGCACCGCATAGGACAAATTGATGCCAAACTGATGCCCGTCGCCCAGCAGAGACTGGAACCTCGGCGTATCATCAGGCGTCGAAATGATCAGAATGTCCCGGATATTAGCCAGCATCAAAGTGGTCAGCGGGTAATAGATCATCGGTTTGTCATAGATAGGCAGCAGCTGCTTGGATGTAACCATCGTGAGAGGATAAAGCCTCGTGCCGGCACCACCGGCAAGAATAATGCCCTTCATATCAGTCGTCCTTTCGTTGAGCTGGTAGAACTATTCGAACTTGTTGAACTTGTTGAGCTTGTTGAACTTGTTGAACTTGTTGAACTTGTTGAGCTTGTTGGGCTCGCTGAGCTCATAGTGATAAATGACCCTAGTTATAGTTATTATACTACATTATAAAGGCTCCAGCCAATAACAGCTGAAGCCTTGCAATACATAATATTTGAACACAGTCCCGCAACTTATTTGGGCACAGGTATTTTCCATATCCATAGGCGGACGGGCACCACAGGACTTTGAAATTTCGCTGGCTGCAAGCCGATCCCAGCCCGCCTCCGGCAAGCCGCGACAATCATATAGTTCCCGTTTTGCATTTTGGCCGAACCGTAACTATATCTCAGGCTAATCCGATCTGTTTATAGTTATGGTTTAAAGTGTTTTCCGATCCGTAACTATATTTCAAGCTTATTCGGTCTGTTTATAGTTACTGTTTAAAGTGTTTTCCGATCCGTAACTATATCCGCTCTGATTCCTGCCAAAATATAGTTCCCGTTTACATAGAAATATGATTCGGGAACTATTTGTGTCATCGAGTCCTCTTCGCCGCTGTTGATCGGGGGAGACAGAGAACCGTCCCCTCGTATTATAGTGTTATAGCCATTTTATAGGATTTAGGCTATGCTGTTTAGGATACTGTGGATTGGTACCGTCCCCTTACCACCAGATGGTTATCGACAGGCTCCAACCACAGTCTCTTTG
>JAFRGC010000050.1 GCA_017434025.1 Mogibacterium sp. | reverse complement strand
GCAAAAGAAAAGCGCCTTTAGGCGCCGCCTGAGAATAGAGATGCGGTTGGCAGTCTATTCGGCGCGTCTTAAGACGCTTGCAAGTACGATGCCCTTTTAGGGCTAGTGCATACCACCAGTTTAACTGGTGGTTATGATTTGGTCTCGGTAACTGCACGTCAGTAAACGCCTAATAATGTCAGTACGATTCTTACAAGCGGTGTCAGTATCAGATCCGTAACATTGAGCACGATCAGTGCAAGAAGGATCCAGGTTCCGTACTGATACACCTTATACCACCAATCATAACGGTCAAGTCTGAAGATCTGTGTCACGATCCCCCATCCGTCAAGCGGCGGTACCGGTATGAGGTTGAAGATCATCAGGACTACATTGATCGAAACTGCATAGAAGAATATGAGATATATGTTTTCGATCAGTACAGATCCTCCTACAGCATAATAAGCCTTTGCAAGTGCTTTGGTCGGGAACGAAAGCAGTATTGCGATTATGAGATTCATCGTGACGCCGGCGATAGCAACGAGGAATTCGTCCCTCCTTGGCTTCTTGTAGAATCTCGGATCGATCTGTACGGGCTTTCCCCAGCCAAAACCTACCAGGAGCAGCGCAGTGAAACCGACCCAGTCGATATGCGCGAGCGGATTGATCGTAAGTCTCCCCTGCCTCTTCGGTGTAGGATCTCCCAGTTTATTTGACATCCATGCATGAGCGAACTCATGCAGACTGAGCCCAAGTATTATACCCGGGAGCATCAGGATCTTGGAAAGTATCATTTGAGTATTCATCCGATTAGTTCCTTTCGACTTCAACACCTTCCAGACTGAAAGTCTTGCTCTCGGTTATCTGAACATTGACCAGCGTTCCGATGATCTCGTCAGGTGTTTTGTCAGATGTGAAATTGACGAGTTTGAATCCGTCAGTTCTTCCGGCGTACGCGTTATCTTCGGTCTTGCTGACACCTTCGACCAGCACTTCATAGGTTCTGCCCTTGTATTCGAGGTTCTTCTCAAGGCTAATGCTGTTCATAACATCAACAAGTCTGTCGAATCTGTCATGGCATACTTCATCCGGTATCTGATCAGTGAACCGTGCAGCCGGAGTGCCTTCTCTAGGAGAATAGATAAATGTGAATGCCGAATCATATCTGACCTTGCGAGCGATGTCGAGGGTCGCTTCGAAATCTTCTTCTGTCTCCCCCGGGAATCCTACGATAATGTCAGTAGACATCGTGATATCAGGCGCAGCAGCTCTCAGTTTGTCCACGATTTCCAGATATCTGGCAGTGTCATAGTGGCGGTTCATTCTCTTGAGCACACGATCGCTTCCGGCCTGTACCGGCAGATGTATGTTGTGGCAGAGCTTGTCACAAGTCCTGAAACAGTCGATCATTCTGTCAGAAATATCTTTAGGATGTGATGTCATGAATCTGATCCTGATGATCCCGTCGATATCGTTGACAGCGTGGAGGAGATCTGCAAAATCATGTCCGACCGCATCTCTGTAGGAATCGACATTCTGCCCGAGCAGCATCACTTCCCTGACTCCATCTGCAGCCAGACAGCTGATCTCTCTGACGATGTCCTGCAGCATCCTGCTCTTCTCGCGCCCTCTGGTATAAGGGACGATACAGTATGTGCAGAAATTGTTGCAGCCATACGTGATGTTCACAAGAGCCTTATGCCTGAACATCCTCTTAGGTTTCATCTCCTGCTCATCTATCACAGGATTGTTGTCGATGATCTCACGCTGTCTGCGTCCAGTCCTGATGCGTTTCTCCAACAGCTCAGGGAATTTCGCGATATTCTGAGTTCCGAATACAATGTCGACCCAGGAGAACTGTTTGTTGATCTTCTCGACGATCCTCGGCTGCTGCGGCATACATCCGCAAACACAGAGGATGAAATCAGGATCATTCCTGCGTTTCTTCTTGAACTGACCGAGAACTCCGAAGAATCTCTTGTCCGCGTTCTCCCTGACACTGCATGTATTAATGACTACGACATCAGAATCGTATGGGTCTTCTTCATAGACATAACCCATTGCTTCCAGCAGCCCGGCGATGTTCTCCGAGTCGTGCTCATTCATCTGACATCCGTATGTGATGATATGATATTTGTTCATTATTGAAGTTCGTCTTTCTTGCTCCTGGACATAAGCATTTTGAGCGCTTTCTCAGGGGCGATCTCGCTATGCAGGAGTTTCTTCGTCAAATTGCAGATCGGCATGTCTACATTGTACTTCTCTGCGAGTTCGCAGACTGCCTCTGCTGTATAGTAACCTTCTACAACGGAACCGACTCTGCTTACGGCATCTTCCGGCTCCAGCCCCAGTCCTATAAGCATTCCGCAGCGTCTGTTCCTTGAGAGGTTGGTCGAGCATGTAACGATCAGGTCACCGATACCCGACAGACCTGCAAAAGTTTCTCTGTTTGCTCCCATCGCCACGCCAAGTCTCGTGATCTCATGGATCGCACGTGTCATAAGCGCCGCTCTGGCGTTGGAACCGAGTTTCATACCGTCAGAAATACCGGTGATGATCGCAATAACATTCTTGACCGCTCCGGCGATCTCTACTCCGACCATATCATCCTGTGTATAGATCCTGAACTGTTCTGACATGAATACATCCTGGATCATCTCAGCAGCAGCTTTATTCCTGGATGCTACCACTACTCCTGCAGGGAAGTTCCTGACGATCTCTTCAGCATGTGAAGGACCGGATAATGCCACATATGCGGCATTCGGGATCGTTTCCGCAGCGACCTCAGAGAGCGTCTTCAGAGTCTTCTGTTCGATACCCTTAGCCAGGTTAACAGCTATGGCACCATCATCCAGCCAGCGGGCGCATGAAGATGATACTTCTCTGAATTTCTGTGCAGGGACAGCAAATACAACGATACTCTTGCCTTTGACCGCCTGTTTGAGATCACTGGTATAGTTGATCCTGTCACTTAATATCACATATGGCAGATAGTGGTCATTCATGCGAGTTCTGCGCATGAGATCGATCGCTTCCTTGTTGCGTCCGTATAGGGTAACATCGTGCCCGTTATATACGAGGAGATTCGCCATCGCAGTACCGAACGAACCATTACCGATCACAGCAATGCTGCGTTTGGCAGGACCGATATCAGGGATCTCACATCCCGCATAATAATCCATCGGTTCCGGCTCCGGTCTCACAGCTTCCTGTGTCTGTGCCTGAACGAGACCCGGATCTCTTGTTGCAGCTGCAGTAATATGAGATTCACCGCTCTCGATATCCTGAATCTCCTGCTGATCTTCACTCAGCGTATCCAGCTCTTCTTCCGTCAGCGGATCATCTGTAACAGATACAGGTTCCGGTTCTGCGGCAGATTCGGCTTCTTCCTCTTCCTCAGTATCCTCTTCGACCGGTTCCTCGTCATCATCAGTGTTCCCCTTGCGGTCCCTGTGTCCGACCGTGAGTTCTTTCTCCTCGCCTCTGGCGATGCGGCCGATATTAGCTGCATGCATGAGTATAAGGAAGGCAGCAGCGCCAATCGCAAAATACAGGCAGTCCGGCTCGAAAAGCCAGATGACACAAGGATATGTGATGGCTGCTCCCATTGAGCAGACTGAGACTCTGCGTGTCAGGATAAACAGCGCTGCGGCAACGAGAAGTGCGATCAATGCGCTCTCCCAGTTCAGAGCCAGGGCAGCACCGAGGGACGCAGCAACTCCTTTGCCCCCTTTGAAACCGAGTACGACCGGAAAACAGTGCCCTATGACGACACATGCGAATGCAACCATTCCTCCGAGGAGGCCGGCCATATGTATTCCGATCTTGACAGCTGCAAAAGCCTTGAGAACATCCACTATCAATACAGCGATACCGGCTTTGAGTCCGATGACTCTGATCGTGTTTGTCATGCCGGGATTGCCGCTGCCTTCTTTGCGGATATTTACGTGATAGAGCTTGCCTATAATGATGGATGGATTGATATTGCCAAGCGCATACGCGATCACGCCTACGATAATCAATTCTCTCGGAATGTTAGTCAACAAATCACTCATCTGCTCTCACCTCTCCTCTCATTCCATACGAACTTGATTGAAGTGCCTTCGAAATCATATGCTTCTCTTATCTTGTTCTCGATATATCGTGCATATGAGAAATGCATCAGCTCTCTGTCATTGATGCTGAATGAGAACAGCGGAGGCTTGGTACCGATCTGCGTGCCGTAGTAGATCTTGAGTCTCCTGCCCTTATCTGAAGGCGGCTGTCTCATCATGACTGCGTCTTCGATGATACTGTTGAGCTTGCCGGTAGTGATCCTCATGCTTCTGGCATCTGCGATGCGGCTGGCACGGTCGATGATATCGTATATCCTGAGTTTGTTCAGTACGCTGACAAACAGGACCGGAGCATAGGACGCGAACAGCAGCTCGGCTTTGATCTTGCGCTCATAGTCTCTCATCGTATTTGTTTCTTTCTCGATGAGATCCCATTTGTTCACTACGATCATCAGGCCTTTGCCGGCTTCGTGGGCATAGCCCGCGATCTTTTTGTCCTGCTCTGTCAGTCCGGTCTCTGCATCGATCATCAGGATACAGATGTCGCACCTCTCGATCGCGGCGATCGCTCTGATCACACTGTATTTTTCGATCGTATCGTTGACTTTGCTCTTCTTACGGAGACCAGCTGTGTCGATCAGCGTGTACTCTCTGTCTTTGTAAGTAAAAGGCGTATCTATCGTATCGCGTGTTGTTCCCGCTATCGGTGAAACGATAACGCGGTTCTGCTTCGTCAGGGCATTTACGAGAGAAGATTTGCCTACGTTAGGTTTGCCGATGATCGCGATATTGACGGAATCTTCTCTGCGATCATACTCATCTGAAGGGAATCCGTCGACGATCCTGTCGAGCAGATCTCCCATGTTGGTCATATTAGCGGCACTGATCGCAATCGGGTCATCGAATCCCAGTTCATAGAACTCGTAAAGTGACTCATATGCCTTGGACGGTGCATCTACTTTGTTAACGACAAGGATGATCTCCTTGCCGGTGCGTCTGAGCATGTCTGCGACTTCACGGTCAGCTGTTGTCAGGCCTTCCTTACCGTCGACCATGAACACGATAACATCGGCCATATCCATAGCGATAACAGCCTGATCTCTCATCTGTGCGAGGATCGTATCATCTGTCTTGACCTCGATACCGCCTGTATCGATGACGCCGAATTCCTTGCCGTTCCATTCAGCTTCGGAATAGATCCTGTCTCTGGTGACACCCGGTGTGTCCTCAACGATAGCGCGTCTCTCACCTATTATTCTGTTGAAAAATGTTGACTTGCCTACATTCGGTCTGCCGACTATGGCAAGGATAGGTTTACCCATTGATTGACCTCCTGATCATTCGTCGAAAATACTCTCGGCGAAGTCGTGCGCGTTGAACGGGATCAGATCGTCAAGACCTTCTCCCATGCCGATGAATTTGATCGGCATATCGAACTGATCTGCGATGGTTATGGAAATACCGCCTCTTGCAGTTCCATCCATCTTGGTAAGAACGATACCTGTGATGTCAGAGATCGCTGAAAATTCTTCAGCCTGGCTGACAGCGTTCTTGCCGGTCGTAGCATCGAGGACCAGCAGGTTCTCTCTGGATGCTTCCGGATACTCTCTCGAGATGACTTTGCTCATCTTCTCAAGCTCTTTCATCAGATTGACCTTGTTCTGAAGTCTCCCGGCAGTATCGCAGATCAGAACGTCTATATTGTTAGACTTGGCAGACTGTATGGCATCATAGATGACGGCGGTAGGATCAGTACCTTCCTCATGCCTGATCACTCTGACGCCGACTCTGTCTCCCCATGTCTGGAGCTGTTCTGCAGCAGCAGCACGGAAAGTATCTGCAGCTGCAAGCATAACAGTCTTGCCCTTCTTCTTATACATATGTGCGAGCTTGGCGATAGTAGTTGTCTTGCCGCCTCCGTTGATACCGATCATGAGGATGATCAGCGGGTAATCGGTGGACATCTTATTGCGTTCGCCCTTGTCCATCAGTCCTTCAATGATGCCTGAAAGTTCCTTCTTGATCTGCTTCTCTTTGATGATGTATCTCTCGTTGATCGCAGTATCGAGCTCTTTCATGATTGCATCCGAAGTATCTATACCGATATCTGACATGACAAGACCTTCCTCGAGTTCTTCCATGAACTCAGGGCCGAGGTCAGGGTTGTCGTATATGGCATTGGTGATACTGTCAATGAATTTCCTGAAGGTTGATTTCTTGTCAAAAAGCCCCATCGTGTTCTCCTTATTATTCTAATCCTTCGACATCGAACTCATCGCCGAGCTTGAGTGAAAGCATACGTGAAATTCCCTGCTCCGGCATAGTGACGCCGTACAGAACGTCTGCGTGCTCCATTGTAGCTTTCTGGTGTGTGATCAATGCGAACTGGATATTCTCAAACTTCTTGAGATAGTCTGAGAAGTGTTCAATATTGACTTCATCAAGTGCAGCTTCGACCTCGTCAAGAATGACAAACGGTGTCGGCTTGGCCTTGAGTACAGCGAACATCAGTGCGATCGCTGTCAGTGTCTTCTCTCCGCCTGAGAGCAGGTTGATGTTCTTGAGCTTCTTACCCGGCGGCTGAGCTGTGATCTCGATGCCGGATTCCAGCGGTCTGTTCTCATCCTCGAGTCTGAGTTCAGCATATCCTCCGCCAAACAGTTCCTTGAATGCTTCTTCGAAGTTCACTACGACCTGATCGAAATTCTCCTTGAATCTCATCCTGATCGTCTTGTCCATGCTTGAAATGATCTCTTCGAGCTCGCTCATCGCTCTTGAGATATCCTTCTCCTGAGCGGACATGAACTCATAACGCTTGCTGACTGCTCTGTATTCTTCGATGGCGCCGACGTTGACGTCGCCGAGCTCCGCAAGGCGGAGCCTGACTTCGCGGGATTCCTTGTTCCCTGATGTGATCGCGAAGTCAGGGGCTCTCATTTCGAGAGCCTCGGCGTACGAGACTTCGAATTCGTCCCAGAGTTTGTCTTTCTGGGTATCGAGAAGCGTTTCGTTTCTCGCAGTCTTCACTTCCATCTTGTATTTGTCATCTCTCAGGCTTTCAGCAGCTTCTCTTGCAGACTTCTGCTCCGTATGGAGCTTCTCGCTGAGTTCTCTGTTGGATTCCAGTTCATGCGAGAGCTGGCTGATCGAGGACTCCAGTTCTTCTTTCTTCTGTTTGAGTTCTGTTTCTCTGCCTTCTGACTTCTCACTGCTGCTTGTCAGCAGTTCACGAGTTGTCTCCAGTTCCGTAACAGAATCTCTGTAATCCTCGAGACTGGATTCAAGTTCAGTCACTGTATCTCTGACTCTTTCGATCATCTCATTACGCGCGAGGACTTTGGATTCGCCCTCACCGATCCTGACCTTGAGAGAAACGATTTTCTCATTATCATCTTCGATCATCGGTCTGAGATCATCGAGTTCTTTCATCAGCTCATCTGCTCTGTGCTCTGATGCGTCATATTCATCCTTGGCTTCCAGGATCGCTACTTTGTATTTCGCGATCATATCGTCTGCGCGTTCGATATCCTGACCGATCGTATCGATCTCTTTGCGGAATCTCTCTGCTGCTCCGGCGTCAACTCTGACAAGCTCTTCAGCATGGTCTCTGTCAGTCTTGAGAACGTTGTACGCGATCTCAAGATCAGTGACTTTGCGTCTCTGTTCATCGCGCTGGATCTTGAGCTCAGCTTCTCTGGAGGCCTCTGCGCCTTTGCGGGCTTCCAGGTCTTTCGTCTTAGCTACATATCCCCAGATCATCTCGGTAAGAGTAGATATTTCTTTCTTTCTGTCCAGAAGATTTGCGGTTTTGTTGGCATATCTTCCGCCTGTTATAGCGCCAAATGCATTGATGACTTCTCCGTCGACAGTTACGATCCTGAAACCGTTGCTGATGATCTTGGACATCGCTACAGCGTTATCCATATTATCAGCGATAATGACTCTGCAGAGCAGATAATCAACGATCTCTCTGTAAATGTCTTCCGTGCTGACCATCTCAGAAGCAAGGCCGAGGAATCCTTCGGATCCCGTCACTTCTCTGCTGAGTCTTACACGGTCTGCCCTTACGGATTCGACAGGCAGGAAAGTCGCACGGCCGGCGCGTGCTGATTTGAGCCAGCTTATCGCGGATTTTGCGTCTCTGTCTGTCTTGCAGACGATGTGCTGGAGTGCGCCTCCGAGCGCAGTCTCGACTGCGGTCTCATATCCTGCAGGAACATTAATGATATCCGACACTGTTCCGATCACTCCGTCAGCATGGCGCTGCATCAGGCTTCTTACGGCATTGTTATACCCTTCGTAATTCGCCTCCATCTCTTCGATGGTACTGCGTCTTGCGATCGCGCGGTTGGATTTGACAGTGATCTCATCGATTTCCTTGGAAATTGATGACATGTGCGCTCTTGTCATCTCAATGTGCTCAGTGATCTCACCGATCTTAGCGCGCTCAGCTTCGAGTTCGGTTCTCTTGGAATCGATCTCCTGCTCAAGTCTCTCCAGATTAGCCCTGTTGTCTGCATCGGACTTATCCTTGCCTTCGAAATCCGCCTGGAGCTGTTCACGTCTGTCAGAAAGCGTCTTCTTATAATTGCTGAGAGTATTGATCTCAGCATTTCTCGTGACGTTCTGATTGTTGAGCGTGATCATCTTATCTTTGAGATTCTCGATCTCCATAGATACAGATGAGGACTGTCTGGTATGGTCATTGAACACCATGACAGCGTCAGCGAGTTCACGGCGAACGGCTTCCATACCTGCATTCAGTTCCTGATCCTCAGCTTCGAGCTCTTCGAGAGAATTCTTCTCAACAGCATATTTCTCTTCTGCTGCGGAAATCTCGCCGGCCAGTCTTGCAAGTTCACGCTCTATGCCTGCGAGTTTCTCTTTGTTGAGCTCTCCGCCGCTCAGGATGGTATTGAGTTCCTCAACAACACTCAGCATGTCAGAATTGGCCTGACCGAACTCTTCGCTAAGAGATGCGTCCTTGAGGCGAGCCTGCTCGAGCAGATCGTCAATTTCGCTGACTCTCGCATCAGAAGCTGTGAGTTTAGCACTGAGTTCTTCGAGTTCACTGCGGCCAGCTTCTACGCTTGCCTGCAGATTGTCGAGATTATGCAGTATGATATTGATTCCCAGAGTCTTATAACGCTCTCTGAGAGCCAGATACTCTGTAGCTTTCTCAGAATCTTCCTTCAGACCGTCTATACGCCCTTCGATCTCAGCGATGATATCTCTGACACGTTCGAGATCTGAAGTTGCTGATTTGAGCTTGTTCTCCGCTTCGGTCTTCCTTGTCTTGTACAGGACTACTCCGGCAGCTTCTTCGAAGATCTGTCTGCGGTTTTCCGGCTTAGTGCTTACGATATCTGCGATCTTGCCCTGGCCGATGATGGAATAGCCTTCGACACCGATACCAGTATCCATGAAGAGTTCCCTGATATCTCTCAGTCTGCACTGATTGCCATTGATCAGATATTCACTCTCGCCGGATCTGTACATTCTCCTGGTGACAGCTACTTCTCTGTACTCGAGCGGCAGGATCCCTGTAGAATTATCAATTACAAGAGTTACCTCAGCCATGCCGCGAGGTTTCCTCGTAGCCGTGCCCGCAAAAATAACATCCTGCATCTTGCTGCCTCTCAGCTGGCGCGAGCTCTGCTCTCCGAGCACCCATCTGAGCGCATCGCTGATGTTGCTCTTTCCGCTTCCGTTCGGCCCTATGATGCAGGTGATGCCTTCATTGAGTTCGATCGTAACAGGGTCAGCAAATGACTTGAACCCCTGCATCTCTATACGTTTAAAATACAAATCAGATAACTCCCTTCGAAAGTGCGTCTTTGGCAGCGGCCTGCTCTGCTTTGGCTTTGCTCTTGCCGCTTCCTGTCCCCAGAACGACACTGTTGACTATTACTTCGATCGTGAAGGTCTTGTTGTGATCAGGACCGCTTTCAGAAACGATGTTGTATTTCATCTTGAAATTATGTTCCTTCTCCTGGAGCTTCTCCTGAAGCATAGTCTTATAATCTTGGCGCAGTTTACCTGCAACCGCCATTTCAATCTTTTCATGCAGAAGATCGAGAACGACTCTCCTGCCGGCTTCATATCCGCCGTCAAGAATAACGGCCCCGATGAGTGCCTCAAAAGAATCCGCGAGTATCGAATCCTTGCGGCGTCCGCCGGTAGCTTCTTCTCCCTTACCCATGTAGATATAATCTCCGAGGTTGATACTCCTTGCCACATCGGCCAGAGATTCCTCGCGGACTACATCCGCCCTGTTCTTAGACAGCACGCCTTCAGGAGCATCCTTCATGATGCCGAACAGCTCCGCGCCGATCACAGCATCGACATATGCATCTCCAATAAATTCAAGCCTTTCATTGTTTGATGAATAGTCGAGTCTGTGTTCAGCAGAGTATGAACTGTGTGTCAGCGCGTTCCTGAGCAGCGTTTCATTCCTGAATTCATATCCGATCCTTCCCTGAAGTTCGGTTACTTCTCTCATCAGGTCCTCCTCAACAATAATTAATTATTCGTCTTCCTTCTCATTTTTGAACATATCAGCGTTCTTAGTTACGGCTTCATAGATCATTCCCGTTACATCATTCCTGACAAAAGGAATCGCTTTGAGGATCGCATAGTATACCTCGATAGCTTCTGAATTGCCGTGGATCTTGATAACAGCGCCACGCAGTCCGAGGATCGGAGCTCCGCCGACATCTGAATAATCGAAAAGCTTCTTCAGTTCCTTGAGCTTGCCATAAGCAAGAGCTGCTCCGGCTTTGGCCAGAAGGCTTTCTGAGAGCTTCTTCTTGAGCTGTTCCATCAGAGCAAGAACAGCGCCTTCACTGCTCTTGAGGAAGATATTGCCGGAGAAACCATCTGTGATCACTACATCACAGTCAGTCACAGCAACATCCCTGCCTTCGATATTGCCTCCGAAGTTGATTCCTCCAGAGGAGAGCAGCTTGTAGGCCTCCTTGTGAAGCTCATCACCTTTGCTCTCTTCCGCTCCGATATTGAGGAGTTTCACTTCCGGATCATCGACACCTTTGACTCCGCGGACATACATCGCTCCCATGATCCCGTTCTGGAATATATATTCAGGTTTGGCTTCTACATTTGCGCCGCAGTCCAGCAGCAGTGTCGTGCCTTTGCCGTTGAGTTTAGGGAACCACGCTGCAATAGCCGGTCTTCTGATACCTTTGATCCTGCCGAGTGTAACAAGACCTCCTGCAAGAAGCGCTCCTGTGCTGCCTCCGGAAATGAAAGCATCTGCTTCCCCGTTCTTGAGCATATTAAGTGCTTTGACGACTGTCGAGTCTTTCTTCTTACGTACCGCCATTGCCGGTGCTTCATGGTTGGAAATGACCTCTGTAGCATCGATAACTTCGATATTGCTGCCATGCCAGTTGTTGGCAGTCAGCAACTCGTTGAGTCGTTTCTCCGGTCCGATGATCGCTACTGTTTCTTCGATCTCAGCTGCAGCTAATACCGCTCCCTTAACAATAGCTTCCGGCGCGTTATCGCCTCCCATGCCGTCTACAATGATTCTCATGATCCAAATCTCCTTCTATCTTCCAGCGCGGAGTTGTCCGCATGCCGCGTCGATGTCGCTCCCCAAAGTTCTTCTGACTGTAACTGCGATCCCTCTGTCTTCAAGTTCTTTCCTGAACTGCAGAACGCTGGTTCCTTCTGATGTTCTGTACTCTCTGCCCCTTACCTCGTTGAGCGGGATGAGATTGACGTGTGTCAGCCATCCTCTGAGATTCTCAGCGAGTTCCCTGGCATTCTCCTTCGAGTCATTGACATCTCTGATAAGCGCGTATTCGAAAGTGATACGCCTGTGTGTTCTGTCTGTGTACTCTCTGCATGCCCTTATAAGATCGCTGAATGGATATTTCTTCGCAACAGGCATTGTCCTGCGCCTGATCTCATCATTCGGTGCATGCAGCGAAACTGCGAGATTTACCTGCGGGAATTCTTCGCCAAATCTCCTGATCATAGGTATGATCCCGCAAGTCGATACAGTAACGTTCCTCAGGCTCAGATTCACACCCTTAGGGGAATTGATGAGTCTGAGGAATCCTGCTACTTCTTCATAATTATCGAATGGTTCACCCATTCCCATGATCACAACGTGATTGATGTCTTCCCCGGTATGTCTCCTCATACGGAGGACCTCGCCGAGCATCTCTCCGGAGGTCAGGTCGCGTTCCTTGCCGCCAATAGTCGAAGCGCAGAATGTACATCCCATCCTGCATCCTACCTGTGAAGAGATGCAAATGGAATTGCCGTAGCTGTATTTCATGAATACAGACTCGACTCTGGCGCCGTCTCTGAATCCATACAGGCACTTGCGCGTTCCGTCTGTCTTCGAGATCTGCTCAGTAATGACATCCGGCTGGCCGATATAATATCCGGCATCTGTCAGCGCATTCCGGAGGGCAAGCGGCACATTCGTCATCTCATCCAGAGAAGCAGCGCCTTTGCCAAGCCATCCGAATATCTGATCTGCCCTGAATTTCTTATCCCCCAGCCTTGTGACCAGCTCAGCGAGTTCCTGCGCAGAAAGGCTGAGCAGATTTCTGTCGTTGTCCATGATCCAGCCCTTTCCTTTCTGCTCAAGAATTCTGATATGTCAGATCGTTAGATCCTCTCTACTGCGATACCGGTCTTATGTCCGTTGATATCGAATACAGGAAGGTCTTCTCTGTCTTCGATCGATACAGCGATCGTCTCATCCTTGATGAAATCGCTTGCTTTCTCTACAGCTGCGCGGATCTCATCGTCAGCGTGCATGTAGATGCGGATCTCGTCCATCATCTCGAAGTCAGCCTGCTTACGCAGCTGCTGGATCTTGGAGATGACTTCACGAACGTATCCCTGCTCGATCAGTTCCGGTGTAAGAGTTGTATCGAGGATCGTGAATACATTGTTGTCCATGCCGACGACAAAACCTTCTTTGGAAGAGATCCTCACGTCTACGAGGTCTTCTGTGATCTCATACTTCTGACCGCCGAGCTCCATCTCTACTGGGCCGGTAGCAAGTCTGGACGAAAGCTCCTTGGCATCAGCCTGTGCAAGAGCTGCACCGAATGCCTTGACGTTCTTGCCGAGTACCGGGCCGGCTGCTCTGAAATTAGGCTTTACCTGGAAGTTCATATATTTATCAAGGTCGTCCTCGAACTGGACTTCCTTAACGTTGAGCTCCTCTGTGATCAGGTTGGTCAGATCGCTGATGATATCCTTGTATCTTCCATCTACGATGACCTTGCTGAGCGGCTGTCTTACTTTGAGTTTCTCCTGCTCTCTGGTGCTTCTGCCGAGGTTTACAAGCGTCTTGATCAGATCCATACGCTCTTCGACCTTCTCATCGATAAGATCTTCTCTCGAAGTCGGATACATAGCGATGTGTACTGTCTTCTCACCTGTCAGTTTGGTGTAGATCTCATCCGAAATGAACGGAGCGACCGGAGCCATCATTTTGGCAAGACCGATAAGTACCTCATAAGTCGTTGCATATGCAGCCTGCTTGTCGAGATCCATGCCCTCAGCAAAGAATCTTCTTCTTGCTCTCCTGATATACCAGTTGGAGAGATCTTCACTGATGAAGTCACCGATGGATCTCACGGTCTTCATGTGATCATACTCATCCATCGATTCCGTCGTACTCTTGATCAGCTTGTTGTACTTGGAGATGATCCATCTGTCGAGTTCCGGTCTCTCTTCATACGGTACGCTGAGCTTGCCTGCTTCTACATTATCGATATTCGCGAAGAGTCAGAAGAAATTGTATGTGTTGCGCATTGTGCTGAACACTTTGCTGAAGACGTCCTTGATGCCGTCCTCATCGAACTTGGTCGGTGTCCATGCAGGTGATCCATAGACAAGATACCATCTGACAGCGTCAGCACCGTACTTGTCCATCATCTCGAACGGATTGACGGTGTTGCCGACGTGCTTGGACATCTTCTTGCCGTTCTTGTCAAGGATCAGGTCGTTAACGAGAACGTTCTTATAAGGAGCGCAGCCCTTGACGATCGTGGAGATCGCCATCAGAGAATAGAACCAGCCTCTGGTCTGGTCGATTCCTTCGCAGATGAAGTCTGCAGGGAACAGCTCCTCAAATCTGTCAGCGTTCTCGAACGGATAATGCCACTGAGCAAATGGCATAGCTCCTGAGTCGAACCAGCAGTCCATGACCTCCGGGATCCTGTGCATGCTCTTGCCGCATTCAGGACATTTGATCGTGATCTCATCTACATACGGTCTGTGAAGTTCGATCGTCTCATCAATATCCTGCTCAACGTCGTTGATGAGCTGCTCTCTGGATCCTACGCAGTGAAGATGTCCGCATTCGCACTTCCAGATAGGGATCGGTGTTCCCCAGTATCTTGATCTGGAAATAGCCCAGTCTTTGACCTCTTCAAGCCAGTTGCCGAATCTCTTCTCTCCTACATATGACGGATACCAGCTGACGGTATTATTGTTTGCAACGAGCTCATCTCTGAGCTTGGTCATCTCGATATACCAGGACTTATTAGCATAGTATACGAGTGGAGTTCCGCATCTCCAGCAGTGTGGATATGCATGCTCGAGTCTCTGCTTTGCATAGATCTTATCGTCCTGAGCGAGGTACTTGATGATATCTACATCAAGACCGTCCTCCATAACGAATCTGCCAGCCCATGGAGTCTCTGTATAGCAGCCTCTTTCGTCAACAGGCTGCATGACAGCGAGGTTGTACTTGCGTCCGCAGTTATAGTCGTCTTCACCAAATGCCGGCGCAGTATGTACGATACCGGTACCGTCAGATGTGCTGACGTAATCCATGCAGGTAACGATGAACGCATTCTTGCCTTTCTCAGGGACGCAGAATGGTTCAAGCTGTTCGTATGTCCAGTACTCCATATCAGAGCCTTTGACCTTCTCAACTACCTCGTACTCGTCCTTGCCGAAAGTAACGCCTGCAAGAGCTTCTGCTACCCACAGATAATTACCTTCGTTATCGCCGGACTTCATGAGGCACTTGACGTAATCTACGTCAGGGCCTACTGTCAGTGCGATATTGGAAGCGAGTGTCCACGGTGTAGTTGTCCATGCGAGGAAGTACTCGTTATCATGGTCGACACCTGTACGTCTGAATTTACAGGTAAGCGTGTTGACTTTGATGTCCTTATAGCCCTGTGCTACCTCATGTGAAGCGAGGCCTGTTCCGCATCGCGGGCAATACGGAAGGATCTTGTATCCTTCATAGATAAGTCCCTTGTCGAACGCGTTCTTGATGATCCACCAGCCCGTCTCGATGTAATCGTTCTTGTATGTGATATAAGGATCATCCATATCCGCAAGATAAGCCATCTTGTCAGACATATCAGTCCACATCTGTGTATATGTGAATACTGATTCGCGGCACTTCTCGTTGAATTCCTTGATGCCGTACTTCTCGATGTTCTGCTTGCCGCTGAATCCCAGCTGCTTCTCGACTTCGATCTCTACCGGAAGGCCGTGAGTATCCCAGCCGCCTTTTCTCTTGACCTGGAATCCCTGCATGGTCTTGTATCTATTGATCGAGTCCTTGAGGGTCCTTGCCATCATGTGATGGATACCCGGCTTGCCATTAGCTGTCGGAGGTCCTTCGAAGAATACGAATGAAGGTGCACCCTCTCTCTCTTTGACGCAGAGATCGAGCATGTTGATGTCGCTCCAGTGTTTGATTTGTTCAGCCTGATACTCTGCTACCGGCTTGTCAGAAAGATTTTCATACATACTGATTGTTCTCCTGTTGCTTATATTGATTCTGATCGTTGATATAAACTCTTAAACGGCCTATCAGTGCCGCAGTTCACCTGTCTTCAGGCAGCATCCGGAGAGGATCGCTCCGGGTGTTCTGAACACAAGTGGGCATACTGGCACATAATAAACCATTATTTCATAACAATGAATTGTACCATATTTTCAAGTGTTTTGCACCCTTTTGTGCCTTGCATTTCAGGACGTCCAAAAAGGGTGCCGCACACCTGCAGAATGGCCGGCTGCAGGAAGTGGCACCCCTATATGTCGTCGTAAACTGATCCGCAGATCGCATCAGTTATGATCCACAGTTAATGGATATTTCTCTTATGCTTCTCTTCTTCGACATTATCTGACGGAAAGATGATCGTCTTGTCATCATCTTCATCGTCAGGCGATTTCCCCTTCTTATCATCCGAGCGTCTGAAATCATCCAGATCGATCCCCATCCTGGAAGCCACTGATTTGGCATTGTCTTTGAGATTATTGACGATATGCTCGATGTCACCTCTCAGATCATCAGTATCGACAAAGCCTTTCGCGTATATGGTCTCATCGTCCTCATCAGCTGCATCATTATTTCCATTGTTGCTGCCGCGCGGCGAAAAAGCCTGGGGATATCTCTCGCGTACAGGTCTGGTGTCGACTTCTTCGCTCCCAAGGTATTTGACTATGGCATATGCCAGTATGCACAGCAGGACCAGTATTCCCAATATGATCAGCGGCATTCTTCTCCCCCTTAGTGATCACTGCAGTTAAAACATCTACAGTTCTTCAAGTGACTTGATCTCCTCATCTGTAAGTCTCCTGAACTCTCCCGGCTCAAGAGATCCGTCCAGTTCGAGCGGTCCCATTGACAGACGCCTGAGATACAGTACTTCATGTCCAAGCGCATGGAACATACGCTTGATCTGATGGAATTTCCCCTCACGTATCGTAACTTCAGTCTCCGATACAGATTCTCCGTTATCGGAATTGATATTCAGGACATTCAGCTCAGCAGGCAGACATTCAAGTCCGTCCTCCAATACCAGGCCTTCACTGAAAGCAATGACATCATCCGGTGTTACTGCGCCGCTTACGCAGGCATAGTATATCTTATCAACGTGATGTTTGGGTGACAGCAGTCTGTGTGCCATCTGTCCGTTATTGGTGATCAGCAGCAGCCCCTCGGTATCCCTGTCAAGGCGGCCGACCGGGAACAGATCCTTGCGCCTGTATCCGGTTATCAGATCGACAACAGTAGACTCCCTGGGATCATCACTGGCACTTATGACTCCGGCAGGCTTGTTGAGCATATAGTAGACAAACTCTTCATAAGCGACAGGCAGCCCGCGAAACCTCACTTCCGAGTCACCGGACACCTTAGCGCCGGGATCTCTGACGACTGATCCGTCTACTGTCACGAGCCCAGCCTTGATATCCTTCTTAAGTTCATTGCGGGTGCCCACACCCATATCTGAGAGGAATTTGTCAAGCCGCATCCAAGTGCCTCACGTTTCTTCATTACAGCAAAGCCGTATTATCTGGAGAATCCATTATAGCACACCTTTCCCGGCATGCAAAACGGCATATACAGGATGTGTATATGCCGTTCATTACACCTTGGAATATGGAATCCTATCAGTCTTTGACGAGCTCTTTCCTCGACAGGTTGATCCTGTTCTGGTTGTCGATCTCTGTGACCTTGACCTGGACCTTGTCGCCGATGTTCATGCAGTCTTCGACCTTCTCGACTCTGTGGTTTGCCATCTTGGAGATGTGCAGCAGGCCTTCCTTGCCAGGGAGGATCTCGATGAATGCGCCGAAGTTCATGATTCTCTTGACTTCGCCTTCATAAACATCACCGACTACAACGTCTCTTGTGATCAGCTCGATCTCTCTCTTAGCAGCATCAGCGCTTGCCTGATCAACTGCATAGATAGCGATGAATCCGACATCCTCGTCAGAGATATCGATCTTGGCACCGGTCTCATCAACGATTCTGTTGACAGTCTTGCCTCCCGGTCCGATGACCAGTCTGATCTTATCAGGGTCAACTCTCATGCTGATGAATCTCGGAGCGTATGGGCTGAGTTCCGGACGCGGTTCAGCGATCTCTTCGAGCATGCTCTCAAGAATGTGCGCTCTTCCGACTTTAGCCTGATCAAGCGCCTGCTTGAGGATCTCTCTGGACAGTCCGTGGACCTTGATATCCATCTGCAGTGCTGTAACGCCGTCAGGTGTTCCGGTTACTTTGAAGTCCATATCGCCGAGGAAGTCTTCCATTCCCTGAATGTCAGACAGGATAGCGAATTTGCTGGATCCGTCCTCATTGAATCCCTCGATCAGTCCCATAGCGATACCGCTTACAGGCTTCTTGATAGGAACGCCGGCATCCATCAGTGCAAGACATGAACCGCATGTCGATGCCATTGAGGATGAACCGTTGGATGAAAGTACCTCAGATACGACTCTGATCGCATATGGGAACTCTTCCTCAGTCGGGAGTACCGGCAGAAGTGCTCTCTCAGCAAGAGCTCCGTGACCGATCTCTCTTCTTCCCGGAGATCTGCTCGGCTTAGCCTCGCCTGTGCAGTATCCAGGGAAGTTGTACTGATGCATATATCTCTTGCGGGTAACATCAGCATCGATACCATCGAGATACTGAGCCTCGCTGAGTGGTGCGATCGTGCATACGGACAGGACCTGAGTCTGTCCTCTCTTGAAGAGTCCGGATCCGTGAGTTCTCGGGAGGAGACCTGTCTCACTCCAGAGCGGTCTGATCTCTGTGAGTCCTCTGTTGTCAGGACGTACGCCCTCTTCGAGGATCCTGGATCTTACTTCTTCTTTCTTGACATTGTAGAGGACTTCATCGACCTCAGCCATTCTGCCTTCGAATTCTTCAGCAAAATGCTCTCTGGTCTCTTCCGCTACAGCGTCCATGTTGGCGAGTCTTTCCAGTTTGTCGACTGTATAGATAGCATCTACCATCTTCTGAGTAGCATACTCTCTTACTGCTGCGTCTACATCCTCACCAGCCTTGAATACCTTATAAGTCTGTTTCTCTTTGCCTACCTCAGATACGATCTCTTTGATGAATCTGCAGATATTCTTGATCTCTTCATGTCCGAAGAGAATTGCCTCGAGCATCTGGTCTTCAGGTACTTCTTTCGCTCCTGCTTCGACCATCATGATAGCCTCTTCTGTACCGCATACTGTGAGGTTGATGTCGGAGACCTGTCTCTGCTCAAATGTCGGGTTGACGATGAATTCACCGTCGATCAGTCCGACAACGACTCCTGCTGTAGGGCCATCCCATGGAATGTCGGAGATCGCGATAGCGATCGATGTACCGATCAGGGATGCAACCTCAGGCTGGCAGTCATAGTCGACCGAAAGTGCTGTAGCCGATACGACTACGTCATTTCTGTATCCCTTAGGGAAAAGCGGTCTGAGCGGTCTGTCGATCAGTCTTGAGATCAGAGTTGCCTTATCGCTCGGACGTCCCTCTCTCTTGATGTAGCCCCCAGGGATCTTGCCGACAGCATACATCTTCTCTTCGAAGTTGCATGTAAGCGGGAAGAAATCTACGTCCTGCTTAGGCTCTTTGCTAGCGCAGACTGTGCAGCTGACAACTGTGTCTCCGTATTTCACTGTTGCCTGGCCGTTAGCCTGTTCAGCGAACTTGCCGATCTCGACCTCAAGCAGTCTTCCGCCAAGTGCTGTTCTGAATGTTCTGTAATCTGTGAATCTACCCATTATTAACAACTACCTCCTGTTAATTCTTTCTCCTGCTATGGGTTGTACTTCTCTTTTATATACAATCAAAGCGGGAGTGTTGTGACGCTCCCGCTTCATTGTCATAATTACTTTCTCAGTCCGAGACGAGCGATCAGGCTTCTGTATCTCTCGATGTCTGTCTCTCTGAGGTACTTGAGAAGGCTTCTTCTCTGACCTACCATCTTGAGCAGACCTCTTCTTGAATGGAAGTCCTTGTGATGTTCTTTGAGGTGCTCATTGAGATCATTGATCCTGTAAGTGAGGATCGCGACCTGAACCTCTGGGGAACCAGTATCACCTTCAGTGATAGCGTACTCTTTGATGATTTCCTGTTTCTTTTCCTTAGTAAGCATTGTTCTTTCTCCTTTTCTGTAGTTCGCCCGCTCTGCGTGACCGCCGGAGATGCGCACCACTGCGGCGCGGGTATTATTTATTCACTGCTGCGCTCTGCACAGCAACGTGAGTATCTTAACACGAAACTATTGCATTGTCTACTCTTTTTTGATGATATTCTCTGGCTCTTTCGCAGTCATGTGAGATCTGCGCGAAAAGGTCTTCTCTCGTGCGGAATTTGCGTTCTCCGCGGGAGAAATGGTCAAAGTAGACTGCTACATTACTTCCATAAACAACGTCGTCAAAATCGAAAATATACGTTTCGATCGTTTTGGCGTTGCCGGCGCTGACGGTCGGATTGACCCCAATATTGGAGATGCTGTTATAAACTTTGCCTCCGATCTCTATCCGGCTGAAATAGACACCGTTCGGCGGCAGCATCTGCCTCGACGGAGCCGGAATGTTGATCGTCGGAAATCCGTTCTTGCTGCCGATGTGCTTGCCGTGGCTTACTGTGCCGGAGAACATATACGGTCTGCCGAGATACATGGCAGTCTTCTCCATATTGCCTGTACTGATCATTTCTCTGATCAGCGTGGAGCTTACGACGATACCGTCAGCAGTCACCGGATCATGTACACTGATGCCGATGTCATTCTGCATGCACTGTCTGATGAGCATTTCAGGTTTGCCTTCCGCTCTGGCGCCATAAGTATAATTGAAACCGACAGAAACAAATCCGGCGTTGAGTCTGCCTTTGATGATCCCTTCGAAGAAATCGTTCGCTCTCATCTTCATGATCGTTTCATCGAAAGGTATATTGACGAGGATATCGAATCCCATGCCTCTGACAAGATCTATCTTCTCATACTCAGTACATATCAGTTTGACGGCATCCGGGTCGTCATCCGATCTCTGCAGGATGAAATTGAAAGGATGATTGGAGAAAGTGAAGCAAAGTGACTTCAGTCCCCTCTCTTTTGCCGCGTCGATAGCGTCCTGCATGATAGCTCTGTGGCCGATATGCAGTCCGTCAAAGTTGCCGAGAGCAACTGCGGTTCTCTCTGTCAGATTGATTTGTTGAAGACTAGTATATATTTCCATTATACGTTCTAATTTCCAGTAATAACCTTTTCCGGGACCAGCGTTCCCCGGCTTATACTTCCGACGCCCAGGAACCTGTCATGGCCGTAAACGCGGTAGATCCGGGTGTTGCCATCTTCTTCAGAACAGAAACGTGACTCCTGTGTGATCTTATAACCGACATCAGAGGGATTTCCGTTTGAAAATGCGATAATTCTATTATCGTTAAGTACAACCTTCCCGAGATTTACAAGCGTCTCGTCCATCGGGATCACAAGCCCGGCGATCTCTTCGTCTGTCATTTCTACGATTTCATTGATCCCGACCGACTGTCCGATCCCGAAATACCCTGATCCGGTGCGTTCCAGTGCGGTCATTACGGCACCACATCCCAGTTCTCTGCCTATATCATCGCAGATCGTCCTGATATAGGTCCCTTTCGAGCATCTGACATCGAACTCGATCCTGCCCGCATCAAGATCCATCACTGCGATATCATTTGAATAGATCGTGATCTGCCGCGGTTTGATGTCGAATGATTCTCCGCTTCTTGCCAGATCATAAGCCCTCCTGCCGTTGATCTTCAGCGCTGAATACTTCGGCGGGATCTGCTGTATCCGACCTGTATAAGCCCGGAATGCAGCTCGGACCATCTCCTCGGTCACGCTTACAAAGCTTTGCTCTTCCAGGACTTCTCCGGTCCTGTCAAGAGTATCTGTCACGATGCCAAGCTGCATCTCAGCATGATAGGACTTGATATCACTGTCATAGTATTCAATGATGCGTGTCGCTTTCCCTATGCAGACAGGCAAAACGCCCGTAGCCATAGGGTCGAGCGTTCCTGTATGTCCTATTCTCCTGATATGCAGCCTGTGTCTCAGCTTGGCACAGACATCCTGTGATGTCCAGCCTTCAGGCTTATTGATGTTGATAACACCGTCTGTTATAGCCATCTGTACCTCGTTACACGTTCACAGCTTCAATAAGACACGGAACAAGCTGTTTCTCTGCCTCAGCTACAGTTGTATGGAATGTGCATCCGGACGCCAGGACATGACCTCCTCCTCCGAATCTGCTTGCAACTCTCTCCATATTGGCATAAGTCCTGCCTCTGAGGCTGGCTCTTACATTATCTTGAGAGGATTCTTTGAACAGGCACCCGGCTTCTACTCCGTCAATGCTCATTATGCGCTGGATGATGCCTTCTGCTTCATCCATTGTGCATCCATACTGGCTGAGCAGATCCTGAGTCACTTTTCCGACAGCAAGTTTGCCGTCCGCATAGAAATCAAGATCCCCGAGAACCGCGCTCTCCAGCCTGAGAGCCTCCTTGGAACGCCTGTCATATATGAGAGCGCTGATCACCTTGGAATTGAATCCTTCGACTTTATACAGATGTCCTGCTATCTCATGTGACCGGCTCGTAGTGTTCGTATGCTGGAAATTGCCCGTATCTGTAGTTATCGCAGCAAAAAGGCAATTCGCGATGTCAAGAGTGATCTCTGCTCCGAGGTCTTTGATCAGGCGGTAGATGATCTCGCCGGTCGCAGCGGATTTTGGCTCTATCCTGGTAAAATCATACCTGATGTCTTTGGAAGCAGTCGCGTGATGATCGATGCATCCTTTCAGACGGCCTCTCTCCCAGGCTGCTTCTCTGCCCGGTATCCTCTTGATACCGTTGCAGTCGAGCATCAGTGACAGCTGAACGTCCTCAAGCACGCTGTCGTCAGTAGTGCAGCAGCCGCATTCCAGGAAATCGAGATTCTTCGGTACAGGCTCGTTGATCATGACATAGGCTTTCTTGCCGAGACTTCTCAGAGCAAGACAAAGCGCTGAACAGGATCCCAGCGCGTCCCCATCCATATTGATGTGGGGAAACAGCAGTATCCCGTCCAGATCACTCATTATAGTTGCTATGCTTCTGATCGTATCGTTCAAATCCTATTCCTCTTCTCCGCCCAGATCGAGCGTTTCCAGTATCGAATCTATATGTCTGCCGTAGTCCATAGATGAATCCAGTTTGAAGATCAGCTCCGGTGTATATCTGAGCTTGATATCCCTGGATACCTGCGTCCTGATAGCCCCTTTGGCTCTGTTGAAGCCTTCCAGGACTTCCCCGTAAACGGATGCCTTGTCCTCATCAGACAGACAGACCGGTGATACATATACAGTCGCATAACTTCCGTCTCTCGTTACGTCTACACCTGTAATGCTTATTATTCTGGATGTCAGCCTCGGGTCTTTGGCTCCGTTGATGAGGAAAGCGCTGATGCTCTTCTTGATCTCTTCGCTGAGCCTGCCCTGTCTGTGTTTAGCCATTGATCTTACCTTTTGACCTCTACCATGTTGAAGCACTCAATGATGTCACCAGGCTTGATGTCATTGTACTTCTCTATACCAAGTCCGCACTCATATCCCTGAGCGACTTCTCTCGCATCGTCCTTGAATCTCTTGAGTGAGGAGATCACGCCCTCATGGATAACGATACCGTCTCTGACGAGCCTGATCTGAGCATTTCTCTTGACCATGCCTTCTGTTACATAACAGCCGGCAACGATACCGAGGTTCGGTACCTTGAATGTATCTCTGACCTCTGCCTTGCCGAGTACTTCTTCTTTGAATTCCGGATCGAGCATGCCCTTCATAGCATCCTGGATCTCGTCGATGATGTCATAGATCACCCTGTACAGTCTGATCTCGACATCCGCGTCAGCAGCCTGATTGGTGACTGCCGTAGTAGGCCTGACGTTGAATCCGATGATGATAGCATTCGATGTCTCAGCCAGCATTACGTCAGATTCGTTGATAGTACCTACGCCGGAATGTACGACATTGATCTTGACCTCAGGAGTTTCGAGCTTCTCCAGAGATGTGATGATCGCTCCGACGGATCCCTGAACGTCTGCTTTGACGATGAGGTTGAGTTCCTTCGCCTCGCCTTCCTGGATCTGTGAGAAGAGTTTGTCGAGAGTCATGCTTGCATTCTTGGCAAGAACTTCTTCTCTCATCTTCTCCTTACGGTTAGCAGCGATCTCCCTTGCAGTCTTATCATCTCTGACAACGTTGAACGCGTCGCCCGCGGCCGGTACATCAGAGAGACCGAGGATCTCTACGGCTGTAGCCGGGCCTGCTTTGCGGATCGGCTTGCCTTTGAAGTCTGTCATGACTCTGATCTTACCGGAAGTCGTTCCTGCAACTACGCTCTGACCTGTCTTAAGGGTTCCGTTGCTGACGAGCAGTGTTGCGACAGGACCTTTGGCCTTGTCAAGTCTCGCCTCGATAACAGTACCCATAGCCAGTCTGTCAGGATTTGCCTTGAGTTCAAGGACTTCTGCCTGCAGAAGAATCATCTCGAGCAGGTCTGTGATGCCTTCGCCCTTCTTAGCGGAAACAGGTACGGAGATGACATCGCCGCCCCAGTCTTCGACCAGGATACCGTGCTCAGTAAGTTCCTGCTTGACTCTGTCAGGATTTGCTCCCGGCTTATCCATCTTATTGATCGCTACGATGATCGGTACTCCGGCAGCCTTCGCATGGCTGATGGACTCAACGGTCTGCGGCATTACACCGTCATCTGCAGCTACTACGAGTACAGCGATATCTGTTACCTGAGCTCCTCTCGCACGCATTGTGGTAAAAGCTTCATGTCCCGGAGTGTCGAGGAATACGATCTTCTTGCCGTTGATCTCTACCTCGGAAGCTCCGATGTGCTGTGTGATACCGCCTGACTCACCTGCTGTAACGTTGGTGTTGCGGATCGCGTCGAGCAGAGATGTTTTACCATGGTCAACGTGTCCCATTACAGTAATGATAGGAGGACGCGGCTGCAGATCACTCTCGGAATCTTCGTGAGTATCGATGCCAGGTTCTTCGATATCCGGTTCTTCTTCTGTAACTACGATATCGAGGCCAAGATCTTCTGCGAGCATCTCAATGGCGTCTTTGTCGAGTGACTGATTGATAGTCGCCATCACGCCCATCTGCATCATCGACATGATGATCTTGCTGACACTGACTTCCGCCTGCTCACTGAGACCGGCTACTGTGATAGGTGCCGTTACAGCGATGGTGCCCTCAGGGAGGAGTTCCTCTACTGTCGGTTCATCAACAGTCTTGGTCTTATATTTCTTCTTATGACGTTCCTGCTTCTCAAGAGCTCTCTCATCATAAATCGTATTGGCAGTTCCTCTGCGTCCGCCAGGACCGTCCTCGCGTCTGTCGAATCTGGACTGTTTGTCCTTATCTTTATTATCGAAGAACTTCTTGCTCTTGCCCTTAGCCGGCTTGGCATTTCCTGCAGGTGCAGCAGCCGGAGCGTTATCACGTGAAGGTCTTGACTGACCCTGCTTTCTGCTGTCATCTCCCTGCTTCGGCCCCTTGTGATCTCTGTCTCTGCGGTCATCCTTGCCTTTGCCGGATCTGCGGTCCTTGTTCTCCTTGTTATCCTTGTTGTCTCTATTGTCTCTGGAAGAATCTCTTCCGCCTTTCGACTCCTTGCCTTTGCCCTCATTCTGAGATTTGGATCTTCTCTCCTGCTGACGTTTCCTGAGTTCTTCGTCTTTCTTCTTCTCAGTCGCAGCATCAGAGATCTTCTTGAATCTCATCGGCTTGTTAGGAGCATTGACGTATTCTTCTGTACTTGCTTCTGGCGCCGGAGCTGGTGCTGGTGCAGGTGCCGGTTCAGGCTTCTTCTCCTGTACAGCAGCTGGTGCAGGTGCCGGTTCGACAGGTTCTGACGGCTCCTCAGTCTGTGGAGCTGGCTCTGCAGACGGTTTCTCAGGCACAGGAATATCAGCTGCTGCAGGTTCAGCTACCTCTGGCTTGACTTCTGCAGCTTGTACTTCGATCTCAGGAACAGTCTTCTCCGGAACTGGTTCTGCTGCTGGTTCTTCCGGAACAGATACCGGAGCCGGTACAGGCTCTGCAGCCGGGATATCAACCGGTTCATTCTTCACAGCTTCTGCAGCAGGCTCATCCTCCAGTGGTTTTTCCTTGACCGGCTTGGCAGGCGGAGCTGCAGGCTTCTTAGGAATGACAGGCTTGCCCATCGGCGGCCTGGCCTTCGACGCATCTCTGTTGATCACCGGAACAGCCTTGATCTTAGGCTTGCCGCTTCCCGTTTTGGTACCGGACGCATTTCCTTTCAATAGATTGATAGTACTGGTTATTCTCTGTGCATCTACATCTTCAACTTTGCTGTTGGCATTGCTGATAGTGATGCCCATCTTGGACGCATAGTCCTTGAGTTCCTGTAATGTGATGTCAAGTTCTTTGGTAAGTTCGCTAACTTTCTTTGACATTCATACCCTCCTTAGTTGGCATTGAGAGCCTTGTCTATGGCTCTCATGATTTCCTCTGTATCTGCACCGGTCTTCAGGATGCGGTTCCAGGCTTTACGTTTGAATGATTTGCGAATGCACTCATCATCCCTGCAGAGGTAATGGCCTCTGCCTTCGTTCCTGCGCGCCTCATCTGCAACGATCCGGCTGTCACAGACAGTAAACCTCATCATTTCGCTCTGAGGTTTTGACTGCATGCAGCCTATGCATCTGCGCATCGGCTCTGTTGTCTGATGTCTTCTCAATTATCTGTACCTGCATGTTCCGCTTTCGTTCCGTCAGCATCTTCATATTCATCAAATGCGAAGCCCATCTCTCTGAGCTGTTCATTGCTCTTGATATCGATCTTCCAGTTGCTGACTCTGGCAGCAAGTCTTACGTTCTGGCCTTCTCTTCCGATAGCCAGCGAGAGCTGCTGTTCAGGTACTACAGCGGTAGCGGATCTCTCTTCCTCATTGATATATACGCCTTCAACAATAGCCGGTCTGAGAACATTGCTGATCAGAACAGCAGGGTCCTCATCCCAGACGATAATGTCGATCTTCTCGCCGAAGAGCTCATCTGTAATGTTCTGTACTCTGGAGCCGCGGTTACCTACGCATGCGCCGACAGGGTCAACGTTCTCGTCCTTGGAGTAAACAGCGATCTTAGTGCGGGATCCGGCTTCTCTTGCGATGCCCTTGATCTCAACAGTACCATCTGCGATCTCAGGGATCTCGAGCTCAAACAGCCCTCTGACAAGTCCCGGGTGCGATCTTGAAAGCAGGACCTGCGGTCCCTTGTTGTCTTTCTTGACATCCATGACATAGACCTTGATCCTGTCGCCAGGCTTGAAAGACTCTGTCCTGACCTGCTCGGAGCCAGGTACTCTTCCTTCTGTCCTTCCGAGAGACACGAGCATCGTTCCGTTATTGATCCTCTCGACCTTACCGGTAACGATCTGGCCTTTCTTGCTGATGAACTCGTTGTAGGAGTTGATCCTCTCTGCCTCTCTGTTCTTCTGTACGAATACCTGCTTAGCTCCCTGCGCTGCGATCCTGTTGAAATCCCTTGGATCGATCTGATATTCGACTACATCGCCGACCTCATATTCCTCGTAGATCTCTCTTGCTTCTTCGAGTGAGATCTGTGTGAGCTCATCCTCGACCTCTTCTACGACTTCCATTCCCATCAGAACGGTCACATCACCGGTCTCCATATCGACTTCGACTCTGACATTGGATGCGCCGTAATTCTTCTTGTATGCATTCTCTATCGAATCTTTGATAGCTCCGATGATCTCTTCTTCGGAGAGATTCTTCTCTTTCTTAAGATCTGCAAATGCATCCAGAAATTCTTTGTTCATCGTGTCCTCCCTTAGAATACTACTGCTAGATTTATCTTGGAAATCTTACCTGACGGTATCTCCAGCCTTTCTCCTCCGACGTCTATCGTGACGATATCGCCTTCTTTGCCTACCAGGATACCATCAAAATTCTTCTTGCCGTTTATCTGTTCATAAGTCTTGACTTCGACCTGTCTGCCTGCAAACCGGACATAATCAGATTCTCTGATCAGTTCTCTGTCGAGCCCCGGTGAGCTGACTTCGAGATTGTAACTCCTGTCGATCAGATCGAGCTCGTCCAGTTTGTCGCTGAGATAGCCTGTCACCGCCTCGCATTCATCGATGCTGACATATTCGTTCTCAGCATCCATTGTCTTGTCGAGGAAAACTCTGAGTACCCAACCAGGTCCTTCTTTCTTATATACGATCCTGTAGATGTCCAGTTCCTTGTCTGCAAGGAAATCTGCAAGGATCTCCCCGATCTTGCCCGGGATATCTTCTCTGGCCATTATCTCTGCCTCCGCAAGGTCATAAAAATCCAAACATAAGTGAAAGAGTGGGTAGCCCCACTCTTCCGAAAAACAACTTACTGTACTCTTATACCACTAAAACGTACTGATTGCAAGGTTTTTTTGATGATTAGTCTTTCTTGTCAGGCTTCTTGCTGTCAGAAGAACTCTCCTTGGACTTGTCCGCAGGCTTGCTGTTTGCAGCACCTTCTTTGGACTTATCCTTATCTGCACCTTCTTCGCCTTCTTCCTCTTCTTCAGGTTCCGGTGGTGGTTCAGGCGGTGCAGTACCGTTCGTGTAGAATTCTCCGTCCCAGGCTCTGAATACATTCTTAGGCATATTGCGGTATTCTCCGCCCTTGCCTCTCTTGACCTTGGACATGATCTTGCCCCACAGAGCCGCAGCTTTCTCAGAGTAAGAATCCATCTCTACATTCTCATCTGTACCGATCCACAATGCCGCAGAATACTTCGGCGTGAATCCGGCAAACCAGATATCGTATCTGCTGTCTGTGGTTCCGGTCTTGCCTCCGACTCTCTCTCCGCTGACTGCAGCAGGTGATCCGATGCCGTTCGTAACAACGCTCTGCAGTACATTGGTCATGATCCATGCAACACCTTCGTTCATGACTTTGACGGTATCGGATTTGCCTTCGAGGATGACTTTGCCGTCACTGTCTTCTACTCTGGTGTAACAAATGCCCGTATTGCGCACGCCTCCGTTAGGGAACGCAGCGTATGCAAGCGCCATCTCAAGCGGTGATATTCCTTCCGACATCGCTCCGAGTCCCAGTGCAGCCAGATTGAGGTCATTGATCGACTGCGATGTGTCATCTACAGCAGTAGTGATTCCGAACTTCTGCAGCATATTCATTGAATAATCGATACCGACCTGAGCGAGGATCTTGACCGCACATGTGTTGATGGATTTCTGGATCGCAGTTCGGAATGTGTTGGCTCCGGAGTACGTTCTTGTAACATTGAGCGGCCATGTTTTGCCCTTGACCGTCATCTTCTCATCGACGACCAATGAAGAAACTGTTATGTAATCGCCCCATCCATTGGTGCCCTGTTTGTCATATCCGGTCTTGGTAAACTTGAACGTCTTACCCTTCTTATTGAATTCATAGCTCTTCTGCAGGGCTGCAGCGTAAACCGTCAGCGGCTTGATGGATGATCCAGGCTGACGAGGATTGGTCGCTCTGTTGAACAGCATCTGTCCATCAGCATTTCTGGAACCGACCATCGCTTTGATCTTGCCTGTGCCGACCTCCGTGATTACCATCGCCGCTTCAGGCTTCACGCCTTTCTTGGCGGTCTTCGGGAAGTTATCATTATCCTTGAATTGTTTGGTTATCACGCTCTGCGCCTGACTGTCCAGTGTAGAGTAGATATTCAAGCCCTTGGTGTAGATCACATCGACAGCCTGATCTTCTGTCATACCGTACTGTGCCATCAGATCATGTTTGACAGTCTCGATCAGATAATCCTTGAACGCAGAGGTCGAAGTGATGCCGGCAGTCGATCCCGGTTTGATAAAATCAGCCAGAGGTTTTGTCGCAGCCTCACGCTGTTCAGCTGTGATATAACCCTGCTCCTGCATCAGCTGCAGGACAAGATTACGTCTGGATTCTGAGACATCATTGGCATACATGCCGTTTTTGATCTCTGTAGTATAGTCGCCCGGTTCACTGACAAGCAGTGCGTACATTCCAGGTGCCTGAGGAAGTGCTGCCAGAGCCGCACACTGTTCAAGTGAAAGGTCCTGGATATCGCTGGCGAAATAGATCTTGGCGGCAGTATCGACTCCGTAACATCCGTATCCCAGATAGATCGTATTGAGATATGCAGTCAGTATCTCTTCTTTGCTGAGCACCTCTTCTATCTCATACGCGTAATACATCTCTGTGATTTTACGCTTTATAGACCGTACGCTTTTCTCTTCCGGCAGGAATACGTTTCGGGCCAGCTGCTGCGTTATAGTACTGGTGCCGCTGATACTGCTGCTGCCCTGAAATCTCTCAAGTATCGCGCCGATGATACGCCGGAAGTTGAATCCCTTGTGCGTCCAGAACGTCTTATCTTCAATAGCGATAAATGCATTTTTCAGATTATCCGGCAGTTCATCGTACGTCGTGATCTCTCTGTTCTCGCTGTAATAGATATCATCGATCAGTTTGCCCTTGTCATCATAAATGTGTGATGTAACAGGCAGCGTATCGTATATCTTCTCAGGATGGATCGGCTCAGCATGGCTTACTATATATGCTGTATACGCGCCGGCGGCAATACCGCCGAGTATCGCAAAGCTGATCAGTGTTATGATGAGACAGCGGAAGAACCACAGGAACTTGTTCCGAGGTTTGCGTTTCTTCTTGACGGGCTTCTTGTTCTGCGGTGTATCAGTGCCGGAAGGCTTCTTGGCTGCAGGTTTCTGATCCGGTGCTTTGACAGGCTTCTTCGCGGTACTCTTCTTAGCAGTATCCTGCTTGGCTCCTGATGCTGCGCCGGCACCGGTCTTCTTGCGGGTCGCTGATTTGACAGTCTTGGAAGCGCCTTTCTTCGTGTTCTTGTTTGTGTTCTTGTTCTTGTTTGTTTTCTTGTTCTTGTTTGTGTTGTTGGCGCCGGAATTCTGTTTCTTCTGTCCCGTCTGTGTTTTCTTGCTGGCCGCCTCTGCACTCTTGGCAGCAGCCGCATCTTTCTTCTCCGTGTTCTTGGTGACAGCCTTTTCCTTCTTCTCAGGGCTCTTGACGGCAGCTGCAGCTTTCTTCTCAGGACTCTTAGCGGCAGCCTTTTCCTTCTTCTCAGGACTCTTGACGGCAGCCTTATCCTTCTTCTCAGGACCCTTGACAGCAGCCTTGACCTTCTTCTCGGATGGTTTTATATTGTCAGCTGCCTCAGCCTTAGTGATCGTCTTCCTGCTGACTTCTTCATCTGTTCTGGTGATCGTCTTCCTGCTGTCTTTGCTGTTCTGTTTATCCGGAGCGATCCTGATGTCTTCTTCAACAGGCTTCGTTATAGTCTGTTTGTTGACGAAGCGTTCTGACTTCACCGGTGCTGCCTTGACACTCACATCACCGGCATCCTTGCGGATGACTCTTGTGTTGTCCTTGTTGACAACTGTCTTCCTGTTATCCGCCTTATCAGCAGCTTTCTTCACTTGCGTATCTCTGTCAGCCTTGGCCGGAACAGCAGCTTCGGCAGTCGTATGATCGTTCATCGGACTGAATTCAGGAAACAGGCCGTAAGTCTTAAACTTCTCCTGCTCCTTCTTCATGAAGTCAAATTCAAAATCCAGATCAAGAGTATTGCGCTTACGTGTGCTGCCTCTTGCACCTGAAGAATTCCGTCCGTCAGACCTGACTACACGCTGACTGCTGTGGTCTTTATTATTATTATTTGTATTATCTTTGTTGGACAATTCTATCTCCTGTAATCAAAAATAATGCCAGAGCATAACTCTGACATTATTATACCACAATATATGGAAAGAATCACATTAATCTATAACAAGTGATTGTATTTTATCGCTTTGCCAGCATTCTCATGGAATTCAGGATACATATGACAGCTACTCCGACGTCAGCGAACACAGCCGCCCACATGTTAGCAATGCCAAGCGCACCGAGTACAAGACACGCAAATTTGACAAGCAGTGCGAAAGCTATATTTGCCTTAGAGATGCCGATCGTCTTGCGTGCGATCCTGATGACCGCAGGGATCCTCGCCAGGTCATCATCCATGATGACGATGTCGGAAGCTTCTATCGCTGCATCTGATCCGAGCGATCCCATAGCGATACCTACATCAGCTCTCGACAGCACCGGCGCATCATTGATCCCGTCTCCGATGAATGCCAGTCTGGCTTTGCTGTTGGAAGACTTACTGAGCTCATCGAGCAATTCTTCAACTACTCTGACTTTGTCCTGCGGGAGCAGTTCTGCTCTGAAATCAGTGATGCCGAGTTCATCAGCAACTGCTTTGGCGGCACTTGCTGAATCCCCTGTCAGCATAACGATCCTTCTGACCTTCTCAGCGAGGATATCGATGATCGCCTGTTTGGCTTTCGCCTTAGGCATATCAGCTACGACTATCGTTCCGATATACTTGCCGTCTGCAGAAACAAAACAGTGTGTACCGTCTGCCTCAGTCCTGTCATCAGGCAGACTGATGCCATTCTCGACAAAGAAGCTCTGGTTTCCTACACAGACAACGCCATTCCCAACGCGTGCGCTGATACCCCTGCCGGCATGATTCTCTACGTCTGTGATCAGATTCTGAGGGATCTGAGAATCGCAGGCTTCTACGATGGCCATTCCAATCGGATGTGTCGATCCGGATTCAACTGCAGCTGCCACACGAAGCACATCTTCTTCCCGATATCCCGGAGCAGCTTCGATCTTCGCTACTTTGAATTTGCCCTCTGTAAGTGTCCCCGTTTTGTCAGAAACGATCGTATCGAGATCAGCCATCATTTCAAGGTAATTGGAGCCTTTGACCAGAACACCTTCTCTGGATGCGGCGCCAATCCCGCCGAAGAACGCAAGCGGAACTGAAATGACAAGCGCGCAAGGACACGATATTACGAGGAATGTACATGCCCTGAGCACCCATTCACTGAACTCAGCGGCAAAATTACCTGAAATGATCGGCGGAAGGAATGCAAGGATCAGTGCACCGATGACGACCGTCGGTGTATACCAGCGCGCAAATCTCGTGATGAAGTTTTCCGTCTTTGACTTGCGTGACGCTGCACTTTCGACCATCTCCAGGATCTGCGCGACTGTAGAATCGTCATAAGCTTTCTCAGCGCGTACCCGCAGCAGATTCTCACCGTTGATGCACCCGGATATTACCTGCTCTCCCGTTCCTACCGGCCTAGGGAGTGATTCACCTGTAAGCGCTGAGGTGTTGATCAGGCCTTCGCCTTCTATGACAGTACCATCAGTCGGGATCTTCTCTCCCGGCTTGATGATGAGGATATCACCGACCTCGATATCGTCCGGATCGATCACTTCTATGGATCCGTCCTCTGCTTCTCTGTTTGCGTAATCAGGGGCGATGCTCATCAGCTCACTTATCGCTCCACGGGATTTGCCTACAGCATAGCTCTGGAAGAATTCTCCGACCTGATAGAAAAGCATTACCGCAACTGCTTCTTCGAATTCACCGCAGCCGAACGCTCCGACAGTTGCGAGTGTCATCAGAAAACTCTCATCGAACATCTGCCCGTGTGCGATCCCGAGGAAGCACTTCCTGACAACATCATATCCAACGATAAAATACGGTATCAGATATACCGGTATCATTGCCACAGACCCGTGCAGGTGTTCCGGTATGACATGCGCATGCTCACAGATCATCAGAACGGCGAACATGACCAGCGCTATAATTATGCGTATCAGGTCTTTTCTCTGTTTCTTCGTTAAACTTGACATCGTTCTTATTACTTCAAAACGACCTGACAGTCTGGCTCTACCTTAGCGATACACTTAACAGCTTCCTGAACGACCTGATCGAAGATAGCATCATCAGCCTCGATCATCATCTTCTGTGTAAGGAAACTGACCGAAGCATCTGTTACTCCGTCAATCTTCTTGATAGCATCTTCCATCTTAGCAGCACAGTTTGCGCAATCCAGATCGATCAGTTTGTATTTCTTTTTCATGGTCTTCCTCCCGGTGTCATAAAGTTTATTCTTCGATATGTTCTTTGCCCATCGCAATGATCGTCTTGACATGATCGTCGTCAAGCGCATAGACGATAGATTTGCCCTCTCGCCTGCTCCTGACCAGTTTGGCCGTCTTGAGCGCCTTGAGCTGGTGAGATACCGCCGACTGATTCATCTCGATATCCTCACAGATCTCCGATACGTTCTTCTCCCCGTCAAAGAGATCGTACAGTATCTTGATGCGCGTCGAATCAGCAAACATCTTGAACAGATCAGCCAGTCCCAGCAGATCGTCTTCTGTCATTCCTCTGAGCTTATATTCATCCTTTTTCGGCATATTTACACCTCACATACAGTTCTGTCGAATGATGAATGATTGTTCATATGAATATATTATCATATGTTCACTATATGTCAACCTCTTAATTCAAAAAAATTCCGGACGTCTCCGCCCGGAAGTCTGTTGTGCATCCTGTACACCTGTTGCATCCTGCCTTATTCGAAGCGTTCCGCAACTTTCTTGAGTAATTCTCTTATCTCGAGGTGCTGCGGGCACACCTGCTCACACATACCGCACTCGATGCAGTCACTCGCTTTGCCGTTCCCTTCTGCAGTCAGCTTGTCGTAAGTCATCCAAGGTACGACTTTGCCGAACAGGACAATATTGTTGTATGTCGAGAACAGTGACGGGATCTTGATCTCCATCGGGCAGTGGTTCTCTTCAATGCAGTATCTGCAGGACGTGCACGGGATCGCGCCCATAGCTCCGTATACATCTGAGACTTTGCGGATCGCCTCGAGTTCTTTGTCATCAAGCGGCCGGAAATTTCCATCGTTCTCGCTGAAAATATCCAGATTGTCTTCCATCTGTTCCAGGCTGCTCATACCTGACAGTATGATTTCCATTCCGTCAAAACCTGCCGCAAATCTCAGTGCGTAGCCTGCGTTGCTGCAGCTGCTGCCTGTCGAAGCACGGAGATCATCGAATACCTTCTGCGCTTCATCAGGAAGGTTCACCAGATTGCCGCCTTTGACTGGCTCCATAACCAGTACCGGCTTGTTGTGCTTGCGGCACACTTCATATACCTTGCGGCTCTCGACAGTGAGGCTTTCATAGTCCAGGTAGTTGAACTGAATCTGGACGATCTCAACTGCCGGATACTCCGTCAGGATCCTGTCGAGTACTTCGGCCTTATCATGGAATGACAGTCCTACATGTCTGACCTTTCCTTCTTTCTTAAGTTCGAATGCTGTTTCATACGCGCGGCACTTCTTGAAGAATTCGAAGTTCTCAGCGTTCTGTGCGTGCATCAGAAGGAAATCGAAATATTCCACACCGCATGCCTCGAGCTGGCTGTCGATCAGCGGTCTGATATCTTCTTCTGATTTGAAATACTCATCTGTGAGTTTATCGGTCAGAATGTATTCACTCCTGTCGTGACGTGAAGTGAGACACTCTCTGACTGCGATCTCGCTCTTGCCGTCATGATAACCGTGAGCAGTGTCAAAATAGTTGAATCCTCTTTCAAGAAAGCAGTCCACCATCCTGCACACCTGCTCATTGTCAATGCTGCCGCCGTTCATAGGCAGACGCATCATGCCAAATCCTAGATGCTTCCTGATTTCCGGAAATGCTCTGTTCTCCATAATAAAGTCCCTCTCTGTTCTGGTTGTAAACGATAACTTCTGCTCTATTGTCAATGTATGTATTTCATGCATCATATTGAATCCGAACATATGTTCTGATATCATATTATTGCCGGGAGAAAGGATAACTGTAACTTGCCATGAGACAGGCAGTCGATGTGCTTGCTGTATTCGATATAGGCGCCATGTCGCCCCGGCCGATACGATTTAAGGTCCTTGAACACGGTATCAAGACCACTGTTCGAGTGACTGATATTCGCAATATTGAATGGATGGGAGCCGGCGGATCGACCCGCATCGAGTATGACTGTTTTACCGTCAGTGAAGGCCGGCGCATCGAATACAAGCTCTTTTATTATTACCGCGAATGCCGCTGGGAACTGGAGGCCAGTTAGTCTGTCTCCGGATCCGCGGCAGATCAGCGGCTCATTTCTACAGGTCGAAGATGCTCATCTGAGCAGATTCCGGCAGTCCGGCGAATAGTCCGTGTCTCTTCAGATCATCGATATTCGTTCCGGAAAGCCTCGTCCTTGATCTTACATCATCGATCGTTGTGAAGGCTCTGTCCTTATATGCAGCGACAAGCGATTCTGCAGCGGTATCCCCTATCCCGCTCACAGCATTGAACGGCAGCATTACTTTCCCGTCCACTACCGAGAACCTGCATGCTTCTGCGATCCCGAGTACCGGTTCGCTGAATTCATATCCTCTTGAGAACATTTCGTACATGACTTCATATACGGTCAGCTGCTCTTTCTGTTTTGCAGTTGCGGTATTGCCCAATTTATCGATCTCATCCATCTTACGCTCGACTTCGGTAATGCCTCTTCCGATTATCTCAGCATCAAAATTATCGACTTTGGACGAGAACCACGCTGCGTAGAATGCCGCCGGATAGTTCACTTTGAACCATGCCATACGGATCGACATCATTACGTACGCTGCCGCATGAGCGCGCGGGAACATGTATTTCAGCGTCTCACAGGACCATATATACCAGTCAGGAACTCCATGATCCTTCATCATATCAAGCTGTTCCTGGCTCAGCACCCTGTTCTTACGGACGATCTCCATGATCTTGAAAGCATCACCGTTAGGCAGTCCCTTGCTGATCAGGAAGTTCATGATATCATCACGGCAAGATATGACCTCATCAATTGTCGCGGTACCGTTCCTGAGCAGATCCTGCGCATTATTGGTCCATACATCGGTACCATGTGAGAAGCCGGACATCTTGATCAGCGCCGAAACAGTCCTCGGATGGATATCGTCAAGCATCCCTCGCGTGAAATTCGTGCCGAATTCCGGTATCGCGTAAGTTCCGTGTGTGAATTTGTAATTCTCATTGGTGATGTGCAGTTCGTCCAGTGATGTGAATATACTGATGGTCTTCGGGTCATCCAGCGGGATCGTCATCGGGTCAACACCCGTCATGACCTGCAGATGCCTGATCAGCTGCGGCACATCGTGTCCGAGAATGTCCAGTTTGAGCAGGTTCTCATCGATCTTGTGATAATCGAAGTGAGTAGTGATGACATCTGTATCTCTCTTGTTTGCAGGTTTCTGTATAGGACAGAACTCATATATCTCATGATCATCCGGTACGACTATGATGCCTCCCGGATGCTGACCTGTCGTACGCTTGACGCCCGTACATCCCTTGACAAGATAGTCTATATCGTACTTGTTGACCTTGATATTGTTGTCTTCTACGTAGTGTTTGACGTAGCCGTATGCTGTCTTGTCAGCGATCGTAGCTACAGTGCCGGCTTTGAACACGTTCTTCTCGCCGAAGATCTCTCCTACATATCTGTGCGCCACAGGCTGATACTCACCGGCGAAATTCAAGTCGATATCAGGCTCTTTGTCGCCCTTGAACCCCAGGAAAGTCGCGAACGGTATATTCAGGCCTTCCTTCTTCATCCTCGCTCCGCAGCGAGGACATGTCTTGTCCGGCATATCGTATCCGGTATCGTACTTGTCGAGTTCCTGTGAGACTTCGTAGTGTTTGCATTCCGGACATATATAGTGCGGCGGCAGCGGATTTACCTCTGTGATACCCGCCATCGTAGCAGCGAAAGATGAACCGACAGATCCTCTCGAACCGACCAGATATCCGTCCGAGTTGGACTTCTTGACCAGCATCTGAGCTGCTATATACATGACCGCATATCCGTTGCCTATGATAGAGCTGAGCTCTGTCTCCAGTCTGCTTGCAATATCTTCAGGGAGTGGGTCTCCGTAGATCGATTTCGCTTTCTCATAGCAACTGTTCCTGAGCTGTTCTTCTGCACCGTCGATCTTCGGAGGGAATTTGCCCTTAGGGACCGGCAGTACATCGCCTACCATGTCGGCGATTTTGTTGGTATTCGTTATAACGATCTCTTCCGCCCTGTCACCGAGATACGCAAATTCCTCCATCATCTCATCTGTCGTGCGCAGATACAGGGAATCCGACATGGTATCCCTGAATCCTATGCCCTGCATGATGATATTTCTGTATATAGACGCCTCCGGTGTAGGATAATGCGAGTCTGTCGTAGCCACAGTGAGTTTGCCGAGACGGTCACCGATCTCGATCACCTTCTTGTTCATGGCTATGATGTCGTCTTTGCTCTGTACGATCCCTTCATCAACCATAAAACGGTTATTGCCAAGCGGTTGTATTTCAAGGTAATCGTAGTAGGAAGCGATCTTCAACAGCTCCTCGTCTGATGCTCCACGCAGGATCGCCTGATAGAGCTCTCCTGCCTCGCATGCGCTGCCGATGATCAGGCCTTCTCTGTGGGCTTCAAGGACTGAACGCGGCAGTCTCGGACGCTTATAGAAGTAGTCGATGTGTGACAGGCTGACGAGCTTGTAGATATTCTTGAGTCCTGTCTGATTCGCTGCCAGCAGGATGATGTGATATGTCCTGTTCTTCTTAATATCAATACTGCCGTCATCCAGAAAAGCATCTTCATCCGGATACAGATAACCCTCGACACCGTAGATGATCTTGATATTCTTGCCTTTCTTAGCAAGTTTGCCTGCTGCCTTGGCAGCATCCGGGAACCCTTGAACTACGCCGTGATCCGTGATCGCGACTGCAGGCTGCCCCCAATAAGCGGCAGTATTCACGATATCTTCAACTTCGTTGAAACCGTCATTGTCGCTCATCTTGGAGTGGCAGTGCAGTTCAACTCTGCGGCCGTTCGGATAGGTATCTTCTTTGACCGTTTTCGACACCTTCTTGATCGCCTGAGCCTTGAGAATGTTCTCATGTTCGAAAGTATCGTATTCGACAGGACCTCTGGCTCTGATCATATCTCCTTCGCTGAGGTTCTCGCTGATCTCAGCGAATTTGGCATTCGTTACGAACTGTTTGATGCAGAACGTCCGCACTTTGGCCGCAACCAGAATCGTTACAAGAGTCCTGTCACTGCGGATCGGCATCGATCCTATACTGAATACTTCACCCTCGATGACAGGCTTCTCATTGGTTCCCACCAGCGCTTCCAGATTCTCATAGTCTACAGGAGTGCCGTTGAAATCCTTGCCCATGATGATCAGTTCGCCGGCAGCATTCTCATGGACAGGTTCGTCCTGTGCGCGTTTGCCTCTGTACTGACCGCCATTGCCTCCGTTCCCGTTCCATCCGCCGGATGCGCCATTACTGCTATTCTCATGCGCAGTCTGCGCCTGCTGGATGCCGGTATACATATAATTGACTCTGACCCTGTTGACAGAGCCGATCTTGGACATGATGCGTTCCTTCATGATACTTTCGAGATTTCTCGGCATCACGAAATTGAGCTTGGTGTCTATTACCAGCACCAGGCCCGCTCTCTCTATTGAGATCCCAGTGATCTCAATCTCAATATCCTTTTCCTTCCTGCCGATCGCTTCTGTGAGTTCTGAAGCTGACAGTATTTCTTCAGGTATCTTAATCATTATCCGCCTCGACTATCTCGATCAGTCTGTCGATAAGTCTGTCTTCCGGAACTTTCTCTATTATTGTGCCATGAGAGAATACAAGGCCTTCACCCTTACCTCCTGCGATGCCGTAGTCAGCCTCTCTGCTCTCACCGGGACCATTGACTGCGCATCCCATTACAGCGATCTTGAGCGGTCTCAATCCCGCAGCAGATCTCCTCTGAGCGATCGGCGCAAGTCTCTCTTCTGCTTCATTTGCAAGTCCGATAAGATCAATCTCTGTTCTGCCGCATGTCGGGCATGAAACTGTTTCGATCGCCTTATCACGCATACCTACCGTCTCCAGGATGCGTCTTGCAAAGTAAACTTCTTCTACCGGATCATCGGTCAGTGACACTCTCATAGTATCACCGATACCGGCAAGTAACAGCGAACCGATGCCAACGGCTGATTTGAGCTTGCCGTTCCTAGGGGTTCCTGACTCAGTAATTCCTATATGTATCGGACAGTCAACGAGCTCTCTCAGCTTCATGTGAGCATCGTAGTTCATCTTCACATTGGAAGATTTGATGGAAACTACCAGCTTGTCATAGCCCATGTCTTCGATCAGCCTGACCATATTGGCTCCACTGACTGCAAGAGCTTCAGCAGTAACGCCTCCATATTTCGCTATGAGATCCTTCTCCAGCGACCCGGAATTGACACCCACACGAATAGGGATCTCCCTCTCACGCGCAGCATTCACTACAGCCTGTACTCTGTCCAGGCTTCCAATATTGCCGGGGTTGATCCTGATCTTGTCAGCGCCGTTCTGTATCGATGCGATCGCAAGCCTGTAGTCAAAATGGATATCCGCGACAAGCGGGACTTTGACGAGTTTCTTCGCTCTTCCAAATGATTCCGCTGCTTCCATGTCCGGAATAGCGCAACGCACGATCTCACATCCCGCATCAGCGAGTTCATCGATCTGTCTTACGAGAGCGTCAGTATCTCTGGTATCCACATTTGTCATGGACTGGATCGATACCGGCGCGCCGCCTCCAATTATCACATCTCCGCAATTGACTTGCCTTGTCATGTTAACTCCTTATCTGCCTGTCCGCAGATCTATTTGAATATATTCATTATGTCGTTATAAGTGACCAATATGAACAGTGTGATCAGCAGTACCATGCCGACGACAGTAGCCTTATACTCCATATCGTCATTGATCCTGCCTCCACTGATCACCTTGAGGATGATGAAGAATATCTTACCTCCATCCAGCCCCGGGATCGGAATGATGTTGAACAGTGCGAGATTGAGGCTTACCAGTGCCAGCAGCATGAGATAGGACTCGATCCCGTAAGAGGATGCCTGACCGACTACCCGTACAAGTCCGACAGGTCCGGCTACATCATCTCTGGAGATCCCTCTTTTGAACATGGACTGGAACGCTTCGATCATCATCTTGCCAAGATCCCATGTAGCTCGCGCTCCGTATGTAATGCAAGTCAGAGGATCCCTTGTGACTCCTGCAGAGATACCTATCATATATCGCTCGGTCTCACTGTTGTATTCAGGTGTAACGAAAGCCGTTTTGGCATCTCCGTCACGCTTATAGACGATCTCAAGCCGGTCACCTTCGTGATACGCGTCAATATCGATCAATATGTCATTCCAGCTGTTGACGGCGTTGCCATCGATCTCAATGATCTTATCTCCGGCCTGCAGGCCGCCTGCTGCAGCAGGCGATCCTGCGTCTACTCCGCCCAAAGTGTTAGACGGAACGCCGCCGATCGTATAAGCGATCGTTACTGCCAGGATCGCTATGATCACATTCATAGTAACTCCTGCCAGAAGGATCGCAACCTTCTGCAAGTTGCTCTTGTTGCTGTATGCCCGTGGATCATCGCTGGATTCTTCTTCTCCCTCCATCGCGCAATAACCCCCCAGTGGCAGCAGACGGACCGAATACTGTGTCTCACCTTTCTGGCGTTTGAACAGAAGCGGCCCCATGCCGACCGAGAACTCATTGACTTTGACTCCGCAGAGTTTGGCCACGATCAGGTGTCCCCACTCATGAGGGATGACAAGCACGAGCAGCATTATTACGAAAAGTATCGCGGTTTTCAATAGTATTCTCCTTACAGCACGCCGCTATCTGTCTGAAACCATTACGGCAGCTCTTCTGCGTGCTTCTCTGTCTATTTCTAGTATTTCATCGACCGTCTTCGGAGATGTCAGTTCCATTCTGTCCATCACTTTCTCGATAGTCTCAGGGATATCAAGGAATCCGATCTTGCCGGCAAGGAACATCGCTACCAGTTCCTCATTGGCGCCATTCATGACTACAGGCGCGCTGCCTCCCTGTTCCAGTGCCGCATACGCCAGATCGATGCATCTGAAGACCTTGCGGTCTGGCTTCTCGAATGTCAGAGCAGATCCTGTCGTGAAGAAATCAAGACTGTCGCCCGGAAGATCGAGCCGATCAGGATAATTCAATGCAAGACTGATCGGGATCTTCATGTCAGGAAGGCCCATCTGCGCTATCACGGATCCGTCGCAGAATTCCACCATGGAATGAACGATGCTCTCCGGATGTACGTGGATATCTATTCTGTCTGCAGGTACATCGAACAGCCATCTCGCTTCTATGACTTCGAGGCCTTTGTTCATCATTGTCGCAGAATCGATCGTGATTTTGGACCCCATACTCCACTTCGGATGATTGAGCGCCTGCTGGATCGTAACATTACGCATCTCTTCGATCGTCCTGCCTCTGAACGGACCTCCGGACGCGGTGAGGAGTATTCTGCGTACCGGCCTGTACAGCTGCCTGCCACCCTTGAGGTTGATCTTGAGATCCAGATTGAAGTGAGCTCCCTCCCTGTTGATATTGAGAGTCTGCTCAGGTTCTCTGTAAGCTCTTCCGCAGGCGCTGCCGCCATTTCCCTCGAGACACTGGAATATAGCGCTGTGCTCGCTGTCTACCGGCAGGAGTTTAACGCCTTTCTCCCTGCACAGCTCTGTAACCAGAGCTCCGCCGGCCACCAGAGTCTCCTTGTTGGCCAGCGCGATATCACGGCCGCAGCTGATTGCCTTATAGGTCGGTGCCAGTCCGCTGATCCCCATCAGAGAGTTGAGGACGATATCGCATTCCATTCCTGCGATCTCAACCAGACCTTCATCGCCGTAATAAACTTCCAGATCCGGGAATTCTGCCTGGACTCTGGCTGCATCCTCAGAATTGCCTACGGATACCGCCTCAGGGCTGAATTCTCTTATCTGTTCGATGAGGCTGTCCACCCTGCTCCTGCAGGTCAGTCCGACAGCAGTGAACTTGTCTGTATTATTCCTGATTATTTCGAGAGCCTGGGTCCCTATAGAACCGGTGCTCCCCATTATCAATATTCTCTTCATAGTGGTCCAGTCTATTTAGAATCCAATTGCATCCGTCATTATGCATACTGCATAGAACACTACAGGCGCAACAAATATAACGCTGTCAAATCTGTCCATTATTCCGCCGTGTCCCGGGATGAGATTACCATAATCCTTGATCCCCATCTTGCGTTTGAATGCAGATGCTGTCAGGTCTCCGGCCATTCCGGCTGCTCCGCCGACAAGGCCGAGAACAAGGCATACAAGCGCCATATCCTTCATGAACACCATACCGAATACCCATGCCAGAACACTGCTGCCAACGAGACCGCCGACCGCACCTTCTATCGTCTTCTTAGGGCTGAGGTTCGGCGCCATCTTATGCTTCCCGAGGAAATAGCCTGTGAAGTACGCAAAAATGTCTGACCCGAATGCCGCAATAATAACGATCCATACAAACAATCTGTATTCCGTCAGGTCTATCAATACGATGTGATAAGTGAAGAACGGTATGTATACCAGCGATGTGACCGTTGCTACTGCATCATAAGGCCCTCTCTCATTGATCTTCCAGCCATACAGAAGTCCCGCTGCGACAGCAATGAACACCCATACGCATATCAAGAGCATGTTGGCTGTTACCTCCGGAAGGATCGATAATGAGATCAGCAGGTATGTAAGGAACAGCAGCGCTGTCATTGCATAGCAGATCGGTTTGGACGGATGGACATCGATGCTGTTCCATCCGTTGCAGAATTCATGGACACCCATTACGGCTATAAGGAATGCTGCTGCCCACAGCCACCATCCGCCAAGATAGAGGACTACGAGCAGAGGTGCCATTACAAGTCCGGATATTATTCTGGTCTTCATTTGTCTGTCTCCTTGCGGCCGCCAAAACGCCTGTCTCTGTTCGCATACGCATCGATCATCGATGCAAATTCTTCCGGCGTGAAGTCCGGCCAAAGCGTATCCGTGAACATCAGCTCACTGTAAGCTGCCTGCCATGTGAGGAAGTTTGACATCCTCTCTTCACCGCTGGTCCGTATGATCAGATCCGGATCAGGCACACTGAAGTGCTCGCTGCCGGACCACAGATATCTTGAGATATCATCCTCGGTCAGTTCAGCAGGATCTCTGCCCTGACTGATACACTCGGCACAGAGAGCTTTGACGCTCCTGAGGATCTCATCCCTGCCTCCGTAGTTGAGCGCGATATTGAAGACGAGGCCGTCATTATTCTCAAGTCGGCCTACCATCTTGTTGATAGCATCTATCGAAGCCTGCGGCAGCATATCATATTGCCCGAAGATGTTGATATGTACATTGTTCTGATCGAGCTCTTCAAGTTCCGAATTGACGTACTTGACGATCAGGTTGAAAATACCGCTGACTTCCTCAGTGCTGCGCTTCCAGTTCTCTGTCGAGAATGCGTATACTGTAAGATATTTGATGCCCATATTGGAACATGCGATAACGATCTTCTTCATCGACTGCATACCGGCATTGTGTCCCATAACACGAGGGACTCCGTGGGCTTTGGCCCACCTGCCGTTGCCGTCCATGATGATTCCTACATGAGCAGGTATTGGTCTCTTTTCCATAACTCTTAATATGCTCTTAATAATGCGACTCGCGTCATGCCATAACGCTGCAGGCGGACTGCCGCCAGCAGGTCCACGCGAAACGTCATTGCATGACGCGAATCACTAGAATTATCTTCTGTACAAGTAGCTGAGCACTAGACTTCCATGAGCTCCTTGTCCTTCTCAGCGATGATAGCATCAATGTCCTTGATCGCCTTCTCGACTTTCTTCTGGACTTCTTCGAGCTCGAGTTTGAGGTCATCCTCTGTCAGATCTCCGTCTTTCTGCATCTTCTTGAGATCATCATTCTCTTCTCTTCTGAGGTTCCTGACAGCAACTTTGGCATCTTCGCCGTAATTCTTGACTACCTTGGTGAGTTCTTTACGTCTCTCCTCGGTGAGCTGCGGTATGATCAGTCTGATGACTTTGCCGTCATTGCTCGGATTGATTCCGATATTCGCCTCAAGAATAGCTCTCTCGATATCTCCGACTGACTTAGGATCGAATGGGGATATCAGCAGCTGGCGAGGATCAGGTACCGAAATGTTTGCCAGTGACTTGAGTGGTGTCGGCATTCCGTAATAGTTGACCTGGATCCTGTCGAGAAGTGCAGGATTCGCTCTGCCGGCTCTTACAGTGTTGAGTTCTTCCTTAAGGTAACTCTTGGTGCTTTCGATTCTTTCTTCAAGTGATTTCTTAGCCATTGTGTGCCTCCTACTGGATGAGTGTTCCTACATTCTCGCCATTTATTACTTTCATCAGATTGCCCTCAGTTGCGAGAGCAAAGACATATATCTTCGTGCCGGTATCTTTGCAAAGTGTAGCTGCAGTAAGATCCATGACCTTGAGATCTTTGTCAATGATATCCATGTATGTCAGTTCCGTATATCTCTCTGCATCAGGATCCTTCTTAGGATCTGCAGAGTAAACAGCATCTATATTCTTGGCAAGCAGCAGTACATCCGCTCCGATCTCTGCTGCTCTTAATGCTGCGGTAGTATCTGTTGTGAAAAACGGACTGCCGGTGCCTCCGCCAAATACGACGACTTTGCCTTCTTCGAGATAGTCAAGTGCCTTGCGGCGGGCATAGCCTTCTGCCATATCCCGGATCTCAATCGCGGTCATGAGCTTGGCAGGACATCCCAGGGAAAGAAGTGCATCCTGAACAGCAAGGCCATTCATAACTGTCGCCAGCATTCCCATATAGTCAGCAGTCGGTCTGTCGATATTCTCACCTGTTCTGCCGCGGAAGAAATTGCCGCCTCCGCATACTACAGCGACCTCAACACCTGCATCTCTGATCTCCTTGATCTGTCTGGCAACTTCCGCAAGCTTGTCTGCATTGACGCCAAATCTATCTTCACCTGCAAGCGCCTCACCGCTAATCTTGATCAGGACTCTCTTGTATTTGATACCCATAAGATATATCTCCTTAAAATGCTAAACTTTTCCGCTCCAGAGATTAATATAACATATTTACGGCCTTATCTCTACGATTTCCTCTGATTCCACAGCCGCCTTGACCAACCCTTCAACATCGAGCGCAGATTCGGATTGTTCGATCCTCGCGAGCTTAGGCTTAGTGACAGGGTGTTTTGGCAGGAATACCGTGCAGCAGTCTTCATATGGCTGGATCGAGATATCATATGTGCCGATCTCGCGGGCTTTGTCCATGATATCGACTTTGTCCATAGCGATCAGCGGTCTCATAACAGGCATCCTGACGACTGCATCAGTTACGACCAATGCTTCTGCTGTCTGGCTCGCTACCTGTCCGAGATCTTCACCGGTAATGAGCATCATATCATTGTTCTTGATGGCGATCTGTTCGGCGATGCGCATCATGAATCTTCTCACGAGAATCGTCGTCTCATCCTCAGGGCAGTTCTGGACGATCTGCTCCTGGATCGGAAGCAGATTGATGACATGCATGCGGATCGTTCCCATATATCCTGCCAGCACTTTTACGAGCTGTTCGACCTTCTTCTGGGCTCTCTGGCTGGTATAAGGATAGGAATGATAGTGTACCGCTTCGATCGTCATGCCTCTCTTGGCCATCATAAACGCGGCAACTGGGCTGTCGATACCTCCTGACATGAGAATCAGGCCTTTGCCGTTAGTTCCCAGCGGGAGTCCGCCGAACCCCTTGATCTTATCGCGGAAGATATATGCACCTTCCCTCCTGACATCGACCGTGAGGAGGACATCAGGCTCATGGACATTAACGCTCAGGACCTTACATTTCTTGAGTATGATCGCACCGACGATCCTGCCGATCTCCGGAGATTCGACGGCAAATGACTTATCTGCTCTCTTGCCTTTGACTTTGAACGTACGGACTCCTTCTTCTTCAATGATCTTCATCATGAAGTCTGCAGCGACCCTGCCGATCTCGTCAATATCCTTAGGTGCCTCTACTGCAGGACTGACGGAAGCAACGCCGAAAACTCTTACGCACTTCGCTATGACCTCGTCCTCAGGAACAGTGTCCGGGACTCTTACGAACATCAGTCCATCCACCCATTTTGCATCGGCGCCGTCAAAGCACTCGATCGCCTTGCGCACCCTCTCGAGAAGGATCCTCTCGAAGTAAGGTTTGTTCATGCCTTTGAGTGCGACCTCACCGCATCTTACGATATATAGTTTTCTATCCAAATCTAGCTCCTTATATGCTGTTATTATCAAATTACTATGTTCTGTGATCTACCTGAAGCTGCCCAGCCTTCTGAAACGTGTAACCGCCGCCTTGGTGCGGTCGATCACTTCGTCCATTTCCTCTATAGTGTTGAATTCAGAAAAGCTGAATCTGATCGCGCCTTCGATCTGCTTATGATCAAGTCCCATTGCCAGAAGGACATGGCTGTCTCCGGTCTTGTGCGAGGAACAGGCGGATCCGGTCGATACATAGATGCGTTCCTGTTCGAGCGTATGCAGCAGCACTTCTCCTCTCGTCTTAGCGAAAGTCAGGTTGAGAACTGTAGGGCAGCGTTTGCCGCTGTCATGCAGAGAATATCCCAGTTCCAGAGGACCATTCAGATGGACATCCTCAAGCTCTTCCATAAGACCCCGGCGCAGATATTCGTTCACTTCACCCATTCTGACCATCTTGTCGTAGATATCATCATGTGACATCCTGGCAGCTAGTCCGAGTCCGGCGATTCCCGGTGTATTTTCCGTTGATGAACGATAACCGTTTTCCTGTCCACCTCCTATGATGAATGCCGGAAGCTTGAGATCTTTGTTCATATAGAGGAATCCTACGCCCTTAGGCCCGTGAAATTTGTGTCCGCTGACCGATATCAGGTCGCAATTCACATCATCCATAGGGATCTTGCCGAATGCCTGAACTGCATCCGTGTGGAATACGATCTGGCTGCCGTGCTGTTTGTTATAATCCCGGATCATCCTGCTGACCTGGAGCACCGGGCCGATCGTACCGACTTCATTATTGACAGTCATCACAGATACCAGGATGGTGTCATCAGTCAGGGCTTCACGTACCGTCTCAGGCTCAACATATCCATCGCTATCGACATTGAGGTATTCGACTTCAAAACCGTCATCAGCGAGTCTGCGGCATGTTTCGAGTACCGCCGGATGCTCAACTCTGGTCGTGATGATACGTTTGCCTCTTCTCCTGAGTTTGCGTGCAGTCGATATCAGCGCCATATTGTCGCTCTCTGTGCCTCCGGATGTGAAGATCACAACACCGCCCGGATGCATCAGATCTTCGATCTCTTTCCTGGCATCGAAGAGAATATTGCCTGCGTCAAAACCGAGTGCATGAAGAGACGACGGATTGCCGTAGTTCTCCCGGGCCATCCTGTACATCAGTTCAGTCACTTCATCGTATTGTCTTGTAGTAGCACTATTATCCAGATATATCATGGTTTTCCTTAAGAAGGCTCCCCGGATGAGCGGGGAGCCTTATTTAAATTACTTAGCGAAATCTGTTGCTTTGGTCTCTCTGATAACGTTGACCTTGATCTGTCCAGGATATTCGAGTTCAGCCTCGATCTTCTTGGCGATCTCTCTTGCGAGCATCGGTACTTCATCATCCTTGACCATATTAGGTTTGACTGCTACGCGGATCTCACGGCCGGCCTGGATAGCGTAGGATTTATCAACGCCCTTGGTCGAATTCGCGATCTGTTCAAGGTTCTCAAGTCTCTTGATGTAGGACTCGAGAGTCTCTCTCCTGGCGCCAGGTCTGGCCGCTGAAAGCGCGTCAGACGCTGCTACGAGCATTGATTCGAGTGTTGACGGCTCGACATCTCCGTGATGAGCCTCAACAGCATTGATGACCTTCCAGGATTCTTTGTACTTCTTACAGATGTTCACACCGATCTCGACGTGAGTACCTTCGACCTCATGGTCGATAGATTTGCCGATATCGTGCAGGAGTCCGCCTCTTCTTGCGAGCTTGGAATCGAGTCCGAGCTCATCTGCCATCATACCTGCCAGCGTAGCGACCTCGATCGAGTGCTGCAGTACATTCTGTCCGTAAGATGTTCTGTACTTGAGCCTTCCGAGGAGCTTGACCAGTTCCGGATGCAGATTGTGTACGCCTGTCTCAAAGCAGGCACGCTCTCCTTCTTCCTTGATGATCGTGTTGACTTCCTTCGCAGCCTTCTGGACCATTTCTTCGATCCTTGCCGGATGGATACGTCCGTCTACGATGAGTTTCTCAAGAGCGATCCTTGCGATCTCTCTTCTTACAGGGTCGAAACCGGAAAGGATAACCGCTTCCGGTGTATCATCGATGATAAGGTCTACGCCTGTCAGAGTCTCGATGGCTCTGATGTTGCGGCCTTCTCTTCCTATGATCCTGCCCTTCATATCGTCATTCGGCAGACTGACGACCGATACTGTGCTCTCTGTGACCTGATCTGCCGCATATCTCTGGATCGCGGTAGTGATGATCTCACGGGCTCTCTTATCGCCCTCTTCCTTAGCCTCGTTCTCAATACGTACGATCATCTCGCTTGCATCTTTGCGGATGTCTCCTTCGACTTCCTTGAGCAGGATCTCGCGCGCTTCATCTCTGGTATAACCGGAGATCTTCTCGAGTTCGGCGACCTGCTTTGCGATGTAAGCATCGATCTCTCTGTGCTTGTCATTCATCGACTGCTCTCTTCTGGCGAGACCCGTTTCACGTTTCTCGATGCTCTCGAGCTTGCGGTCGATGTTCTCTTCTTTCTGAAGAATCCTTCTCTCGGACTTCTGGACTTCGTTCCTTCTTATCTTGAACTCTTTCTCATAGTCCTCTCTGAGTTTGTGAATTTCCTCCTTTGCCTCCAGAATCTTTTCCTTCTTGAGGTTCTCTACAGTATTCTGCGCATCCAGGATAATGTTCTGTGCCTGCTGTTCTGCGCTTCCGATTGCTTTCTCTCCTACGTTCTTGCGAATGATATAACCAATCAGTATACCGACAATAAGGAGGACGATGCTGACTGCAATACCTAATGGTGTCATAAGCACCTCCTTATGTTATTAAATTTGTAATATATACATCTTCAAGCCGCTTCACCTACAAGATGTTGCGGTCGGATTGCATAAATTTACCTAAATATTATACAGATTCAAGCTGTGCAAGTCAATGCAAAAGGACGGTCTGACGGCCGTCCCCTACCATTATGTATCTTCAGTTAATTGTTCACTTTGTCCTGATCTGCTTCGCAGCGCTCCAGCCGGAATAGTATGTTGCACCGCCGGTCTTCATGTATGTGCGCACGCGTACGTAATATGTCGTTTTCGCCTGCAGTTTACTGACCTTTCTGGATGTCTTCTTATAGCCTTTGACAGTCACCGTTTTCACATTCGTACGGAAACTGCTGTCTGTGCTGTATTGGATCTGGTAACCGGTGATCCTGGACGACGGCATTTTAGAGGTCTGCTTCTTCCATTTGACTGTAAAGGCTTTCTTTGCCTTGGACACCTTAGACACTGATGTTCCTTTCGGATTGACATTGAAATAAAGTGTCCTGATTCCGGTATATCTGTCTTTCCCTCTGACAGTGATCTTCGCCCTGCCAATGTTCTTATTTCCGTAATATGTGACAGTGAAATCCTTGCCTGCGGTGAGTTTCCTGCTCCCATACCTTGCTGTGACCGTTGTCGTAAGCGCTTTTCCGGTATAGGTCGCAGATGCAGGTGTGAATGAGCATTTGCTGATATCGATCAGTTCAGGTATCGATTCAGCCTCAGGAGTGGTCTCAACAGTGCCTTCTGTATCCCTGAAGCATCTGCCGCACTCTGTGCATCTGTAATACACATTCCTTCCCAGCGTATCGACCGTCGGGGCAACATAAGATACCTGTTTCAAAGTGTGGATTGCAGGATCAATATCGCCGGTCTCACGCGTCTGTATGTGCGATGGATCGAGTCCGCATACTCGTGTCTCGATTCCGCGTCTGCTGCATGTTGCAGGTGATGTAACCGTCCACTCACCCCATTCGTGGATGCATCCGGTATAGTCGCTGCCTGCCAAAGTGAGTTCGGAGACATCATACTGCCCAAAACACGCATCATCGTATCGGTAAGTTACCGTTCTGCCGTCTGAAATGTGATATGTATAGCTGTCGTAGACATCGCCGGAATCATAGCCGGTCAGGAACAGCTGATCAGGAAAACCGATCGTTCCTGCGTCACTGTTCGTTATATCGACCAGATAGTTCAGTCCGTCGTCCATATGCAGGATATTCCACATATGAGATCCTGCACCGGTGCCGCCTGTCATTGTACCCACGACTGAGCGGCATTCGATTGACGGATCATCGAAGGTGCTGAGATCGCACAGATACTGGAATGCTTTGGCATAACCCTCACATACTACATTCGTTGAAGGATCGTTGTCGAAAACATTTATGAGCTGCCACGGATCACCATATGTACCGTTTTGCCCGGCCTGTTTATCATAATCAGCCAGATCGCAGATAATATCCCGGTAAGCTGTCAGCTTATCCAGATCTGAGAGCCCGGAATTGCGGTCGATGATATCACTTATGACTGCAGCTGCTTCCGAAGCTCTGCTGATCAGAGCAGCGTCGGTCTCGTAGGAAGAAACCCCGCTGCGATAGTCAGATGATACGAGAAGCGCAACAGTGACAGCTGGTTCCTCGTCAAAGAACATATCTGTTCCGTCTGTGATCCAGGCATTAAGGCTATAGGAATAACTGCCTGCAGCTGTTTTGTCAAACCAGAAAAGATCATATGGAAGATCGAACATCAGCGCATCGATCACAGCAGACATGTTGTAAAGTCTTGCCTGTGCTGAATCTGTCATTTCCCAGTTTGCAGCGGCGCTACCCGATGCTGTGTACTGCTCAAATATTCTGTTTACTCCGAGGCTTTCCGCTGTTATCCTGCAGAGCCAGCCCTGTGACAGCGTTTCATCTCTCTCAAGATAATCCTCCCATGCTGAAGTGAGGGGTACTTCGAATACAGCACTCGATCTGCTTCCATTGGTGACCTCTTCTATCTGTGTTCTGAGAGAATCATAGATCTCCTTGTCCGGATCGCTGAGTCGGTCCCTTCTGGTTGTCTTCGCTGTCCTTGTTGCGGTGATCTGCCCGTCAGAGTTCTCTCCGACCTGTGCATCAAGATATTCATTCAGCAATTCTTCTCCGGTCTGCTCTCCGCTTTCAGCAAACGACAAGCATGGCATCATTGAGAATGCCATCACAAGTACCAGTATGAATGCATGAAATCTCGCGGTCCTGGAGATCATATCTATCCGATTCCTTCTTCTGTCTGTCCGGAATTTTGCTGGACTTTATCATATCAGACGAGATCAGTAACTGCGGTAATCATTACCATATTTTAAGCAAACAAAAAGCGGTCACACGACCGCTTTTAAATCATAGGCACTGTTACTGTCTGTTCCTGTGTCTCCTGTTGCTTAATTCATGATAGACCGGTATCAGTTTGCTGTATGCAAAGTATACCGGTCTGTTCAGGATCAGGTCGAACTCACCAATGAATTCTGTGAGTTCTCCTCCCCATTTCTTCTTGAACTCATAGAGGCCGCGCGCATTACCTGCAGCATCCGGCCTGCCGACAGTACCGAATCCGTCAAACACTCTGAGGCCTTCGGCGTTGGAGTCCTCGATCATCTTCTCATAGACAGCGTAATTAGCGTAATATCTGCTGTAGTCCATGTCATTAGCACCGTACAGAGTCCAGATCTTATCCAGATACTTCACGGTCAGATACGACGAAACGATCACTTCTTCCTGAGGCTTGTCAGCGAGTTCTTTGAGTTTGGCGTTCAGCGCGGTAAGACGGTTGTCGATCTCCTTCAGCATATTGCGGGATTTCTTGCTCTGACTCCCGGAATATTTGTCACGGAGAGCCTCGTTCTCAGCCAGTTCTGCCTTCGCTCTTTCGGTCAACGCACGAATATCGACTTTGCCGAGATAGATGTCTGCCATCCCGCAAGGATGCAGAATATCATAGAACTTCCCATAGAAGCTCATATCATGCGAGATGTAATCCTGTCTGGCCTCTGTCATCTTCGTCAGGCGCTCAAATTCAGGGATATCTTCCCTTGTGCCTCTGTATACTTCAACGCTGCTCTCCGCGCTCTTGCGGATCTCATGCAAAGTAGTCTTGCTGTACCTGGAACGGATCTCGTCCATCGTTCCTGAGATATCGATCCGGAAAGTGAATCTCGGCTGTTCATTCTCGAATGCATAGTTGAGAGGCTTACGCCTGTATCCAAGTGACTCGAGATACCGGACCAGCTCTTCATTTGATTCGCCTTCAACAACACTGCCGTCGATATCTACGGTATGCAGCTTGATATCCGGGTCTATCTTGAAGAACAGTGCGCGGTGCTTCCGGCCAAGGCGTTTGATCGCATCGGTAAAGTACTCGAGCAGTTCCAGATCAGACCAATCCATAGTAAAACCGCGGGGTATATAGAAATATGTGTACCCCATCACGAGCGCCTTCTTGAGTACAAGCGCGGTCGCGACCAGTTTGCCATCTTCCCTGACTCCTACATGGAGCGGCTGCCAGTTCCTGATCTTCGAGACTTCTCCCCACTCATAAGAGCCGAGGAAATGGGTCTTGACCCTGTCAGCATTGTCTCTCGCAAAGCCGTTGAATTCTTCTCTATTCAGTTCTTCTGTCAGTTCAAATCTACGCATTTCCGGTGTTTGTTATTTCATGTATTCGATCACAACATCCGCGTCGGATGGTGTGTCAATGTACAGGATGCCCCTCTTCTCTCGGGTTTCACGGCCTTTTCCCGGAAGGAACAGGATCGTGTCATCATCCATAAGTGTTATTGCCTTTTTGATCGCCTCGACTCTGTCAGTGATGATCTCGAACTTGCCACCTGCAGCAGCGACAAATTCTCCGATCTCGCGGCAGATCTTATTAACGTCTTCCTCACCGTAGTCTTCCTCGGTAATGATCGAGTATACACAGTTCCTGCCTGCGATCGTTCCGAGCTCCTCACGGCGCGCAAATGCCTTGCCGCCAGGACACCCGAATACGATCATCATTTTCTTGCCCGGGAACTCGTCACCGATCGTTTCGAAGAACTTCTCATAGCTGAGCTTGTTGTGAGCATAATCGACGATAGCGATCCTCTTGCCGTCTTCGCTGTAGAAGACTTCCATTCTGCCCGGGCTGATCGCTTTGGCCAGGCCGGACTGTACATATTCGAACGGTACACCTGCCAGCAGACTCATCGAAACTGCCGCCAGAGCGTTCTCGACATTGATCGTACCGAATGTACCGAGTGTCAGGGCGCCGTCGAAATCTTCCCAGCCGTCCACATTTCTCACTCTGACCCGCAGACTGACTTTGCCCGCCTCTGACTTGACATCATAGCCATAGACATTGGCGCTCTCATCCTTCTGGCTGAACGTTATTACGTAAGGACAGTCGGCTGAAGCAGCCTTGATCCTCTCCTGTTCCTCGCAGTCGAGGTTATAGCAGGCTTTCCTGCAATGGCTGAACAGTCTGAGTTTGGCCTCAAGATAATCGTTGAAGTCCGGATGCTCTATCGCGCTGATATGATCACTTCCGATATTGAGGAACGCGCCGGCCTCAAATGTGACGCCTTCAACTCTGTCATATTTGAGTGCCTGGCTGGATACTTCCATCGTCATGTAAGTGATCCCGCTGTTCAGAGCGTTGTCCATATGCTGATAGAGTTCCATGATCTCAGGAGTCGTCAGGTGGGATTCCTCTTCGATAACTCCGTCATAGTTGTCTATTCCTGAGCATATAGCGGTCCTGTTGCCGCCCGTCGCAGCCATGTAGTCATCGAGGATATATCTCATGTAATACGCTGTCGTTGACTTGCCTTTAGTCCCCGTGACGCCGATAACTTTCAGCTGATCTGAGAGTTTGCCGTAGAAGGTCTCGGCGATCACCGGCATAGCCTTGCGGATATCGCTGACCATGATCGGAACACAACCCGGATCTGTGACTTCTTCTTTCCTCGCTGCTTCTACATCGTACAGCTCACATGCTGTTGATGGCGTGCGGCTCGGATCCTCTCGAACGTAGCACACAGCGCCTGCTGCGATAGCATCCTCAAGGTATTTCTCCCTGAAATGTGCGCCTTTGACTACAAACAGGGATCCCGGCTGCACTTCACGGGAATTGTAAGTGACACCCGTGACCGGCTTGGAATAGATCGCAGCCCTGCGCGGATCAGTCATATATCCCATGACTTCGCTGCACGGAGTATTGCCGTTGATTGAAACGAGCAGCTCCGCAAGACCGAGTTCATCAGTAAAATTCTGTATCGTTCTGATATCTCTGGCCATATTGACATCCTTTCATAAAACACTGACTTCGCCGGAAGATCCCGATTCAGTCGATTATATATCCTTCATTCTTCATGCTGACGAATCTGCCATTGCCGATGATCACATGATCCACCAGTTTGATGCCCAGTATCCTTGATGATTCCGCCAGTCTCTCTGTGATACTGATGTCCATAGGGCTGGGCTCCGGATCTCCGCTGGGATGATTATGCGCTACCAGAACTGCCGCAGCGCCTCTCCTGACAGCCGGTCCGAAGACTTCTCTCGGATGGACCGGTGCAGTATCGAGATTGCCGATCGATATGATCATTTTGGACTCGATGATCATCCGAGTGTTGAGATAGAGTGCCATGAAAATCTCACGTTTCTCATACATCATCTCTTCCGTCATGAGTCTCGCGACATCTTCACCGCATGTAAGTTTGCACCGATTGTCATGGACACTCCATGACATCATGCGTTTGCTGAGTTCGAAAGCGGCAACGATCGAGCACGCTTTCGCTGCGCCGATCCCATCGATCTGCATCAGTTCTCTGGCATCGACGCTTCCGAGATCTCCGGAATTGGTCTGAGCGTAAGCTATTACTTCCTCTGCGAGCTGTACCGCGGATCTGTCGCTGGTACCTGTCCGGATGACAAGCGCCAGCAGCTCGGAATTGCTGAGTCCAGAAACTCCGCTGAACAGCATTTTCTCCTGCGGTCTCTCATTCGCAGGCATTTGTTTGATCTGCATATCTGACCCCTCTCCGGGAACACACATACAGATAATAACATTCATCAAGCCTCGCCGGAATAAGCGAGGCTTGAAACCTGTGTGAATATTATTTGTTGTATCTCTGAAGTCTCACGCAAACCTTCAATCTGTTCATACTGCAGTGTTTCCGGTCTTCTCGTTGATGATAGCGGCTATCGCGTCGATATTCTCATCTATCGTCATATATGAGGTATCCAGAAATTCTGCATCCTCCGCCTGTCTCAGCGGGTGATAATCTCTGTGGGAATCCTGATAATCCCTCTTCTGTATCTCGTCAAAGATCTGATCGTAATCTGCAGGTTTGCCTGCCTCGAGGAGCTGATTGTATCTTCTCCTTGCGCGGATCTCCGGAGCAGCTGTCATGAAAATCTTGACCTCAGCATCAGGAAGGACTTCCGTGCAGATGTCTCTTCCCTCCATAACAACACTCTTGACAGACGCGATATGTCTGCTGACAGCATCCACCTTGGCTCTGACCACCGGAAGCTTGGAAATATCCGAAGCTCTCATAGATATTTCGTTGGTCCTGATAAGACCGCTCACATCCTCTCCGTCGAGATAAACATGATTGTCTGAGAAGTCGATTGTGGTCGTCTCCAGCATTGAGGTGACTGCCTCAACATCGTCTGCAGGAACTCCTGTCCTGACAGACTTGAGCGCGATGGCCCTGTACATGGCTCCGGTATCGATATATTCAAGACCGAATCTGACAGCTACTGCTTTAGCGATCGTGCTCTTGCCGGTCCCTCCCGGACCGTCGATGGCAACTCTAAGCATATCGTAACTCCTTCTTATCTGAGTTTGTTGATCTCATCGATAAATGTATCGACGCTCTTGAACTCCTGGTAAACCGACGCAAATCTTACATAAGCGACCTGATCGATCTTCTTGAGTTCGTCCATGATCAGTCTTCCGATGATCGTCGATTTGATCTCCTTCTCCATCGTATTGTTGAGACCTCTCTCGATGTTATCGGCGATCTTCTGAACATCATCATAAGTTACCTTAGTCTTCTGGCAGGCCTTCATGATGCCGTTGATGATCTTGTTCTTGTCGAAACTCTCGCGGGTACCATCTTTCTTGACTACTACAAGCAGGGAATTCTCAATCTTCTCGAAGGTCGTGAATCTCTTGTGGCACTTGCCGCATTCCCTTCTCCTCCTGGTAGCCAGTCCATCCTCGACAGGTCTCGAATCTACGACTTTGGTGTCCTCATAATTACAGTACGGGCATTTCATGTCTTCTCCTCCGTTTTCACCCCGGCTGAAAGCCGTCAATTATCGACAATATGTTAGATCACTTCGCGATACTGTATTCCATTACTTTATTCATAACCGTCTGATACAGATATGCATTGAACAGATCATTGTCTTCGGCGTATTCCTGAATAGTGTATCCCTTCTCTTCCTTGTAGGTCTCCTCTGTATATCCTGCATCCTCGAGGAGCTTGATCAGATATTTGTTGTAATCATCCGCCTTCATCTCTATGCCTTCTGATCTGGCGATAGCATGAAGGATCAGTTCCTGTTTGACGGTTTCTTCAGAAGCCTGTTTCGCAAGCTGGTTGAACTGTTCTAAAGAGATCCCCATCTGGTCATTCAGGTATTCTTCGAATTCATATCCGCCGGCTTTGGCATATTCCTGATATGAGTTCGTGATCTTATCGATCCTTGCCTGCAGATTATCTTCCGGGTATTTGACTACCTCTGTATTATTGACGATCTCGCTGAAAACACTCTGTCTGGCATTAGCCTCGGCATCTTGCTGCCTGCTTGCAAGGAGTTCTTCCCTGACAGATTTCTCATACTCCTTTACTGAAGAGTACTCTGTGTTGTTCTTGACCCACTCGTCGTTATATTCCGGCAGTTCTTCCTCAACGATGTAATTCACAGTGATCGTGAAAACTGCGTCCTGACCTGCCAGTTCCTCATTGCCATAGTTCTCCGGAAACGTCACATTGATGTCAAAAGTCTCTCCGGCTTTGTGTCCGATGATACCTTCTGCAAAACCATCGATGTAATTGTTGTCCGCAATATCGAGCTCTACATCGTCAGCTGCACCGCCGTCAAATTCAACACCATTCAGCTTGCCCAGGTAGTTGATATTGACCACACTGTCCGCCCCGACAGTACCGGTCGTATTCTGTATTGTCGATCCGCTGTCTGCCACTGCGATATCGACATAGTCCCTGATCTCCTGATCCGACACTTCGGCGTTGTAAGCTTCGTACTCAATGCCTTTATACTCTGCAAGCGTGATGTATTCCGAAAAATCATCGTAGTCATAGCGGTCCGGGACATTGGCCTTGGAGCCGCAGCCTGTGACCAGCATCACCATCATCACCAGCAAAGCAGTCAGCAAAGAGAACCTGTGCTCGCGTGAAACCCCTTCATCATTCATATTATTAACCTCCAGTAAGGCATACTACAAAATGATGTTATCACAACATATAGTGTTTTTCAAGAAAATGCATACTAAGCGCATTGACTGCACACAAAAACCGGCAGTTTGCAAACTGCCGGTTTTATATGCAGTGATATCACTCTTTATCAGTGTTGTTCTTCGAAGCGGCAGCAGCTCTGCGTGCTTCAGCCCTCTCTCTCTTGAGACGGGCATTCTTGTCAGTGAGATACCACCAACCCACAGCGCAAACTGCTACAAAGCACGCTGCCAGAAAAATAACACCGATGTGGCTGATAAAGTAGTCCATTAGTTGAACTTCTTAGCTGTCTCGCAGAGCTGAGCGAAACCGGATGCATCATAGATAGCCATCTCGGAGAGCATCTTGCGGTTGATCTCGATGCCTGCCTTCTTGAGGCCGTTCATCAGCTTGCTGTAGGAGAGACTGTTAGCTCTTGATGCAGCGTTGATTCTTGCGATCCAGAGTCTTCTGTATTCTCTCTTCTTGTTCTTGCGACCTACATATGCAGATCTCAGGCTTCTCATAACTGCAGGGTTAGCAGCCCTGAAAGTATTCTTTCTTCTGCCATAGAATCCCTTAGCCTGCTTCAGTATTTTCTTATGTCTCTTATGAGCATTAACGCCCTTCTTAACTCTTGCCATATCTTACACCTCCTGAATTATCTAGCCATTGATCTCAGCATACGCTTCAGATCTGCACTCTTGAGAGTAGTCGCCTTGCGGAGACCTCTTTTTCTCTTAGCTGTCTTCTTGGTAAGGATATGGCTCTTATATGCCTTGTTTCTCTTGACCTTGCCGGAGCCTGTAACGTGCAGACGCTTCATCGCGCCTCTGTGCGACTTCATCTTGTTCTTAGCCATTTTGGGTTGTCCTCCTATGTAAAACTATTTCTTGTCTTTTCTCGGGGCGAGGAACATATTCATTCTCCTGCCTTCCATCTTAGCCGGCTTCTCGACTACACCGTAGTCGGATACCATATCAGCAAATTTATCCATTGCGTCGAATCCGAGCTGCGTATAGTCGCGCTCTCTGCCGCGGAATCTCAGAGAAACTTTGACCTTGTCGCCGTCCTGGAGGAACTTGATGGCATTCTTAGCCTTGACTTCTACGTCATGATCCTCGATGGATGCGCTGAGTCTGATTTCCTTGATCTCTGTGACATGCTGATTCTTCTTGGCGGTCTTCTCTTTCTTCTGCTGTTCATAACGGTACTTACCGTAATCAAGAATCTTGCATACTGGCGGAACAGCATTTGGTGAAATATTGACCAGGTCGAGATCAGCCTGCTCAGCAAGGCGCAGTGCCTCGTCGATGCTGACTATCCCCCTCATCTCGCCGTTCTCATCAATGAGACGAACTTCTTCAGCTCTTATTTCTTCATTGATCTGTGTCTGTTTGTTGTCCTTAGTACTAATGGTTCTTACCTCCGAAAATCCCTTAAGACAGCCCGCAAAATTAAAAATTCGCGGACACACAAGTATCCGCGAATCAGAATAAACTCTGTGATATCGAGCCCTGCCAACGCTAGTCTGCAAGGCGAGAAGCGGATAACTTCTGCTTTGACCTCATGTATTATATGTACTGCAGGCAGTAAAGTCAAGGTGTTATGTAATAATTTTTTGCTATATTTTCAGGCCTTACAGGCCTTAATTATGTTACAATCATTTCTGCTATAAATATGTCCGTTTCAGCATGTTTTTTCACAGTATCAAAGCATGCGTGTTTATGTATCAGGAAGGATCCCCCTATGAAGATCATACTGGCTTCCAAGTCGCCGCGAAGAATAGAAATCCTGCATAAGCATGGTATTGACGCTGTCACTATGCCTATGGATACCGATGAGTCTCTGCCTGACGGGATCGGCATGGAACAAGCCGTCGAACTGCTCGCCAGGCGCAAAGCCGAGGCCTGCTACGATGCTGTCCACGGCGATCCGTCTTATGCTGGTCATATCATCATCGGCGCAGACACGATCGTCTGGAAAGACGAGATCATGGGCAAACCTGCTGATCGCGCCGATGCATTCCGCATGCTCGACAAGATCCGCGGGACCGTTCATTATGTCGTAACAGGTGTCGCACTGATCGATGTCGATTCCGGAGAATGCACCATTCTGGATGATATCACAGAAGTGTACTGCAAAGCATATACAGATGCAGATATCAACGAATATCTTGATATGGAGGAGCCTTATGACAAGGCCGGTTCCTATGCGATACAGGGCTGGTTCGGCCGTCATATCGATCACATCAATGGCGATTACGAAAACGTAGTAGGTCTGCCATATTACAGGATCGCAGAACAGCTAAAACAATACATGGTATAAGGAGCAGTATAATAATTGAGGCAGCAGGAGTATTCCTGCCAGCGGTACCTGTAACCGGAGCAAGCTCCCTTTCATTAACAAACTCAACTGTGTAAGCATCGATATCTGTCACTTCTACAACGCCTGTTGAAAGTGATGTATGTCGGTGCTTTTCTTCTGCCCTTATCTCCTCTCCTGTCTTGCTCACTGAATAGGACGGATAATGATCACTTTCTGCCTCAGTTACTTCAAAACTTGCATCAGCCGGCAGTCCGTCAAATTCAAATCCATCATCATCTCTGAGCCTGAACTGCAGGACAGCACATCCGGTTCCGTCTGTTGTAAATGATGTCCCGCCGGAATCAAAACCATCTGTCGGCACTGCGCCGTCATTATGTATCGCATATGTCGCAGAAGGCACAAGACCTCTTATTACAGCTGTAAATTCGAACTCTTTGGACAGGTCTCCCAGTGATCCTTTGACTTGCTTGGACACCTTGAAAGAACCAGTCTCCTGAGAGTTCCAGAATCTATATGCGGCCAGAGAATTCTTGCCTATACCCACTTTTCCATAAATTCCTGCTGAATCATTCTGTTTCGCTGCGTGCCCTCCGTTGTCGCTTATCTCTGCTATATCAGTAAGGTTCGGTCTGTTTCTGCCGGATCCGGAACTGTTATGCCATGCTGTTATATTTCTGACTTCGATCTGTTTGCTGTTATCATCAATGTAATCCACATATATCACTGCATAATAACTGCTTCTGTCATATTTCAGGCCAGGCACCGGATCATCAGGGATCAGCTCCCTGATGCTGTACATGTACCAACCGGGGTTCTCGAATGTTATCAGCCCGACACTCTTAGTGATCATGACATTATAGCTGCCTGCAAATCCGTTGATTTCAACATCCTTATATATCTTACCCTGTTGAGTTCCCTCCGGCATCGGCATCTGCTCTGCAGTAAATCTCGTTCCGGATCTGAATGTTGACTCATTTTCATGAGACCATCCTTCAACAGCCTCCAGTCTGAAACTAAAACTTTCAGCTGCTGATCCTGTAGTGAGCATCTTGCCTATCACGATATCCGCATCTGCTGCGCCTATTTCCTCCCATACCGCGTATAAATCAACGACACTGCCTGCCTCTCCTATGTTTATCACCTGGCCGCCATCATCAGCTATAAATACACCTGAAGCATTCTCCCAGCCTATGAGTCTGTATCCTGCCCGTACATAATTTCCCGGCTCAAGCGTCTGATGTGTGTCTCTGGTCAGAATCTGATCAGGCATCACACCAGCAGCATCATCAGCCCCGGGATGAAAAACTACAGTATAATCAGCTTTTTCCCATTGAGCAGTAAAAGAAATACTGCCGGTTGCTGTAATGGAAGAACCCGGCTGATATGTATTCCCGTTTCCGGCTTTCCATCCGGTAAAGGTGTATCCTGCCCTGACAGGAACATATGATGCAGGGATAGTGTACGTCCTGCCGTGGTAGGCCGTCTGTGACGGACAGCTGCCTGCACCTCCATTCATATTATATGTCATAGTATATTTAGCAAGCGCAGGCACATTGACTGTAATTTTGGCTGTTGATGTACCTGGGGCTACATTTCCAATCACCTTGACGTCAGCATTTATGTAATATGTTTTTGCTTCAGTTGTCTTATTCCAGGTCCATGTCGAACTGCTGCTGATGAGTGTGTGATTTCCCTTTGAACTGATTTTGGAACTGTTTTCTCCTGTCTTGGTTCCACTTGAGGATGGGCTGCCTGTAGCGCTGACTGAAGCTTTGGCATAACCTCCCTGTATACTATAGCCGGAACTCACGATATTGATCTGGACTTTGGTAACAGTTACCGTATATGTAGTAGCTGTGGAACTGACGGTGTATTCAGCATATCCGCGCCAATAGTTGGTTGAAGTATCCGTCTTCCCTTTGATATATCCGCCATATACTCCTGCTGCCAGAACATTCTGCGCACCCGAAGCTATAATAACTATAGAAATCAAAGCAACGGTCAAGCATGACACTAGACGTCTGTGTTCAATAACCATTTCTGCACCTCAGCTTCCTCCTTATTACAAAGGCTGCTGCAGCAGACAGAACACTCAAGCTGCATATTCCAGCAAATCTCCAATCGATAGAACCCACTATTCCTGAAGTCGGTGCTATTTCCCTGGTATTTGTGAAAACTATCGTCGCTATACCATCACCGGGATCGATCGTTTCTGATTCTGTAGAGAGGATCTTTTGATTAATATCATTTGAATCATGATCCTTTACTATCATCGGAGTATTCCCGTCTGCGTTTATCATATAAGATGCTCGGTGATCATTTTCAGTTTCGGTAACCCGATATGTGCCGCCTATCGGCAGATCTTTTATTACAGCACCTTGTCCGCCTTTGAGCTTGAATATGACCTCAGCGTTTCCGCTTGCATCGGGCTTGAACCCCGCTCCATCCAGAGTTCCTGTTGATGCCCGGAATAATTCCCCGCCTCCATTCGTTTCTACAGAATAGATCTGTTCTGAATCCAGTCCGGTCAGTTCAACTGTAAATTCGAATTTCTTGGTCGTATCACGCAGGTTGCCTCTGACCTCTTTTTGCAGTGATATATCTGTTGTTACTCTCACAGGTTCAGGAGTATAGTCTGTCAGTGCATTCCGGATATCGCCGCCTGTGTATGCATCCCAGTTCACAGTTGCTTTATAGCTCACTTTGATATATGGTTTGCTGCCGTTAGCTGCTTCTGACCTGAATGTGATCCAAAGGCCCGAATCATCGCTCTTGTCTATCGAATATGATCCGCCGGATACTGCTATGGAAATTGAATCTGCGTCCAGATGAAGCAGTCCTCTAGCCAAATCGTCCTTGATGCAGAAACTGCCTGCTCCGGCGTCAGTATAGATTTCTTCCGTCCTGATGGTATATCCGATTTTCTCAGTACTTCCATATCGAATAAACTTTCTGTCAGGCTTCTTCTCTGATCTGTACTCCGGTGTTCTGACATATGGCGCTTTACGGTACGCTACAATAGTCTGTTTATCGCTGTAATTGCCAAGCGGAGTCCATTCAAAGACCTGAAATCTCTCGGATGCTGGAGGCAGAGGTTTGTCTGTGAACTGCTTCACATAGCTCTGTGCTCTCGGGAGCTGTTCTCTTGCTTCATCCCGCAGACTGGATACTCCATGCAGCCAATAGCAAATCATTCTGTGTACCCTTAATTTTTTGAGTGGTGTATCAGCTGCATTCTTTTTGATTCCGTAATACATGACTTTGATCACATTCTGTTTTGCAGCAGTATCTGCGGTGATCTCCCGATATGTTCCGGAAGATCCATCAGGTGCAGGCGTTTTACTGTCCCATGAACACAAAGCGATCCCTTCCATACCTTCCATCCGGAATCTTCTTCCTTTGCCATCACTGTAAGAACTGACTATTTTGCCTGTCATGGCTGCAGCAGCCAGCAATCGTTTAGGCACAACCTGCGGAACAGGATCATCATAATCGATACTGTTCTCTATTTCTTCATTACCTTCAGATACGCTATCACCACTCTCAGGCAGCATCTCCTCGTCTTTTCCTTCTGGCTGGATTTCCTCCGTTTCATCTTGAGAAGTTTCCTGGGCTCCCGGATCTTCTTCTCCGGCATCTATTTCCTGCTGTTCTACTGAAGTATCCTCTGATTCCTGAACGGAATCGGCGATCTCAGTTTGTACAGTCTGAGTTTCCTCCGGAACAGATTCGCCCTCCAATGCAAAAGTTATCTGGAAAGCACTTGAACATATAAGGCAGGCAGTAACAGTTGCTGTAATGAAAAGTGCAGGCAGCTTATCTGATCGAATATGCTTCAATACGGATCTGTTTTTATCAATCTTTCTGTGCTTCATTATCAGGCTCAGCATTCCTCCAAGAGCTGCAGTCATTGTGATCAGCCATCCTGCAAAAGAGTTAGGATCCCCTGTTTTCGGGATTATTCTTTTCTTTTCCGGTATGACAGGCCTGGTATATTTATCTTCGAAAACAATGCTGTCTGTCTTCCCGTCTTCTCCTTCTTTCCATATGGTGATCCCTGAGGAACCATCTGAATAAGCTGCAATCATGATACGGTAAGCTGATTCGTCTCTTTCAAGCTCCGTGTCCTCTTCGGGCATTCTGTACATCCTATAGTAATAAGCATCCGGGTAGCTGAAGACGATATCTCCAAAATCTACTTTCCCGGACCCGGTTGATGTCACTTTTTTCATGCCGTCAGATGAACCATCTGGCATTGGGTCAGAATGGTTCTCTGCTTCAAGTACAAATGAAAAAGATTCATCTCCGATATATTCATCCCCGGTTATGATATGTTCCACCGGGATATTAACTGTAACAGCGGGAAGCCCGGACGCACTGACACAGAAAGCTGACAACTGGATCAATCCAAAGATCAATGTTGCCATAAACGGTATCTTTCGCATATCTTCCCCTTTCTTATACTGAAATATGATTTATATTCTTATCCGGAAAACTGATATAACTCTTCCGGATACTTTTCCGGTATCTATCGCTCCGTAAGTTCTGCTGTCATCCATCCTGTCACGATTATCATTCAGGATAAAAAACTGATCTTGGCCTATCGTTAAAGGAAGATCGAGTTTCTCCCCGGAATATGTAAGACTATAGATACCATCTCTTATCGAAACCGGCTGATAAATGCCGTCTACAGTGAGTTGGTGATCACCTGTTTCACTGATCAATGCTCCGGAAGCAGCTGCGATCCTTCCGGTATGAATTCCGTCATAGGTTCTGTAAACTACAGTTTCGGTAGGAAGCAGACGTGTTGTCCTGTAATAGATCACGATATCTCCGTCTTTTATTGAAGGAAACATATCGTTGCCCATCTGTACAGTTATTCCGATCACACAGGTAAGCATTATGATCATTACAGTACATACAACTGATATCTCTATTGCCAGTTGTCTCACCATTTTGTAGTAAAGATTTCTATCTGATGTATATGATCTGCTCTTATTTATCATGCCCTTGCTGCATTTCATTAGTTCCTCTTCGATGCGCTATGCAGATTACCAATATTCTGTTATTGTTCATTTCTCCGGAACAGGTAGACAAAGCTATCATTTTGTCTTGATTCGAGAAATGAATCATATTCTTAGTGCTGCATTTATCAATGAGTTCCAGTGGGATGTTTCTTGAAGGTCCTGCGCTGTATATCTCACCATCATACGCATCAAATATCCCCGCTCCTGCTATGGTCAAATCATAAATGTCTCCCGGTGTCAGCAATTCCCCTGTATTGTTTTCATCAAGGAATTCCTGATCCAGAAACTTTTCCAGATCTCCGAACATTGCGCCGCCTGCCATATGATGTCCGTGTATCACTGAATATTCATCTGACAGATCACTGGATGAGGATGCATCCAGAAAGATGCATCCTCCTGCATAATCATTGCCATCAAAATCGACATCCAGATATGTATAATTGTCCTTTCCCTGTACAACAGGATGATCTATCGATGTGCTGTCCAGTTTTATCCAGGCTACGGTATCCGGATTTCTTGCAATCAATTCCTCGAAATCATGGAATTCAGTTCCGCTTTTCCCGTTTGCTGTGATCCTGTGCATGTCATAAGCTGCATAGATAACAAATGCACTCATGGTGATAAGTCCCAGTAATATCAACCGGCTGAAAACCGCCTCTGCCATGGTGATCCATTTGATCTTCCGGCTAAAATGATCTTCATACATTAAATATCCTCAGACCTTGTTCTGTGCCTGTACACTGCAAATGCACCTATGAAAACTATCATCAACGCCGCCAGAACATAGACGAAATCTCCGTAATAAGGCAGACCTGTTATAACCGCAAGGTCTCTGTGATTGGTAAATGCAATAGTGACAGTTCCATCATTACTCTCAGAGTTTGTCCTCCCGGTTACATTGGAAACAGCATCTACAGTCTCTACAGCAGTTGCGATCGCAGTCCTGTCTCCTGTATTTGCCCCCTGTGCAGACGCTATCACAGCAGAGTTACTGGTTGATGTCACTTTATAGCTTCCGACATGATCGGTCGCATGTTCTTCTACTTTGTAATTTGAAGACGCAGGCAGCGCATTGAGTACCAGGACTTCGTTATCTGCAAGCTTGATCAAAAATGTCGCATTACCGGAAGCATCAGCGGTAAATGTTTTACCTGCGGAGTTCACAGATCCAACGGAAGCGCTCACGATATCTGCGCCTTGTGATGTTGTATTCTGTTCGGTCTTGAATTCTGCTGCAACATCAGTTGTATATGTCTTGTTTTTTTCCAAGCCTGTCAGTGTAACAGTCATTTCAAATTCCTTCGTGATATCGCCGAGATTACCCGTTACATTCTTGGTTATTACAACATCATGTGTTGTCTGATCATTCCAGAATCTATAGGCTTCTAACTGGTCCGGATGTTCAGGTGTGGACTTCCCTGTTTTCTCGAAATTTGTATAAATGTTATCTTTGGCAGCTGTTCCGTTATTATCTGTAACATTCTGGATATCTGACAGGTCAGGCTGAACATCAGTATCCGCTGTATTCCTGTAAGATGTTATGTCATGAACATACACGCCCGGAATAGTATTTCCCTGGCTGTCAGTTCGGTTGCATACATAAACTACGATATAGTAACTGCTTTCGTCATACGTGACACCTGGTATATTCTCCGGTGATGAACCGGTTTCTGACACGCTGTACATGTAATACCCGGCTTTCGTGAACTTGATCCTGACCGGTGTCGCCCTGTATTTTTCAACTGCTGTATCTGCCACCGATGTATTTGCCGCTCCCATGAAATCTCCTGCTGTCACCGCTGCAGTTGTTCCTGTAGGTGTTACCTTCTGATGAGCAGTGGTAACCGCTGCAGGCATTGGCATTTCCTCTGCACCGATATCTGCTCCGCTGAGGTTCGATTTGACGTTAGCATTGTCCCATGCTCTTACTGCTTCCAGCTGAAATGTAAAATCATTTACTGAAGGGAACTTGTTGTTCTGATTGACGGTAAGGACTTTGCCTATGTAGATCGTAGCCGTGTCAGATGATCTGTCTTCTGTACTGTCATGTTCAGCTGCAAACGCAGTCATCGGAACGATCATCAGAATTGTCATGACGATCATCGTTAAAATACTTATGTGTTTTCTCATGATTGCTCTCCGCTTTGTAATGTTATAGTTTGATATGGTGTGCTTTATTTTTGATTCTTATCCTGCCTGATCCAGCATCCGGCCTTCCATGCGAAGTAACACTTTGTCCAGAAACAAAGCCGCTCTGTTGATATCTTCGCTTTCCAGTAACTCTCTCAGCTGATTGAACAGCTCACGCTCTTCTTTACTCTGATCCCCTCTGATCCTTTCAGAGAAAAGCATCAATTTGATCCTTATATCCATATTTTTTACATCCGGATAGAACATGATTCTGATACTATCCTCTGTAACTCTCCCCGCGTATGAATAGATAAGCTCCGGTTCAAGCAGATAGCTGTTACATCTCAGCATGAATCCGGTAATCTTCGTGCTTATGCTTATCAGACTTCTTATTAGTACTAATTTGTCATATGTGCTTAGACCAGCCATATTGATCTTTGCAAGGCTGCCTGGCCTGTAAAGGAATCTGTATTGATCTTTGTCCCGTATAATGCTCATTCTCATGAAATACGGGCAGTAATGATGTGTCAGTATCTCTTCTACATAGGCCGGCATTCTGAATCCGCTCAGTCTCTGATCAATCTCTTTCACTTTGATTTCCTCCTGTCATCAACCTCCGCATTTGGAACAGGGAGAATATCCTCTTTCGATCGCATCTCTTCGGTCAATTTCAATATAGTTCCGTTCAAGTGATGCACAGCCGGGAAGATGATACGATTCTCCGTATTCAGGAAAATAATAGATCCGGCTCCCGATCGAAGCAGACCTGCTCCTGCAAACCGGACATGATGAATAATGCGATCTGATTGAATATGTAAGTGTTGCAGACTTCGAAGCCGCTCTCAGGAAAGTGCATCCTTTGCTGTGATATCTCTCACCCCTTAACGGGAAAATGTATACCGGGATCGCATCATCACCTGACATTTCCCCCTCAGACATTGGCTCAACATCCCTGGTCCTTCCGACGTACGCTCTGGTCACAAGTGAAACGTCGTAATCTGCTGCAGCTTTAATTCCAAGAGGATTGTTTGTTTTCAGATGAAGCCTCGCTGTGATCGCAATCAGTTCATCCTGCCCCCATCTAGAATCTCTGCATCCAAAATCTCTGATTGTAACTGATGACACCTGTGAGTGGTCGTCAATAAATCTCCTTCTGAGTTTTACCGGCAGCAGTAGTGATGTATCTGCATAAGACGCTGTTGCCGCAGCTCTTCTTAATTCGCTTGCAGCAATGAAGTTACAGTCCTCGATACACGCATACATCAGGATGATTGAGCTCATCACTACGATTGCTATTATGAAAGCAGGTACTGTTATTGCTGCTTCCACGATGTAACTGCCTCTCTTGATAGGGAAATAACACTTACGCATGTCTGTCACTTATAGCTGTCCTCAAAATAATAGTCTCTTCCCTGAGCCCTGATGGTGTATCTTACGCCCACGTAATATTCCATAAGGTCGAAGTCTCTGTAATATCTGTATTTCATGTTAATCTGAACCAGATCCATGATCCTGAGCAGCCTTGTGCTTTCCTTCATGCTGAGTATCATGAGCAGCAGGTGTTCATCATAGTTCAGCCCTTTGGTAAGTACATCACCTGCCGTTCTGATACCATCCAATTGCTTCAGTTCATCACGATTTTCATCCAGAAGCCCCCTGGCTTCTTCATCCAGCTGCTTTCTTACAGATTCACTGTCCAGAACCCGGTCAAGGCCAGTCTTCCATTCGTCCGATGATTTAAGAACAGGCACCTGATTCCCCTCATATAGATCTTCCAGATCTTTTTCTGCTTCCAGTGCTGCCCAGGCTTCTGCCAGCAGTACCTGTGTTGCAGTTCCAAACCCAGGTGTTATCAGTTCTGCTGTTGTCATAAGGATCTCCACTTTCGCAGGATCCTTATAGAGTGATGCCAGATCCAGTGCATTTCGGATCAGGAACAGCTTGCGTCTGCATGACTTAAGGTTAGTTTCGTCAGAAGGTTTTCCGCAGAGGATATATTCCCATTCATTTCTGAAATATGCTTTCCCGCCATCAGAAACCGTTACATTATTTCCAAAGTGCTGCCAGATGAATGCTACATCTACACCCGCACCTGAAATCAGTGACATCGGAGAACCACTTTCTCCCAGTGACTTCGCCCTCTCGATAATTGAATCAGTATCAATAGAATTTCCTATTCCCGCAGACGGCAAAGTATCCAATACGACTGTATTGTTTATCTTTCGGTCTTCAACTTCCCCGGAAATACTTTCATCGCCGCTATTGATTGCATTTTCTCTTATTGTCCGCGATACTCCGTTGATCAATGATCCCACTACCGTTCCTGCAGCACCTTTCTTCATAGCAGTACGGAAATTATCCGGTTCTCCGAGTTCATATCCTGTAAGATCTGCGCCGGTCTTGCCGAAATCTGCATCCAGCTTCCCTTCAGCTGAGTATCCGAGATAGTGATCGATTCGATTTCTTACTTCAATTTCATTTCCAAAGTACGCCATTATTCCATAATCGCTGAGCAAATGCCTGTCATATTCCGAAAGGATCGCTCGTGTCCAGATCTTGCCGAAGGCTTCACATTCACTTTGAATGACCATCTGTCTCGAGATCCCGATACTTCCGACGATACATATCGCAAAAGCTGTAAATGCCATGGCCAGAAATACTGCTGATGATCCCCTGCGGTTTATCAATTGCTTAACCAAGCGCATCACCCGCCCTGACCAGCATATCTTCGTTGATAAGGTATGACCTTGTATCGATCCGTTTGCAAAGATCAGTCAGAAGTACCCCTCCTCTCAGCAAATACACATCTTCCGTATCACTGTAAGTCCTGACAGGTGCTCCCGAATAACTGTCCCAGGCATCGAGTGCCTGCATATGTTCACTGATGCCTGTTTCCAGTATTTCGAGGTAAAATGTGAAGACCCGTATCAGCAGCATTGCCGTAAGGATCATTACCGGCAAAGACACAGCTGCCTCAACCATCTCCGAACCGCTCTTACCGGAGATGATCTTGCGCAGTTCATCAGAAATTGGCCGCATCGAGGTCACCGAATATCCTGTTGACAAAATCAACGACCGAGGTCTTGAATATGATCCCGACAACAACTGCGATCGCAACGAGGATAGCGACCTGTACCATCTCCATTCCTTTCTTATTCCTGAGCTTCTGAAACAGCCCGTTCATCAGCACTGCTATTCTGTTCATATGACTCCTCCTTGTCTTCCCCCGCATCACATATTCATGAGTGCAGGTGCCATAGTGATAACGATCAGGAGTATGAGTAGAAGACCGAGCGGCCAGGACATCTTGGTATCGATCATCCTGCCGCTCTCCCGGGCTACAGTCTTCCTGTCATCCCAGAGATAAGTACTCTCCCTGCTCAGACTCTCTATAACATCGCTCCCACGTTTTTCATTTTCCGTGAGTATCGCTGCTATACGTACTAATTCTTTGACATTATGCTTTGATGCATACTCGCTTATGACAGCTGCAGTGCTGGTCCGGTGATCTCTGTTCGCATCGCAGATCTCAGATAATTCCTTCTGAAAACCTGACATTTCGGAAGCGCTGTATTCTCGGTAACTGTCACAGATCCGCTCAAAGGCATCACTTAATATCATTCCGGCATTCATCATCAGAAACAGCTGATTGCAGAATCTCGGAAGTCCTTTCATGATCTCCTTTCGATCTTTCTCTTCTTCATCCCTGCCGGAATTGAATTCCGTAGCTATGATCATGATCACAAGGATCAGATATAGAACTGGAATCAGGAGCACTCCTGATCTGTCCTCCTGTTTCCGCATCTCCCAGGTTACCGGTGTCCCATCAGGCAGTTGTGATGGAAGCGTTATTTCCTCATCATCTGAAAACTCTATTTCTGTAAGTAAACTGTCTATCTCCGCATCGATCTCAGCCTCATGCTGGATCTCGCTGTCACTATCTGCGGTTGCTGCTGATCTGCCGGTGTTACTGCTATCCTCTGTATTCTCCTGTGATGCTCTGACAGTCAGAGTGATGTCCTTTTCTTCTATCTTTCCGTCATCAATGACCCTGAGCGTCATATCATACTGCTCAGAAGTTGTCAGTGAATGCCTTCTTATCCTGACAGCATTTCCGGAACTGTCTGTTAGAACCGTTCCATGCTGTTCAGGGCCTCGTACAGTAATGACAAGTATCAGCAGCACTGCAGTCAGCGTTAGTATGTATATCTTCTTTCTGACAGATGGATCCCGGAAGACTCTTTTGACTTCTCCCGTATCAATGTATTTGCCTATCAGTTCTGTCATTGCTATATATCTATCCTCACTATCTTCTGTATGATCGAGTAGATACCTACGGCACTCACAACTACCACTGTCATGATCATTCTGCCGGCAAGAGTTTCATACATCGGTGCGATATAATCCGGTGCGAATACATTGAGGAAGAGGATAACCGCTGCCGGCATTATGAAGATCACCATTCCTTCGCTTTTCTTTCTCCTCACGAGTTCTGCGACCTCCTTTTCTATCGTCATCTTGTCAATGATCACACTTGCCGCTCTTCCCAGGGCTACGATCATGCTCGCACCGGTCGTTTTGCAGATCGAATAGATCGTGACAAAATCAAAAACATCTTCCATCCCGCTGTTTTCCGCCAGATCCATGAGAACCGTTACATCATTCTCACTTCCGGTTTCCATGCGTTCATATACGATCGATAGTTCATGTGCAAGAATAGAGCCTTTTCCGTGTATCTTCTCCAGTGGATATATCGCTTCACCGATCGCATCTTTCATGGATCTTCCTGCACCGATAGCAGTAGAAGCCATGAACAGGAAGTCTCTGAACTCGTTCATGTATCTGCGCCTCCTGTTATCTGCTAGTGTCTGCCTCACGATCTCTCTGATGCGAGGCAGCAATATCAGTCCGACAGCAGCAAACAGAATGTTCCTGTACATGAGAAATGCAATGACGATACTCCCTGCTGAGACAGCTGTCAGGATCGCTGCATCCTCTGCTTTGCTGAATTCATATGTCTTCAGGTCTGTCATCTGCTCAGCCTTTCTCCTGCTCTTTCAAGCCTTTCTCTGTCAGTAAGCCCATTCCCTGTAGAAACCAGTACCCCATCATTTCCGGAAGTGTATAGATAATTGATGCTGTAATCCTGTCCATCGAATCCAGTAAGTTCCGCTACTTCGCATACACGTCTCATGCCATGCGCATCTCTTCTCAGATGTACGAAAATATCTACTGCATTTGCGATCTGATTTCTGACTGAAGACACGGAAATCTGCGAATCCATCAGATACATCGTTTCGAGCCTGTTCAGCATTCCTCGTATAGAGTTGCCGTGCCCAGTGCTCATACTTCCGTCATGGCCGGTATTCATCGCCTGAATCATATCGACAACTTCCTTGCCCCTTACCTCGCCGACGATTATACGGTCCGGTCTCATTCTCAGACTGGTCCTGATCAGCTGTTCCATAGTTACTTCACCTTTGCCTATCGAATTGGCTGATCTGCATTCAAGATGTACTTTGTTATCAAGATGATCGATCATCAGTTCAGCTGAATCTTCTATGATGATCACCCTCTCTCTCGGATCGATCGCTGCAGTCAAGGCATTAAGAAAAGTAGTTTTGCCGGACGAAGTGCCTCCACTTATGAAAATGCTGTATCCGCTTCTTACAAGCGCTTTCAGGTCATCTGCGCACTCCTCAGTAATGCTGCCGGCAGCTATAAGATCTTCCATCTCTATCGATTTCTCGCGGAATTTACGTATCGTCAGGATTGGCCCGTTAAGAGCGATATTACGGAGTACACCGTTGACCCTGAACCCTGTAGGCAGTCTGGCGTCTACAATTGGATTAGCCTCATTGATCTCTCTGTGGATATCTGATGCGAACATTCGTATGATCTCTTCGAGCTCCTCAGCAGATGTAAAAGCATCATCTACTTTGACAAGCTGCCGGTCCTTCTCAATGAAAATATCTGTTGGACCATTTACCATGATCTCGTTGACTGATGCATCTTCGAGCAATCCTGTCAGTATCCCGTATTTGAAAGCGGCTCTTTCAAATATCGCGTCTATCACGAATCTGATCTCCGGTATTTCAGCCTCACGAGCCATTGAAGAACTGAAGAAGGCTTCTTCGGCCCGAAGCCTTATCCTCTCCGGCCCGGGGAAGCTGTCTTCTCCAGTAAGCCATCGCCTGATATCTGCTACTATCTCATCGATCCCTTCTGAATATTTCAATATCGTATCTCTGCGAGTGATCATGTCATTTCCTGTGTGTATTTCCTTCATCAGAGTCTTTCCTAAACAGTTCAAGCACGTAATCGTCAAGAGCAAGCGTCTCATCTGTGCCCATCGAAAACCTTATGCTCTTTGTCCTTTCTGCTGGCAAGCTGTCTATCATCTCCCTGATATCCCGGATCCGCCTGCCGCTGCCAATGAATATGATTCGGTCAGCCCTGCAGGCCAGCCCGATGTTTTCCTGCCTGTAGCAAGTGCCGATGTCCAGTATCATGGTGTCAAATCTCATTCCCATGCTTGTGACCAGTCGATCAAGATATCTGCTGTCCAGTTCTGCAACCGGATTAAGGCCTTCAGGCAGTTTCAGATAACTGATGCCGTAACTGTCATTAGTTACAAAACTCTCTGCCGGAAAATCACGGCCTTCATCGATCATATATATAAGGCGCCTGAACCAGCCTCTTGCTTCTTCTCTCTCGGCCTGAGTGTTGTTTCTCTCTGCATAATCATTGATAAAACCAAGAGGCAGTATGAGGACCGATCCTCCGCGGCGGTATATGATCTGCCGCGCCAGCATTCTGCATATCGATGAGCTGTGCAGGTCCGATTCCCCCATAACAGCAATCGTCACCGATACTGTACTGAGAATGCATGAATCTCCTGTCCATCGCTGATAGACCAGTGTGAGCTCTGCCAGGATAGTGCTTACGGAACTGTATTTGAAGATGACATTCAGCGGTAACGTATTTGTGTCTGTGTGATCATCTGAGTTTAACGATGTTCCTCTCTCCGGAGGTATAGAAGACAGGAACAGTGTTCTGGGAGCGATACGCCGCAGAACATCATCATCTATCTCATCAGGCATGATATCTGTCAGGATCACTGACTTCCCATCTGCTCCCGACCTGCCTGCAATCTCTATCAGGATGTCCCTGTCCGAATGAGATATCATCTCCGTAAGGGCATCCCTGTATTCCATGTCTCTCATCAGCATCCCGATCCTCATCACTCCCTCCTCGTAAGCGCAAATATACCCTCTTTTCCCATCCGATTCAGCACACTTTTTGGCATCAAAAAACAGCCGGCATCCATTGGATTTCCGGCTGTTTGCGTTACTCACGATCCATCGCTTCACCGCAGTGATGCGATACGTCCGATTATTTACTTATGGCTTTGCGCTCTATACATTGAACAGGAAGTGGACGACATCTCCATCCTTAACTTCATACTCCTTACCTTCCGATCTCAGCCATCCGCGCTCTTTCGCGGCTGACAGCTTGCCCTCGCACTCCATCAGTTTGTCATAGGCGATCGTCTCTGCCCTGATAAATCCCTTCTCGAAGTCTGAGTGGATCTTGCCTGCTGCCTGTGGGGCCAGTGTGCCTCTCTTGATAGTCCATGCTCTGGTCTCGTCCTCACCTGTCGTCAGGAAAGAGATCAGGTTGAGCAGTGAATATGAAGAGCGGATCAGTTTGTCGAGACCTGATTCACTGATCCCAAGATCCTCGAGGAACATCTCACGCTCCTCATCATCGAGTTCGGCCAGTTCAGCCTCGATCTTCGCACAGATCACAACGACCTCGGAGCCTTCCGCGGCTGCGTATTCTCTGACCGCTTTGACGTATTCGTTATCTTCCCCGGCGATATCGTCTTCCGATACGTTGGCTGCATAGATCACAGGCTTATAGGTAAGCAGCTGCAGTGTGCGTACGAATGCCGCCTCTTCCTCATCCAGATCCTCGATACTGCGTGCGACATTGCCCGCTGCGAGATGGTCATAGATGCGTCTGAGAAGTTCGACCTCTGCTCTTGCAGTCTTGTCTGCTTTGGCAGTCTTCTCAGCCTTGGCGATCCTTCTCTCCAGGACCTCCATATCCGCGATGATCAGTTCCATGTTGATAGTCTCAATGTCATTGACAGGATCAACTTTACCATCAACATGTACTACATTAGGGTCATCGAAGCATCTCACTACGTGTACGATTGCCTCTACTTCACGGATATGTCCCAGGAACTTGTTGCCAAGGCCTTCTCCCTTGGAGGCTCCCTTGACCAGGCCGGCTATGTCACTGAACTCAATGGTCGTATAGATAGTCCTCTTAGACTTATATATCTTCGATAATGTCGTGACTCTTTCATCCGGTACCGTTACGACTCCGACATTTGGTTCGATCGTGCAGAACGGATAATTTGCAGCTTCAGCTCCTGCTTTGGTTATTGCGTTAAACAGCGTGCTCTTGCCTACATTAGGCAGTCCTACGATTCCCAGTTTCATTGAAATATGCTCCTTTAGTGATCATTCTGTGCAAATTGATTCTATCACATCGCAGATGTATTTATCTCTGCGATTTTGTATTTTTTGAACGTTTGGTCATTTTGCGGTTGAAATTCTCGTTCACGGTTCCTATAATATGGATAGGGATCACCGATGTGATTCCTAATCTCTAGTCCCAATACCCTTTTTCGAGAGAGACTGCTCCCCCCGCAGTCTCTTTCATTTTACCATATTTTGAATAGCATTGATCATAGTTCCTCCGTGCACTTGCAACGATGACAGAAAAATGTTAGCGTTCTATCATGAAAGTTTTTACCAGAGACTATCGAATAACCGGTGATTACCCTGAGAAGTTCAGCCGTTACTTTGAAGGGATGCGTTCCTGTGTCTTCGATATCGAGTCGACGGGACTTGACCCGTCAAGGTCCAGAGTCTGTATGACAGCATTGCTCGTTCAGACCGGCTCCGGTATACGGATCACGCAGTTCCTGGCAGAGAACCATTATGAGGAGAACCGCGTGCTTGATGCGACAATGGACTTTATCGCGCGCGAAGGCATCGACTATCTCATCACATTCAACGGTCAGGCTTTTGATGTTCCTTTCATGAACAGACGCCTCGAATCATCTTTTTCTGACGACCGGATGCGCATGTATGACTTTGATTTGTACCGGTTCCTCAGGCGCGGTACTGACCTCAGACAACGCATCAATTCGATGAGTCAGATGTCACTTGAGGATCATTATGGCATATTCTGTGACCGGCAGGACACGATCACCGGGCGTGAGAGTGTTGCGCTGTTCGATGAATACTCTCTGACCGGCAATTCCACTATAGAGAAAATCATTCTCACACATAACCGAGAGGATGTGCTCCAACTGCACAGGCTCATGTATCTGAGTCTTGACGAGCCGGAGGACTTCGATTCTGCGATCGCGATCCACGGATTCCCGGTCCTGCGTGGAAAATACACTGCCAGACCGTTCATCAGGAAAGCCGCACGCACTCTGAGGATCGCCGGTGAGCAGATCCAATGTCCTGTTTCCGCTGCGTTCTTCCCGGACATCGATAGTCCTCTCACGGCAGTCTTCAACGCAGCAACTGCTTCATATGAAATAGACGTCCCGGTGGGACGTCTACATGATGAATTCTATGTCGATCTTGAGCCGCTTGGGGTCGATCTCTGCATGGATGAGGATTGTGTCAACAGATTCCTGATCCTGAACAGCAGGACCATCAACCTGATATCCCGCATCGTACTGGAACGCATCGACAGCCGTTTATTCCATACTGCGGATATCTGAGAATCCCCTGCCTACACCCCAGACTGAATTCACTCCGTAAACAGCTACGAAGGACTTCGGGTCGTTCTTGGCGAGATGCCTCTTGATCAGGAAGCTCTCGCGAGGCGAACAGAGGATCTTGAGCTGTTTTCTTTTATCTCCGGTATACTCGCCGGTGATCTCTACGCTCGAAACACCTCGTCCCAGCTCTTTCATAATATATTCTGTCAGAGCGTCCGGGTCTCCCGGAATGATCTCAAGTTCTACAATCTTGGTAGAAAGTCCAAACATGACTGCCTCGCCGATCCTCATCGATACATAGATCGTGATGACAGCATAGAGCGCGATATTGAGACCGAGAATCGCTGCGCTGAACACTACGATAAGAGTGTTGATCGCGAAAGTGATATCGTTGATGCCAAGATGAGGCATGCTCTTATACTTGATAACTTTGGCGATCGAATCCGTTCCGCCGGATGAGAATCCAGCTTTAAACGTAAGACCGTTGGAAACGCCCAGGATCACACCGCAGAATACAGCCGCCAGGAACTTGTCTTCGATAATGAACTCAACGCCTGACATCTGGAGCAGCAGCATGATCGTAGGATACGAGATCGACATCAGGATGATCTTTCTGAGTTCCTTGAACCCAAGCCCGATCCATACAAATGCGGCGACTGTCATGGCCAAAGCATAGTATATAATCGAATAATTCCATCCCGTCGATGCCTGAATGATCCTGGCAATTCCTGTTATTCCGCCAAAAGTCAGGCCGTTTGGCAGCATGATCGCGACTGTCGCAAAGGAACCGATCAGTGCGGCCGTAAGCGCCATTGCGATTTCTGAAGCTCTTGCCTGGAAACGCGTCCTGCCGTGCAGGACAGGATCCTTGGCAGCGATGACATTTGCGGCTTTGGCTGCTGCTTCTTCTTTGGCCAGCTTGCGGTCAAGTGCGTTCATACCATCATCTTCTTCCTCAGTCTTCGCTGTAGTTCCGCTCCTGACAATGCGCTGTGGCTTGGCCAGCCTGATCACCTGTCTCAAGCTGTCTTCAGGCGGAACGACTTCTGTTGCGTGAACATGTTCTGTATTGCCCTCGATCTCTACCATCCCGTCTTTCTTATCTGTCATATCTGTTCTTTTCTCTTCCATGATCTCTATCACTTTCGGATCATCCTGTGACTATCACAGGATGTCAGAATAGTACTCCCTTCCGAATACATCAACTGCAGCCAGTACTGCCTGCTCTCCGGCTATGAATGTTATATCGCTGAAATCTCCTTCAATATTGATCTTCCTATGGAACTCTCCGGCAAAATCATCATCTGCCATGATGTAGTCGATCAGCTGTACAGGATCATCCTTGACAGCCTGTTCTATATATTGTCTGTCATTGACCTGAATATAGCCCGTATCTATCTCAGGTACGAACTCTCTGACGGCACACCGTATCAATCTTCGGCCGTTCTCAAGGGGTTCCGTGCTTCTGACCTCTATGTCCAGTCTGCCCGGACCCGCATCCACAGATTCCATATAGCGGCATTCATATTGCGCGCCTCTGCGATCCAGCCTCTTTCTTGCCATCGATACCGCAAGCTTTTCATTGTCACAGCCTACCCATCTGCGGCCTGTGATCTCTGCAGCTTCCAGCAGACTGCCGCTTCCGCAGAAGAAATCTCCTACCAGATCGCCTTCGACGGAACCCGCCTGGATGATACGCTTCATCAGCTCGATCGGTTTCTGGGTAGCATATCCTGTTCTCTCAGCAGAGGTCCTGCCTACCATATCGACATTCCAGATGTCCTTCATATTGACGAGCGTATACCATCCGCGTTCGTCTCTGAACTCTCTGACACCTTTGAAATTGTATGGTTTAAAGCCTCTGTTATAGGATTTCTCCTGAGGGATGTCGATATAGTACTGCTTAGTCTTGCTGTAAACCAGTATCGTATCGTGCTTCCTGGAGAAGTGTCTCTTGCCGGATCCGCCGGATTTGTAACACCAGATGATCTCATTCACGAAGTTCTTCTCTCCCATGAGTTCATCCAGAACGAGTTTGACATAGTGAGAAGAATGCCAGTCGAGATGGATCCACATAAGACCGTCGTCTGCCAGCAGTTCCTTCATTAACAGCACTCTGACCGCAATATTCTCAATGTAGCATTCAAGACTCCGCTCGAATCTGTCGTCAAAAGCCAGATGTCTGACTCTGTGTGATGCCCCATCTCTGTCCTTTACCACTACAGTGGCGTTGAACTTCGATCTGGTGAAAAACGGCGGATCAATATAGATCAGACTGAACCGGCCGGCATATCCGGAACTGAGCAGATACTTCATGTATTCCGTATTATCTCCTAACGCAAGCTCGGATCCGCAAGATGCTTCATCCTGCGCTGCAGGATTTCCGATCTCGCCTCTGATCTGTGTGAATGCTTCTCTGCCGCTCTGTAATCCGGCCAAAATCTGCTCTATAACCGCCATATTCCCTCCGAATGGCAAATTCCCTGATGGTTTCTAACCCGAACGTTAAATCAAAAAAATATCAGCCCCGAGCTATCTGCCCGGGGCACAGATTCTGTCTAATTCAGTACCTCGATATTGTCGAAGTCTACTCCGATCATCTCCTCGAGTTCAGCGCTTACGCTGAGGACGAAGTCGATACCCGACTCCTTGGAGATGACCTTGATCTTCTCGATGAAGCTCGGAAGGATCTCCAGAGCGAAATCTCTGTGTCTCATGATACCATCCAGGAAGATCGTCTCGATATCGTTATCAGAACTCATGATCCCGAACAGGAATCCTATATACTCATCTTCATTGGTGATGTGAGGAAAATCTTCCATGCAAACGACTCTGATCTTATAGTCCAGGTCGTAGATAAGCCTAGAGTTCTTATTGATGAATACGATACTGCCTCTTGCCGTCTGAACCGTGTCATTGGCTATCTCTATCATCCTCTTAGTCTTACCGCTTCCTTTATGTCCTATCAACAGCTTTACCATTCGCTGATCCCTCCTTTATTGATGAGGTTAGTATACAACAGAAAAAAAACCTATTCAACCTCAACCATTGTATTTTTCAACAGAAACCGGATGCCCGCCAGAGTGCGGGCATCGTGTTTGATACATTATTTCCTCAACGAAGCAAGTCTCGAAGACACTGTTTCAAGCATGTCTCTGTACTTCTCGCCTTTCGCTCTTTCTTCCTCGACTACTGCAGCCGGGGCTTTGGAAACGAAGCCCTGATTTGCCAGTTTCTTCTCAACTCTCAGGACCTCTCCTTCGAGTCTCTTCTTCTCCTTCTCCAGTCTTTCGATCTCAGCTGCCTTGTCAACGAGCTCATCGAGCGGAACCAGGATCTCCGCTCCGTCGATTACTGCAGACATAACATCATCCGGTGCATCTGTTCCCGCAGGTTCGACCGTGATGTTCTCCACATTGGCGATCTTGCAGATGTGATTCTCTATTGCCGGGATCATATCTTTGATCGAATCGGTTCTGATGATCAGGCTCACCTTCCTTGAAGGAGCGGCTTCCGCCTCGACCCTGATCGCTCTTACCGCTTTGATGATCTCCATAGCGGTATCGATCTTCCTGACTGCATCAGCGTAGTTGATCTCAGGATCGAACACCGGCCAGGTCTCCCTGATCAGGAGGCCATCCGGGTTATCCTCGGTACGTGGCTCTGCCTGAAGATATCCCCAGATCTCTTCCGTGATGAAAGGCATATAAGGATGCAGCAGTCTCAGAAGATCCTTGAGAGTTTTCTGCAGTACATAACGCGCGGTCTTCTTGTCCTCTTCGTCATCACCGTACAGTCTTGCTTTGATCAGCTCGATGTACCAGTCACAGTAAACATCCCATATCAGATCATAGATCTTCTGACCTGCAAGTCCGGTCTCAAATCTGTCGAGATCGCTTGTGATCTCTGCAGCGCCTTCATTGATCTTGGCTATGATCCACTTGTCCTCATCTCTCAGAACGGCTGTATTCTCATCTGCCATAGGCAGGAAACCGCCATCTTCGCTCTGGAGGTTCATGATGGTGAATCTTGACGCATTCCACAGCTTATTGGCAAAATTCCTTGCGGATTCCAGTTTGCCCTGGATAAATCTCATGTCGTTGCCCGGTGAGATACCTGTCGCCAGCATGAATCTGAGAGCGTCAGCTCCGACTTCGTTGATCACTTCAAGCGGATCGATACCGTTGCCGAGTGATTTGCTCATCTTGCGGCCCAGCTCATCTCTGACCAGACCGTGTATGTAAACATACTTAAACGGTATATCTCCCATAGCGTAAAGTCCGGAGAACACCATTCTGATGACCCAGAAGAACAGAATATCGTATCCGGTTACCATAACGCTGTTAGGATAGAAATGCTCAAGTTCAGGTGTCTTCTCAGGCCAGCCGAGTGTCGAGAATGGCCAGAGTGCAGAACTGAACCATGTGTCAAGAACATCCTCGTCCTGATGGAGGTGCGTGCATCCGCACTTCGGGCACTTCTCAGGCATAGAATAGTCTACAACGATCTCACCGCACTCATCACAATAATATGCAGGGATCCTGTGTCCCCACCAGAGCTGTCTGGAGATACACCAGTCGCGGATATCGTAGAGCCAGTTGAGATAGATCTTCTCGAATCTCTTAGGAACGATGGCCAGCTCTCCGCCTTCTCCCTCAGCAGCCTTGATAGCCGGCTCTGCAAGAGTCTTCATCGCTACGAACCACTGATCACTGATCCTCGGTTCAACTACAGTATGGCATCTGTAGCACTTTCCGACAGGAATCGTAAGATCATCGATCTTGACGAGATATCCGGCTTCTTCAAGGTCTTTGACCCATGCCTTACGGCACTCATAGCGGTCCATGCCCTCATACTTGCCTGCAAGGGATGTCATCTTCGCATGCTCGTCAATGCAGGACAGGCTGGAATCCAGACCGTTCCTCTGACCTACCTCGAAGTCGTTCATATCATGAGCCGGAGTGATCTTGACAGCGCCGGTACCCTTCTCAGGGTCAGCGTGCTCATCGGTAATGACCGGTATCTCGCGGCCTACGAGCGGCAGTATGACGGTTTTGCCTACCAGATCTGCATATCTCTCATCGCCTTCCGCGACAGCAATCGCGACATCGGCGAACATCGTCTCAGGACGGGATGTTGCGATCGTGATCCCTTCTCCTCCGTCAGCTGCCGGATAGCGGAAGTACCAGTAGTGACCGTCTATGTCCTCGTGCTCGACCTCTGCATCCGAAAGAGTAGTCTCGCAGCTAGGACACCAGTTGATGATCCTGTCGCCTTTGTAGATCAGACCTTTCTTATACAGGCTGATGAACATCTCGTTGACTGCATGGTTGCAGCCTTCGTCCATCGTAAATCTCTCTCTGCGCCAGTCGCAGGAGTCTCCGAGCTTGCGGCACTGTCTGGTGATCCTGCCGCCGTACTCTCTCTTCCAATCCCAGGCATACTCAAGGAACTCCTCACGGGTCAGATCGTGTTTGTCTATTCCCTTCTCATTGCGGAGCTTCTCAACTACCTTGACCTCAGTCGCAATGCTGGCATGGTCTGAGCCAGGCAGCCAGAGCGATGAATATCCCTGCATCCTCTTCCATCTCGTAAGGATATCCTGCAGAGTATGATCCAGTGCGTGTCCCATGTGGAGCTGTCCTGTGATATTAGGAGGCGGCATCATGATCGTGAAAGGTTTCTTGTTCTCGTCTATATCAGCGTTGAACGCGCCTTTCTCCTCCCACATCTCATAGATGCGGTCTTCGAACTCCTTGGGATTATAAGTCTTAGCCAAATTCTTCATCTGTGTGATTCTCCATTATCCGGTTATTATATTTCAGTATCAGTAATCGCTGTATTTGCTGTCGTATTTGAGCACTTCATGTCTTACTCTGGACATTTTCTCATCGACATTATGCAGAGTCTCGGCGCATTCTTTGAGCGTATTGACGGTCTCCTCCGAGAGTTTGCCTTTGTTCTTATATCTGAGTTCGTGTTCCAGACATGCCCACGCATCCATCGTTATGCTGCGGAACTGTATCTCTACAGGTACCATTTTCTTCTTATTGACAAGATAGACAGGCAAGGCAACTACCACATGCAGACTGCGGTATCCGCTCTCCTTAGGATTTCTGCAGTAGTCCTTGATCCGGATCAGTTCGATGTCCTCCTGACTGAGCAGAATGCTTGACATCGTATGCAGATCCTCCTCATAGTTGCAGACCACCCTGACCCCAGCAATATCCAGGATCTCTCTCCTGACCTGATCAAGATTGTTGATCGGATCCTTGATCCCGTATCTCGTGGCCTTCTCCATTATACTGTCGATGCTCTTGAGCCTCGTCTGTATGTGATGGATCGGCATGTACGCATGCGTCTTATCGAAATCATCAGACAGGATCTGGAGTTTGGTCTCCATCTCTCTGAGTGCAGCACCATATAAAATGCTGATATCATCGATCGTAGATTGAAGCTGCTCATCAGTACCCTTATACTCAGGTCTTTTCTGTCTGATCTGGTCAGCGTAATAGTATCTGAATGACATGTGCGCAAATCCCTTCCTGTAAATGTGTGATTAACCAATTGATTATATCACATCAGCATGGCCGGCGCATTAACTATCGGATGATAGGTTCGGTCTCTTTGATAAGAAAATCTCTGTCAGCACCATCCATGAACGGCATCAGGACTTCTCTGACACTACTGTGATAGTTATTGATCCATTCCAGTTCTTCATCGGTAAGCAGGTCTGTAACGATCGCTTCACGCTCATAAGGTACCATAGTGATCGGCTCACTGATCAGAGTATCGCTGCCTCCGTCTTTCATCAGGATCTCGTTCTCGATCCTGATGCCATATTCACCTGCAATGTACAGTCCCGGTTCATTGGACATGATCATTCCAGGCTTCAGCTCATGAGGAGTATCCGTCTTCTTCACACCCGCAGGTCCCTCATGGACTGCCAGTACATGACCGACTCCATGGCTGACTCCGTGCATATAGTCAAGGCCGACTTCTCTGAGCGAAGCTCTGGTGCACTCATCAAGCTGTTTGTATGTTGTTTCCGGTGTAATCACATACCTGGAGAGAGCAATATGCCCCTTGAGTACTCTTGTATACCCTTCCTTCATCTCCTGTGTCAGCGGGCCTACTGCGATCGTTCTGGTGATATCAGTGGTACCGTCAAGATACTGCCCGCCGCTGTCCATCAGAAGGAAACCTTCAGGTTTGATCTCCAGATCGGTCTCAGGTGACGGAGCATAATGAACGATCGCCCCGTTAGGTCCGTAACCGGAGATCGAGCCAAAACTCAGATCGAAGCAGTCCTGCTGCTCACGTCTGAGGGCTTCCAGATGATCCGCTGCGCTGATCTCTGTCTGGCGGCTCGTCTTCGCTGCCTCCTTGATCCATCTTATGAATTTCGTCACCGCTACGCCATCCTTGATATGCGCGTTGATCGTGCTGTGTATCTCTGTCTCATTCTTCACAGTTTTCGCAAGCGTGACAGGATCCGTCTCGTTGATCACATTGTCGGTATCTGAGTCCACACCTCTGACTGCCATGAGCAGATCATAATTCGCGGACTTGAGATCCATCCAGACCTTCCGGTCACTGCCGTATCCGGAGACATCATCGTATATCTGATCGTAGTTCCTGAACTCAACGAATGACAGATCTTCATCGAAACCTTTCTTCCTGAGATCATCCAGAGTACCGTCCATGACGTACAGGATCGCCTGATCCTGTGTTATAACAGCGAATGAGAAGAATACCGGTGTGTAATCGATATCCGCACCTCTGAGGTTGAACAGCCAGGCAGTTGATGTGAGATCCGCGAGCACAAGAACATCTGCTCCTCTCTCGGCCATCTTCTCACGGACCAGACTGACCTTATCAGCTGCGGTCATACCTGCCGAGCTGAGCGGAAGCTGCCAGATATCAGAAGGCCTGATCGCAGGTCTGTCCTTCCAGATCCTGCCCGCAAGGTCCTTATCGAACTTCCATACAACACCCTCAAGGCCTGCTTCGCTGAAAGCTTTCTTAAGCTCTGCATCAAGGCCTGCCGGTACTGTCCTGCCGTCAAATCCAATTGCGAATTCTCCCTTGTGTGTCTCAAAGTACTTCTTCGCAAGATCGACCATGAATTCCATAGGTGTCGGCACGCCGTCCACGCCCATTTTCATGAGTTCGATCCCGCTTCCGGCCAGTTCTCTGTCAGCCTGCAGGAAAAATCTACCGTCTGTCCATATCCAGGCGCCGTCATCTGTTACGATGAGAGTTTCATTCTCAGCCAGCAGACCGCTGAGAAACTCACAAGCTTTGTAATGGTCATTCACATACTCTGATCCATGTGGATCTCCGGCAGGAACGTAATATACGTCCATTCCTTCTGCTGACATCTGGCTGCGAAGTTCGATTATTTCCTGTTTCATCACGATTCTCCTGTGCGAAAAAAAAGACGGTTTCAGATATGTACCGAAAACCGTCCCTGACTGTTGATGACCGTTATCGATCACTTAGTAAGACAAAACCCGCCTTGAGGCGGGTGCTTGGTGGCCTATATTGGACTTGAACCAATGACCTACAGGTTGTCACCCTGTCGCTCTCCCAACTGAGCTAATAGACCGCTACAAGAGGCATTGTAACACATCCCGCGCGGCAGTTCAACCTCAAATCAAAACTCTCTGCCGATCAGATCCCGAGCGCACTCTTGGCCAGTTTGTCCGCAAGCTCATTATACTTGTTGCCCGCATGGGCTCTGACTTTGATGAATACGATAGCCATCCTCTTCCTGGCTTCAGCAACATACTGTCTGTATCCCTGAGTCAGAGGATTGTTGGCTTTCCATAAACCATCCGCCCATTTGCCTACACCTTCATAGTCATGGTATATGCTCACCCGGTCTATGCCATTCGCGATACAGAAGTCGATTGCGAGTTTAGCTCCCATGATCTCTCCGGCGACATTTCTCTGTTTCGCAGCTTCGGCATCGTCAAATGCTCTGCTCAGTTCTCTTGTCCTGATCACACTGCCGTCTGCTCCGGTCCTGACCATGACTACTCCACATGAAAATCTGCCCGTTGCGGCATCATAGCTGCCATCGACATATGCTCTGACACCCTCAGGGAATTTCTCCTCATTGTCTGAGGCACTCAGTCCCAGATAACGCATTGCTTCTGCAGGATCAGCGAAACTCTTATACTCTGCTCCCTGGAATCCGTCTGTCTGTGCCTTGCAGTCTTCCCAGGACATGAACAGCCCTGTAGTCCTGCCTTTTCTGACTGCATATACTTTGCCGCTCTTCGCCACTGTGCCGGTTCCTTTCTCTGTATCTGTATTGCCCCAGGCGATCTTCCCGGTGCTCTGCTCTTCTTCGAATTTACGCAGGAATGATCTCCTGTGGATCGGTGTATATCCGAGGCGTCTCAGCCCTTCATAATGCTTTGCTGTGCCGTATCCTTTGTTCCCGGCAAAATCATACCCCGGATACACTTCTTCCATCCGGGTCATGAAATCATCTCTCGCGACTTTGGCCACGATCGAAGCAGCTGCGATACTCAGGCTCTTCTCATCTCCCTTGATGATCGCTTCGCATGGGATACCTGCATCGAGTCTGACTGCATCGATCAGGAGCATATCGATTGTTGCGTCCTGACCGGCTTTGTCACGCAGCATCTCACCGCATGCATCAATCGCACGCTTCATCGCGTTCTTGGTCGCTTCCAGAATATTGATCTCATCGATCTCCCGATTGTCGGCAATGCCGATTCCATAAGCGACTGAGCCCGCAAGAATAGTATCTGACAGTTCCTCACGCTTCTTCGCAGAGAGCTTCTTGGAGTCGTTGATCCCAGGCACGTCCCAGTCTGCAGGCAAAATAACGCATGCAGCATAGACAGGTCCTGCGAGAGGTCCTCTTCCGACCTCATCGATGCCTGCGATATACCTGCATCCGTTCAGTCTCAGTTCGTCTTCGTGAGCCTTCATCTCAGCGAGTCTGAATTTATCTCTTTCCAGTCTTTCGGATTTGGTCATGCCTTTTCCAGTGTTATCCTTCCGATCTTGCCGCCTCTGAATTCGTCCAGGACAGTTCTCCCGGTGCGTTCATAGTCAATACGTTTTCCGGACATTATGAAGCCTCTCTTGATGGCGATATTGTCCATGTTCTCAATCGCCTGATCAGAAATCTCATCCAGCTTGTATCTTTCCATCAGCAGCTGAGGATAAGTCTCTCCAAGAACTCTGATCAGTTCAAAGCCAAGATCCTGCACTCCGAGAATATCGTCTTTGATACTCCCGCAAAATGCCAGGTTGAGACCGACGTCAGGGTCTTCGAATTTCGGCCAGAGTATGCCCGGCGTATCGAGGAGCTGCATACCGTTGCTCAGCGTCAGCCACTGTTTGCCTTTGGTCACTCCCGGTTTGTCGCCGGTAAGCGCAGAACGCCTTCCGGTGAGTCTGTTGATAAGCGAGGATTTGCCGACATTAGGGACGCCGACGATCATGATGCGCAGAGGTCTCTTGACAGACTTCTCCGCGTTTCGCTTCGTCTGTTCCTCCTCCAGAACGCGCAGCAGCCTCTTGATATTCTCCCCGGACTGCAGATTGAGGTCGAGGACATTTACCACCCCTCTGTCTTCTGCGATCCTTGCCTTCCACTTAGCCGTCTCCTGTTCATCCGCAAGATCTGCCTTGCCGAGAACAACGATCCGTCTCTTGCCGGATATCAGTTCATTGATCACCGGGTTACGGCTGGACACAGGAATACGGCTGTCGACGATCTCTATGACACAATCCACAGCCTTGAGGTTTTCCTTGATCAATTCACGGGTCTTCTTCATATGACCCGGATACCAGTTAATATTATCTATCATATTCCTGTATGTTCCTGATAAAAAATGCATACCCTCTGCTGACTGCTTAAGGTATGCATCATGATTACTATTCAGCGCTTCTGATCCTTGCTGCCTTACCGGTTCTCTGGCGCATGTAGTTGAGCTTAGCTCTTCTGACTCTGCCCCTCTTGACTACCTCGATCTTGTCGATCCTTGGTGAGTGCAGTGGGAATGTCTTCTCTACACCGATACCGTTTGACAGCTTCCTGACTGTGAAAGTCTCATTGACTCCGCCGTGCTGTCTCTTAAGTACGTAACCTTCGAATACCTGGATTCTTTCTCTCTGGCCCTCGATGATCTTGACGTGTACACGCAGTGTGTCACCAACGTTGAAATCAGGAATGTTATCCTTTCTGTAATCCATTGTGATCTGGTCTAAAATATTCACGTTATTCTCTCCTTCCTCTCATGACGTTCTTGGGAGCTGCCAGACCGATCATCGCCTGTCCCCAGAGGACCGCCCGTAATAACTTAACTGTTGCAAACAGCTTGAATAGAATATCACAGAGGAATTGCTATTTCAAGCATTTTTTCAAATTTATCAGGCTCTCGGATGTGTCCTGTTGAATACGTCTCTGACATGTATGTCAGTAACGGAAAGATACGCGATTCCGACAGACATATCCTCGAATCCCATCAGTTCCTGCAGGGTCTTGAGATCGCCGCCGTTCTGCAGGATATGCACAGCAAAACTGTCTCTCAGGATCTGTGGTGTCATTCTGTCCGCAGCATTGATCATTGCGCCATAGTCTTTGAGGATCTTCCATATTCCCTGTCTTGTGAGTGGTTCTCCTCTGAAATTGATGAACACGAAATCATCCGGACCGTATGGCGCGCCTTTCATCGACTCATATACCGAAGTGAAATACTCCTCCAGAGCTGCTCTGGCGTATTTGCCGAGCGGTACGATCCTGCTCTCGTCGTTAGCGTCTTTGAGTGTGACAAAGCTCATCCTGATATTCACATCGCTGAATCTCAGTCTTACGACTTCGGTAACTCTGGCGCCTGTGCCGTACATGAACTCGAGCAGGGCCCTGTCACGAATGCCTTTACGGCTGTTGTCAGGAAGACTCAGCAGTCTCTCGGTCTCTTTGATCGAGAGATAGTCTATCTGCCTCTTGTCCCCGCGCGCGGATTTGATCCTGGCAAAAGGATTATCGGACCTGCGTCCCTGTCTGATCTCATACTCGTAGAATGTCCTGAGTGCCGATACCTTGCGGTTGATCGTCGCTTTGGATTTGCTCTCATTGCTGAGTTCCAGCACATACGAGATCGCATCGTTATCTCCGCAGTCGTTAAGACCTGTACCTCCTCTTGATACGAGGTATTTCTCAAAAGCTCTAAGGTCTCTCTCATAAGCGATAAGAGTGTTAGCGGCCTTACGCTTCTCATTCTTCATATATTCTATAAATTCACGCATGATATGCCCCTCCGGTATCCTGCTAAATCTCTCCGGCCTGCCTAGCGAACAATATACCTATTATCGTCTTCCCATCTTCGATCTCACCATTCAGTATCATGGTGATCAGTTCATCAGCGCTGAATTCCATGATTTCTATGCACTCATCCTTGTCCCAATGCGTCTCGCCTTTGACAAGATCTCTGCAGATATATATGTGAAGGTGCTCATTCGAGTATCCGCAAGTCGGATAGAACGATACCAGATGCTTTACTTTTCCTGCAGTATACCCGGTCTCCTCGGCTAGTTCTCTGACTGCAGTGATCTCAGGCTCTTCATTCGGATCAGCTTTGCCGGCAGGAAGCTCCATGAAAGGGCTCTCCAGTGCCTTGCGGTACTGCCTTTCCATGACTATCTTGCCTTCATCTGTCACAGCTACGAGGATAGATCCACCGCTGTGTTCCACGATATCTCTGATCGACTGTCCTCCCGGTGTCTCTACGAGATGTTTTCTGATTCTGAAAACCGGGCCAGTATATGCAATTTCACTGCTTATTGTCTTCTCTTCAAAAATCATTTTCTCTTCTGCCTGTCTTGACGATAATAGATTATAATCTCATGAACAAATAATACCACATTCCCGCTTTGACAGGAACATGGTTTTATATTAGATCAAGCTCTTTTGCAAGCTCCGATATGAATATCCGCTTCCATTTCTTCCAGGTGTTCGGATGAGCCAGATCACTGAACGGATCACCTCTCGTGATATTGTTTATCACACCTGATCTGTAGACTTCGGGAATCATGTTCAGCGCTGCATCGATATGCGCTAAGTCCCCTCGCGCTTTCCTTATGACTGCTTCGCTGACGATGATATCCATGCCGTCCGGGAAAGGATGGTCTCCAGGCTCGCTTACAGTCCGCAGCCTTTCCGCATCTCTGACAAGCCAGATGCATCTGTAATACACTTCTCTCGGAAGCTTTGCGCATGCAGCTGAAGTATCTTTGAAATTGGTTCGCTCCTCCATGGGACCTCCTAGTCTCTTAACAAGCCCATGCCTGATGGATGTTTGAAGACAGAGCAAAACGCATCCTGCGGCACAGTAAGATATCTCCCCTGTCCGCAAGGATACGCGTGTAAGTTGGTTTGCTTATAAATCTGCTTTGCTACCGTCACTAACTACAGCAGCTCTACATCGTCACCTTCTATATAGCTGATATACGGAAGACCTCTGAATTTCTGGTCGTAATCAAGTCCGTATCCGATGACGAAGAGGTCATCGATCTCAAATCCTACATAGTCAGCGTGCAGATTGGTCGTTCTTCTCGGCTCTTTGTTCAGCATGCTGCAGACACGCACCGACTTAGGACCTCTCTCTTCGAGCTTGGCAAGAAGATATTTCAGGGTGTTTCCGGTGTCTATGATGTCTTCGACCACGATGACATTCTTCTTGTACATGTTGATCGCAGGCTCATAAGTGATCTTGACAACGCCGGAGCTGGTCATAGATGAACCATAGCTGCTAGCAGTGATAAAGTCCACACTTGAAGGCACCGTAGTGTATTTCATGATATCGACCAACCAAGGAACAGAGCCTTTGAGTGTTCCGAGGAAGATGACTTCTTCGCCTTCATAGTCCTTGTCGATCTGAGCACCGATCTCCTTCGCTCTTCTTGTGATGTCTTCCTGCGTATACAGGATCTTGCCAATTTGTTTCTCTGCCATGTGATACTTCCCTTCATTCAACGATCGATATAACTTCAGTCCAGCAGGGATCTGATGATCCCGAGCAATTCTCCGTCCCCTGTCTTCTTGAGGGCGGATACAGGAATGACTTTGTCGTCTTTGCTCATCCCGAGAGTCTGTCTGATCTCGCGAATGTTCTTCGCGCGCTCGTTATTGCTGACTTTGTCAGCTTTGGTCGCCGCAACGATCCCATCCAGATGATAATACTTGAGATATTCGTACATCTGGACATCCTGCGCGCTTGGCTTATGCCTGATATCAACAAGCAGGATGACTTTGCGAAGTCCCTGTCTGTTCTCCAGATAGGACTCCATCATGTCTCCCCATTTCTCCGTCTCCGCTCTGCTGACACGCGCAAAACCGTATCCCGGCAGATCGACGATCCTGAACTGCAGTGCAGGAGCATCTTTCTCATCTCTCCCTTCGCAGCGGTAGAAATTGATGGTCCTGGTCTTGCCGGGGCTCCCTGAAACTCTCGCCAGGCTTTTCCTGCCTGTGATCAGGTTGAGGAGCGATGATTTCCCGACATTGGACCTCCCCGCGAAAGCGACCTCCGGAACGGTATCAGGCGGATATTGTGATGGCTTAACAGCCACTGTTTCGAGTTCTGAATTGATGATTCTCATAAAATAACTATCGGTATGACTTCTTCGAATGATTCTACCGGTACGAATTCGATCTTCTTCCTGACGCTTGCAGGAATATCCTCCAGATCCGGAATGTTCTCCTTAGGAATTATGATCTTTCTTATGCCCTGACGATAAGCGGCCAGTGATTTCTCCTTGAGTCCGCCGATCCTCAGGACCTTGCCCCTCAGCGTGATCTCTCCGGTCATAGCGACCGTCTTATCTGCCTTGCGGTCAGTCAGAAGTGAGAACAGCGCACTGCACATGGTGATGCCCGCAGACGGGCCGTCCTTAGGTGTTGCTCCCTCAGGGATATGTATCTGGATGTCATAATCCTTGAAGATGTCTTTGCTGATCTTATACTTGGAGGATATGGACTTGATGTATCCGAGCGCAGTCTGAGCGGACTCTCTCATTACTTCACCCATCTGCCCTGTCAGCACAAGTCGTCCGGATCCCGGCATTTTGACAGTCTCGATTGTGAGTGTAACGCCTCCTACCGTCGTCCAGGCCATGCCGGTCGTTACACCGACTTCCGGTTCGAGCGAACCTATATCCTCTATGAAGATCCTCTTGCCGATATACTTGGTAATGTTCCTCGGCGTCACATTGTTCTTGCGATTGCTGCCGTCTACTATGTTGCGAGCCGCACGGCGGCACGCGTTGCCGATCTCTCTCTCAAGGTTACGGACACCGGCTTCCCGTGTATAGTACTCAATGATCTCTCTGATCGCAGCTTCATTGATCGTGAACTGGTTCTTCCTGATACCATTTTCTCTGATCTTCTTAGGTACCAGATAGTCCATCGCGATCCTGACCTTCTCCTCCTCTGTATAGCTGGAGAGTTCAATGACTTCCATCCTGTCGAGGAGCGGTCTCGGGATCGTTGCGGTAGTATTCGCAGTAGTGATGAACATCACTTTGGACAGATCGAACGGCACTTCCAGATAGTGATCAGTAAACGTACTGTTCTGCTCAGGGTCCAGTACCTCAAGCAGCGCAGACGCAGGATCTCCTCTGAAATCACTGCCGATCTTATCGACTTCATCGAAGAGGAACAGCGGATTATTTGTTCCGGCTTCGATGATGTTGTTGATGACTCTTCCCGGAATCGCTCCGATGTATGTCCGCCTGTGGCCTCTGATCTCAGCCTCGTCTCTTACTCCGCCGAGGGACATCCTGACAAATTCTCTGCCGGTCGCTCTCGCGATCGAACGTGCAATAGATGTCTTGCCTACTCCCGGAGGTCCTACGAGACAGATGATCGGTCCCTTATTATCCTTGGTAAGATGCTGTACTGCAAGATTCTCCAGGATCCTCTCTTTGACTTTCTCGAGGCCGTAATGGTCTTCGTTCAGGATCTTCTCGGCTCTTTTGATATTGTTGTTGACCTTCGATGACTCGTGCCACGGAAGATCGAGGATCGTTTCGATGTATGTCCTGCTGACGTTGGCGTCAGGGCTCATAGGATTCATCTTGGCGAATTTATCGATTTCCTTGCGGATCTTCGTATCGACCTTCTCGCTGAGCTTGAGTCCGTCGAGCTTTTCCTTCCATGCACGGGCTTCATCATCGATATCCTCGTCCTCTCCGAGTTCCTCCTTGATGACCTGAAGCTGCTCTCTTAGGTAGTATTCGCGCTGGCCTCTGTTCATGTTCTTGACGACTCTGTTGTTGATCCTCTTGGCTATGGAGAGTATGTTGTTCTCCTTGCCGATGATGTCAATCAGATGACCAACTCTGAGTTTGACAGAGTCTATCTCGAGCAGTGTCTGTTTGATATCGTACGCAACATCCACTTCGTTTGCTATAAGACTGCAGAGCAGCGCAGCATCGTCAATACCGTCGATGAGATTGCGGCCGCCTGCCTCACCCTGTCCGTTGAGGTCAAGGTATTTGACATAGATCTGCTTGAGCACTCTGACATTAGCCTGGAGATTGATATCTTCAGGATCGTTATCATAATCCTCCGCAACTGTGCTGTCGCACACCAGCATGTTCCCGCGCTGATAAATGCTGCTTATCCTGACTCTGCTCTCTACCACAACAAGGATCCTGACAAACTCGTCATTCTTCTTGACGACCTGTCTCACCTTGATGAGCGCTCCTGTCAGATAGCAGTCTGACTGCACCGGTTCATTGACAGTCGTATCTCTCTGCGCAGACACGACAAGATACTTGTCACCGTTCATCGCATGATCGACGGCAGCAAGGGATTTATCTCGTCCTATATCAAATCCTACTATTGTCCCCGGAAAGAACGCCTGTCCTCTCAGTGGAATATACGGGGTCTCAGTATATGTTGTCTGAATTTCCGGCATCTATGCTTCCTTCTCTTCTATTTCCTTCTTCTCTTCGGATGCTGATACCTGTTCACGTGCATCGTCCTTGAGGATCAGCACCGGATCAGCTCCGTTCTCCACCACATCACGGGTGATGACGCATTTTGCAACATCATTGCGTGATGGCAGATCATACATAATATCAGTCATGATGCTCTCAAAAATACCTCTCAGACCTCTGGCTCCTGTATTGAATGACAGAGCCTTCTCTGCGATGGCTTTGACAGCATCCTCCTCTACGATAAGTTCGATATCATCCATCGACATCAGCGTCTGATACTGCTTGACGAGCGAATTCTTCGGTTCTGTGATGATCCTGATCAGCGCATTCTCGCTGAGCTCACTGAGAGAGACTACTACAGGCAGTCTTCCGATCAGCTCCGGGATCAGACCGAACTTGAGCAGATCTTCCGGCTGAGCCTTGAGCAGGATATCTTCATCTGAAACATCCAGACTCTGATCATCCTGATTGAATCCTATGACCTTGCTGCCGAGTCTGACCTTGATGATCTTGTCAAGTCCCGTGAAAGCTCCTCCACAGATAAACAGAACGTTCTTAGTGTCAAAGTGTATGAATTCCTGATTCGGGTGTTTGCGTCCGCCCTGAGGAGGAACATTCGCTACTGTTCCTTCGATGATCTTGAGCAGAGCCTGCTGTACACCTTCGCCGCTGACATCCCTCGTAATCGATGGATTCTCGGATTTCCTGGAGATCTTGTCGATCTCGTCGACGTAGATGATGCCCTTCTGGGCTTTCTCCAGGTCCTCATCTGCTGCCTGATAGAGTCTGAGCAGAATATTCTCTACGTCTTCTCCGACGTATCCGGCCTCAGTCAGTGAAGTTGCATCCGCTATAGCAAAAGGCACATCAAGTATCCTCGCAAGTGTCTGCGCGAGGAGTGTCTTACCGCTTCCGGTAGGTCCGAGCATCAGGATGTTGCTCTTGGAGAGTTCGATAACATCCGGATCCTGGACAGAATGTGTCTCCAGATGTCTGATACGCTTATAATGATTGTATACCGCTACGGCAAGGCTTCTCTTGGCAGGATCCTGCTCGATCACATACTCGTCGAGCTGCGCCTTGATCTCTGCAGGGGTCGGAAGCTTGTCAGATCTCTTCCTCTTCGGTCCACCGCTCCTGTCTTCATCAAGCATTGATTTGCACAGATCTATGCATTCATTGCAGATATATACATCAGGTCCTACCACGATCTTGCGCACCTGAGAATTGGTTTTGCCGCAGAATGAGCATACAAGTTCGTTTCTGTTAGCCATTGTGACTCCTTAGTGTTTCTCTATGACCTTATCGATGAGACCATATGCAGCAGCATCAGCAGCTGACATATAGTTATCTCTGTCAGTATCTCTTTCGATCACTGCAAGATCCTGTCCTGTTGCCTCAGCCAGGATCTTGTTGAGTTTGTTCTTGATATCTACTATGTGGTCAGCAGTGATCTTGATATCCGAGGCCTGTCCCTGGAATCCTCCGAGCGGCTGATGGATCATGATTTCCGCGTTAGGAAGCGCATATCTCTTGCCCTTGGTACCGGCAGACAGCAGGACAGCTCCCATGCTTGCAGCCATTCCCACACATATAGTGCAGACATCAGGTTTGATGAACCTCATAGTATCATAGATCGCCAGTCCTGCAGTGACCATACCTCCCGGTGAGTTGATGTAGATGTTTATGTCCTTTTCCGGGTCCTGTGCTTCGAGGAACAGCAGCTGCGCTACTACGACGCTTGCTGTGTGCTCAGTGATCTCTTCGTCTATAAAAATGATCCTGTCAATCAATAGTCTCGAATAGATGTCATAGGTCCTCTCACCGTGACCAGTCTGTTCGACTACATAAGGAACATAGTTCATATCATATCTCCTTAAAATCTCAAAACTCCGGGGAGGGTCTTCTGACCCTCTCCGAAGTATCGTCAGGCATAGTTATCAAATTACAGAAAAGTGAGCCTTATTTCTCTTCTGCTTCTTCCTTCTTCTCTACCTGTACGGCATTATCGAACAGGAAATCGATAGCTTTCTTGGTCTGAGCATCTTCTCTGAAATAGTTCTCAGTCTGCTCGCCTGCCATAGTCCTGACCTGATCAATATCCATTCCGTACTGCTCACCAAACTCCTTCATCAGAGCTTCGACTTCTTCTTCCTCAACCTCGAGGCCTTCCTGTCTGATGACATTCTTGAGGAGGACTCTTGTCCTTACTCTTCTCTCAGCATCAGATCTTGACTCATTCCTGAGATCGTCGATCGTCTTGCCCATCCAATCCATATACTGCTGGAGTTTGATACCCTGGCCGGCAAGGCTGCGGTCCATGTCATAGAGCATATTATCGACCTCAGCAGCGATCATTGCTTCAGGTACCTCGATCTCGTTAGCCTGATAGAGAGCTTCCAGAGTTCTGTCTTTCATTACGGACAGGTCAGTCTCTGCAGCTTTCTCCTGGAGCTTCTTCAGCAGGTCTGCTTTGTACTCTTCCAGTGTCTCGAATTCGCTGACATCGCTTGCAAGCTCATCATCGATCTCTGGGAGGATCTCCTTCTTGATCTCATGGATCTTGCACTTGAACACTGCAGGCTTTCCTGCAAGTTCTTCTGCATGATAATCGCCAGGGAATACTACCTCGACGTCTACTTCTTCACCTGCGTCCTTGCCTTCGAGCTGCTCCTCAAATCCAGGGATGAACTGTCCGCTGCCGAGCTTGAGTTCGAAGTTCTCTGCAGTTCCGCCGGCAAAGACCTCTCCGTCTACTCTGCCTTCGAAGTCGATGATCACAGTATCGCCATTCTCAGTCTTGCGGTCCTCAACGGTTTCCATTCTTGCCTGGCTCTTCTGTACTCTCTCGAGCTCGTCCTGGAGTTCTTTCTCTCCGACAACTGTCTCGACCTTCTCGATCTCAAGGCCTTTGTACTTGCCAACTTCAAATTCAGGGAATACCTGAACAGAACCTGTGATCACTACAGGCTCACCTTTCTTGATCTCAGGTGATTCAAGTGAAGGCTGTGAGATGACTTCGATATCGAGTTCGCTGATCGCATCAGGATATCCGTTCTCAAGCAGGTCATTGAGCGCCTCATCCCAGAAAATATCATGTCCATAGAAATTCTCGATGATCTTCCTAGGTGCTTTGCCCTTGCGGAAACCGTCTACAGAAAATCTGCTTTTATTCGCACGGTAAACCTTGTTGACTGCATTCTCGAACTCCTCCGCGCTGAATTCGATACTGAACTTAACTACTCCGTTCTCCTTTGATACCTGTGTTGCCTTCATTTGAATTAATCCTCCGTTATATTGATTGTTAATTATTCTCTATTAGTTTATCGGATATTGCCGTATTGATCCCGTATTCTATTCTGTTGCTCTCTGGAGCTTGGACTTATCCTGCGGTTCGAGTTTATACTCATTTCTGATGTGGTTGGCCAGACGGATGAAATCCTGTTCATCTCCATAGTACCACTCGACCTCCAGTTCGCAGACCGGTACCGCGTGTCCATCGATGTGATGGATCAGGCCTTCATCGATCGATATGCAGCTGATCGATTTGCCTGTGTCGACCTTGATCTGCCTTCTTGTGTAATCCATGCTGATCGTCCTGATAAGCTGCTTATCGCCTGCAGCCTCATACAGAACATCATATGCATCGCTGGAAATGAAGAGCCCGATGTCAGGTTTCTCCGCAAATCTGTCGTCAGTCACGACAAGGTTGAACTCTTCTCTTCTGTGAAGACCATCAGTAGCATCATCGACATCCCACTTGATGGTGGCAGTTACACGCTCGTCTTCCTGACGTATCCTGTAGGCGATCCCATGGCTGCGCAGATCCTGTTCAAGCGTATCGAAATAAGCAGCATGCATATCGATCGTCTCGACAGCCTCAAGACCCATCCTGTTGATCTCGGCATTCTCTACGATATGGTCGAATACCGAAGCGTCCTGCAGATTGAATTTGAATTCTGTTTCCATAACAACTCCTCGTTAATGCCATATATCATGTCTATGATACGAACAGCCTTATGATTGTACTAGAAATTCTTCTAATCTTCAAGTTTTACGAACTTAATCTTGAAATCTGTTCCGGAAAAGAGCAGATCCGTCATTGAAATGAAGTTATCTGACAAGTCACTTGCGTAATATCTGTCTGTGAGTTCGGATCCACTTGCGAGCATATCTCTGGCAGTAAGGATATCCTTTGCTTCGTGAATGACTTCTGCAGACGAATTGTAAAGTCTGATGCCTGGATACAGCTTATTCAGATGTCCTGCGATCAGCGGGTAATGCGTACAGCCCAGGATCAGATCATCAAACTGATTGGTCCTGACAAAATCATCCATATAATGTCTGACCGTGAGTTCCATGATCTCTCCGTCAATGAAACCTTCCTCGACAAGCGGAACGATTGCCGGACATGCAAGACTGTGGACCTCTATGTCCGGATCGAGTGCTTTGAGGCTCTTGCCGTATACATCACTTCCGATCGTAGCCTTGGTAGCTATGACGCCAACCTTCTTGCATCCATCCTCGACCACCTTACGGACAGTCGGTCTGATAACACCGAGGATCGGGATATCAGGATATCTATCGCGGAGTGAATCAAGCGCCCATGATGTTACGGTATTGCACGCGATGATGATCATCTTGGGATTTTTTGATACCAGATAATCGACAATCTGTGTTGCAAAACGTCTTATCGTCTCAGGTGATTTTGATCCATACGGTGTCCTGGCAGTATCTCCGTAATATATTACCTTCTCTTCGGGCAGCAGACGGTGCAGTTCCTGTACCGAAGTAAGCCCTCCGAGGCCTGAATCGAAGAATCCGATTGGCCTGTTGTCCATGTGCTGTACCTCTTGAATTATTCTAATCTGTATTTCTCTATAAGTTTCGTAATTTCTTTGGTCAGAGCCTTGAGTTCCTTATTGGATCCGCCCTGTCTCTCACGTATAACATCCATCAGGCCACTGCCGGCTCTGCGAAGATCTTCATAGACTGCATTATATTTCCCGGAGCCGGAACTCAGTGTTTCCTTTCTGATGACCGGAACGACCGGAGCTCTGTCAACGAGTTCATCAGTAATTAGATCCCAGACTTCTCCGCTGTAAGGAGCGACAGCCGGTTTGCCGATCAGTTTCCCTGCTTCCTCTGCAAAATACTCTGTCACCTTGTCTTCGCCATGATTCACGAAGAGCCTCGTACCTGGAGATGCATCTGCCACCCAGTTGAGCAGCATTCTCTGATCAGCGTGGCTGCTGAAAGACTCGATTCTCTGGATCTCAGCTTTGACCTGTATATCTTCTCCGAACAGTTTGACGGTCGGAGCCCCATCGAGGAGTTTGCAGCCCACAGTACCTTGACTCTGATATCCTGCGAACAGAATCGTACATTCCGGTCTCCAGAGATTATGTTTGAGATGATGCCTGATTCTTCCGGCTTCACACATACCCGATGCTGAAATGATGACCTTCGGTGTTCTGTCATCGTTGATCGCCTTGGACTCATCACTGGTAACAGATAGTCTGAGATCCGGGAATGTGACCGGATTGATGCCTGCCCGGATCAGGTCGAGCGCCTCATCATTATAATACTCGTACATCTCTGTACTATATATATTTGTCGCTTCAACTGCAAGCGGGCTGTCCACTACGACCGGGAAACCGTCATGCCCGTGTATCAGGCCTTCTTCCTTGATGATCCTGATATAGTACAGGATCTCCTGTGTTCTTCCGACAGCAAATGCAGGGATGACAAGATTGCCGCCTCTGTCGAGAGTGCTCTGTATGATCCTTGTCAGATTGCCCAGATAATCCGGCTTTGCAGGGTGCATCCGGTTACCGTAAGTCGACTCGCATACGACATAATCTGCCGTAGGAGGTTTCTGTGGAGATTTGATGAGCGGTTTGCCTTCATTCCCGATATCTCCGGAAAACAGTATGGTCCGTTCTTCACTGCCTTCTTTCAGTTTGAACAGAACATTGGATGATCCAAGAAGATGTCCCGCGTCTGTATAACTGACGGTAACGCCATCGAAGACCTCGACTTCATCTTCATATCCGGAAGGTCTGAAGAGTTTCATCGTGTTCTGTACATCTTCAGTCGTATATAGTGGTACGAAAACATCATCGCCAGCTCTTTCTGCTTTGCGGTTACGCCACACTGCCTCAGATTCCTGGATGTGAGCAGAATCCATGAGCATGATACGGCACAGCTGTTCAGTTGCTTCTGTGCAGTATACAGGACCGGAATAACCATGAGCAACGAGAAATGGAAGTTTACCTGAATGGTCGATATGCGCGTGCGTAAGAACTACTGCATCGATATCTCCCGGTGCAACAGGTATCTCAATGTTTTCGAAAATGTCGGCACCTTGTTCCATGCCACAGTCAACGATAATATTCTTTCCTCCCACTTCCAGGAGAGAACATGACCCGGTGACTTCGTGAGTAGCACCGATAAACGTTACTTTCATATGCTTCCTCCGCGTGATCATATTATACGCATAGTACTGCAATCTTAAAGCATATTATAGCACGAAACGGCGAGTATTCTCCTATTTTCACCGCAAAATCACATTAATGGAAAAAGGAAAAAATATTTTTAAAAATGTTAGCACTCACTATTGACGAGTGCTAACAAAAGTGCTATAACATAGTTGTCAAAGATAAGACCGGATATGTCCGGTAAGGAATTAAGGAGGCAAAACTATGTTCTATCCAAAACTGTTTAACGATGATTTGTTTGATGATTTTATGAATTTTGACTTCCCTGCTTTCAGGGACCTCGACAGAGTTGACCGCAAACTGTACGGCAAGCATGCAAACGGTCTGATGAAGACCGATGTTCATGAGAACGAAGGTAATTATGAACTTGATATCGATCTTCCGGGCTTCAAGAAGGAAGAGATCAGCCTGACTCTGGATAATGGATATCTGGTAGTCGGAGCTGCTAAGACTCTGAATGAAGATGAGAAGGACAAGAGAGGCAAACTGCTCCGTCAGGAGAGATTCAGCGGTGCAATGCAGAGAAGCTTCTATGTAGGCGAAGGCATCGATGAGGCTGACGTCAAGGCTAAGTTTGAAGACGGAGTTCTCAGACTCACCTTCCCTAAGGAGAAAGAGCCTGAGCTCCCTGAGAAGAAGACAATCATGATCGAAGGTTAATCAAATAAATCTCTCTCTAGTGAAAAGTGACCGGACTATGTGTCCGGTCACTTTTTGTATTACTTCTCTTTGAGCCACTTCCTTATATAGCTGATCGCAGCTTCCTCACCCTCATCTTTGAGAATCTTGAGCATCTTCTCGAGTTCAGCACCTGTCTCAGGATGAATCATTGTCCACTTCCTGGCCCGATTATAGTAATCGTATGCCGCAGCATCAGTATACTTGTCTCCGAGATATACTCTGCTTGCCGCCACACGGTCACACCACATCTCTGCCACATAGCGTTTTGGCATCTTGTTGCCGCCAAATCCTATCGACCCGTCCTCGTTGATCAGGTAATCTATCCAGTACTCGAAGTGATGTTTGTTGCGGCCCTTGTGATGGAGCCACGCTATCGACACGCCTGTTTCCCTGCGCTCAGCATCATTAGGGCTCCTGTAACCCTGATAGTACTTGGCACCACGCAAGAACTCAACAGGCGCATACTTGCTGAGGTCGTGCATCAGGCCCTGTCTGATCAGCCCCAGCTTGAAACAATAGTGGCGGACGAGCCTGCGATGTTCGGTTATTGTTTTGAAATGCTTGATCGGATGCATCTCGCTCTCTCCCTGCTGCTGTCGATTACTACAGGATGTCTACCATCTCGATCCTGAAGTTCAGTTCCTTACCTGCCATCTCGTGGTTGCAGTCGAAAGTCACGTTGACATCATCTACAGCAGTGACAAGTGCCTGGAACGGTCTGCCGAGCTGATCCTGCAGGAAAACCTTATCTCCTTCTTCCAGATCCTCTGATCCGGTCACGATGGACTTCTCGACTGTGATGACCATTCTTGGGTCAGGCATTCCGTAAGCTTCCTCAGGCATAAGGTGTACATCGATCACCTCTCCGATGCCAAGCTCAGCAACAGCGCGGTCAAATCCAGGGATCATCATGCCTGTTCCACACACGAATTCCAGCGGTTCTCCGCGGTCATAAGAAGCATCAAACTGTTCACCGTCGTTGAAGGTTCCTCTGTAGTGCACTCTTACGGTCTTGCCTACATTCGTTCCCTCGAACATATACATAGGTTCACCGCATCCAGGACAGCCGCTGCATCCTCCCAGATCACCTGATCCGCATCCTGCGCACCCCTGGCTCTCTTCGTGATGATGTTCGTGTTCATGCTCGTGATCATGATGGTCGCAGTTCACTCCTGTGTTGACCAGCTCGCCTGCAAGATAAGCAGCTACCGCTTCATCTGTATTGCCGGATGCTCCTGCGCAGACCTCGATGCCTGCCTCAGCCAGCGCGTCCTGAGCGCCCTGTCCCATTCCTCCGCAGATCAGTACATCTATATTGCTGTCCTTGAGGAGCCATGCCAGTGCTTCATGTCCGACTCCGTTTGAATTCATCACTTCACTTGAAATGACTTTCCCGTCCTCAACTTCATAGATCTTGAAGTTCTCAGTTCTTCCGAAATGCTGGAATACATTGCCGTCTTCGTATGTTACAGCTATTCTCATTATTTGAATCCCCTTTGTTTTCTATAAACTTTGTGAACCGGTGCTCCCTGACGCTGCCGCCCTGAAACACCGGTTTTCATATCGTATCACTATTCGCTTGTTATATCAAGCTGATATCCCGAGATCTAGCCGACCAGGATGTTTCCGTCTTCCTGTACCACGACGTTCATGCCGTCCTGTACATACTCCAGGAATTCATCGCCGAGCGAATCAATAACAGGCATTTTCACATTGTCCAGCCAGACATCCGCAAGCACTGTTCCCGCTGCTGCCAGTGAGTCTATCGGCTTGGAGAAAAGCATGCATGCCGGCTGACGCCCCATAGAACATGCACAGTAAATGACAAGTCCGCCGGTAGTGGATCCTATGGTCTGCGGCAGACACAGTGCCTTGCCGGCCATCTGCTTACCGTAGAGATCGGAATTGTTCTGGTCTCCGCAAGTCGCCTTCTTGTCGCCGAACTGCAGCGCCTTCTGGAACGAAGCAAGTGTATTGAGTCCCTGGCGGGATACGAGCACTTCAGCAGCTACTCTGCCCGGAACAACGACTCTTCCTTTGAATGCTCTCATCTTACTTCCCTCCCTTCGTTATCTGATCAAGGATCTCATCATCGGTATAGTAGCGCGCCGATGTGTAAGTCCTGAGCTTATTGCTCGAAGTTATGACAGGCATCTTCTCGCTGAGCGGGTTGTTCATGTACATCAATGGGCAGATATAGGATGTGATGACTCCTGTCGCTTTAAGTCTCGCTGCGTATGGAGTACGTCCGAATTCCTCCAGAACAGCCGGAGCAGCGGTAAATACTGTCGGAATACCGACTTTCTTCGCTCCGCTCTTTTTCAGCCCTGCCTCGACTTTATCCGTCCAGTCTTTGAGCTGCTGGAGACTCATGTGCGGGCATCCCATGAAGCACAGTTTTGGCTTTGCATCCTTATCCTTCCAGATGACTGGATACTCTCTGTAGACGCGCTCCAGTTCCGCATCATCGATCACATATGTCTTTGCGTCAGGTTTGATAAGCGATTCGCCCAGTTTGACCGCTTCCGGTGTAAGTCCTTCGACATGATACAGGCCGACTGCTCCATTGGAAGCTGTCGCTGCGCCGAAATCTTTGAGATATGTGCAAGCCTCGTCATCGAGTTCATTGCCCAGCCATTTGTCGAGTCCTCTGACAAATGGAACATCCTCCATCACTTTCATTCCGATCGCAGATCCGAGCAGCTGAGCTTCAGGTTTCTTGCTGGTCTTCACTTCGACGATCCAGTCAGCCTTGCGGCCTTCATCAGTCAGCAGACCGAATTTCGGCACATATCCGATAACGGATCCCATCAGATCGATGATGCCGGAGTTGCGGTTGCACCTTGCGCCAAGTACTGAATTCGCGTACACGACAGCCGAAGACTCAGACCAGCTGAGGACTTCGCCGTATCCAGGCTTGTTGCCTACTTCATCCATATAGCATGTACAGGTAAACGCGTTATCTGACAGCAGTCCCAGATCTGCTAGCTGCTTCTCATAGTCTTTCTGTCTGCTGTACATGAAGAATTTGAACACGACATCCTGTGCAATATTGCTCGGAACGTTCTTGTCGAGCGGCTTAGGATCTACCGTGAACTTCTGGCCCGATGGAGCGCCTGCTTCGAGCAGCTTGTCCATGAGTTCATATACAGGGCCAAGAGCCTTAAGTCCGAAAGAAGTAACAAGATGATTATACTTACTGCTGATCGGCACCATTTCAGTAGCGCCGAACAGCTCGCCGTAACGTACCAGAGATTCCATGACCTTGGCAAGAGTCTCACCCTTGGAACCTTCAAGGATAGCTTTCTGCTCTGCGGTCAGTTCCATTTTATACTTCAAGAGCCTCATCTCCTCTCTTCTGTTGCTGGCAACCAGTATCTGTATCGGGTATATTTTATCACAATCAGATTGCCAAGGCACTATCAAGGTGGTATACTATCCATGTTCGGATCGAGGGGCGTTAGCGCAGCTGGGAGCGCGTCTGACTGGCAGTCAGGAGGTCACGAGTTCGAGCCTCGTACGCTCCACCACTCAAACCGTTGGAATTCCAGCGGTTTTCTCATTTTTTGGTCGTTGGATTTGATTGGAAGTGGTTGGATACATCCTCGTACGCACGATGCCACAAAGCGTTGAAATTGCAGCACTATATTTTAAGGGACTTCTCAAATTGCCGGCACCAAAGAAAAAGAAGTAAGCAAAAGCGCTCTGCTTGAGTGGGAAAAATATGATGGATAATGATAATTGCTTTGAGAAAGGAGACACATTAATGAAGAAATTAATTATCGGTGTGATGCTTACCATTGCAGTGTTATGTCTTGCAGCTTGTGGGGGCTCGTCTGTAAAGGTAGGCTCGTTCTCATCTCGCTACTTTAACGGTGATGATTATGATAACGCTGTACAGGAAGTCTTTACATATTTCAGCGACTGGGAAGGCTGCACTATGACAGAAATCGGATATGCCGGAGATGACGCTGTCAAGGCAGAAGCGGAAATCCG
>JAFRGC010000049.1 GCA_017434025.1 Mogibacterium sp. | reverse complement strand
ATATACCAATAAATGATAAAATACCTCTGTTAGTATTCCCTGTATCACAATTCTGCGATGCAGAGATTTTAAGCTAATATATTATAGGAGGAATAATATGAAGAAAAGCACAGTTAAGAAGCTGTTGGTTGCAATGCTTTCCTTTGCAATGATTTTTGCAATGGCAGCATGCGGTGGCGGCAGCAGCAGTGGAGACGAAGGCAGCAGCGAAGGCGCAGCTGGAGCACTCAAGATCTTTAACTCAAAGATGGAGATCCAGGACGTTTTCGAAAGCGACCTCGCCAGCGCATATGAGGCTGAGGCTGGAGTACCTGTAGAAGTTTATTATTCAAGCGATACAGTTGCTGCACATCTCTCAACCAAGTATGCTTCAAAGGATCCATACGCAATCAACATGGTTGACGAAAAGGACCTTTACTCCCTTGCTAAAGAGTATGGCGCTGATATGAGCGACATGGATTGGGTAAAAGACACAAACTATGCTGTCACAGTCGACGGTAAGGTTGTTGGATTCCCTGTCTGCGTTGAGGCAAGAGGCATTATCTACAATGCTACAGCAATCGAGAACGCTCTCGGCGAGAAGTTTGATCCTGCATCGATCAAGACTCTTGACGACTTCAAGGCAATATGCGACAAGCTGGTAGCAGCAGGAATGGAGACGCCGACATCCATCATGAAGGAAGACTGGTCACTTGGTGCTCACTATCTTGCTCAGTTCATTGAAGAGAGAGAAGATGTTGACGGTTATGTTGCTTCCCTGAAGGCCGGCGAAGCTAAGGTAATCGAGGATGCTAAGTTCAATGCTCTTATGGATACCTTTGATGTCCTCAAAGAGTACAACATGTGGAAGGGCCAGGAAAACTCTGCTGAAAGAGAACTCTCCGAGCAGGCTCTTGCTGAAGGCAAGATCGCATTCATGTTCGGCGGTAACTGGGACTTCGCTATGATGAAGGACTTCGACTACATCGGCGGAGCTGGAATGATGCCTGTTCCACAGAACCTGGAAGACGATTACACAGGAAAGCTCGTAGGCGGCGGATCCAAGTACTTCTATGTTGATGGAAGTGAAGGAACAAGTGAGGAAACACAGCAGGCTGCAAAGGACTTCCTGGCATGGTTCGCATCATCCGAAACTGCTCAGAAGTTTGTTTCTGAAACATGCGGAATGGTTTCCCCATTCGGAAGCAACAGTGTAACATGCACAGATGACCTTGGCGCTTCGGTTAAGGGATTTGCTGATGCTGACATGCTCATCCCTAACTATCCGGGATTCCCTGATGATCACTACTCGATCATTGGTGCTGAGATGGCAAAATATCTCTCGGGTCAGTGCACACGTGAAGAGCTGGCAACAGCTATTGAAAACTACTGGAAGGCTCAGGCTTAATTTTAGAACCTGATAATTCCCTGACATGATCAATGTCTGAAAAGAGAATGACACGCGCCGATGTCATATTGACACCGGCGCGTGTTGCAAAAGTTTTAGGTATCAAGTAAAGAGAGAATAAATATGAATAGGAATACATTTAGCTACAAGCTCAGACAGATCCTGATGTTTGCCGGGCCTGGTACTATCCTGTTCTTTGCTGTCGTGGTAGTTCCGTTTATTTATGGTCTCTACCTGACATTTACGAGCTGGGACGGAGTATCGGCCAACAAACCATTTGTAGGCTTTGCAAATTATGCAGCAGCTTTCTCTGACGGTGCGTACTGGGTTGCTCTCGGCAGGACAGCTATCTATTCAATATTCGCTGTCGTGTTCATCAATATACTCGCATTCGCGTTAGCGTATCTGGTAACCAGCGGAGTCAAGGGGCAGAACTTCTTCCGCGCAGGTTTCTTCGTACCTAACCTGATCGGCGGTATCGTACTTGGTTATATATGGAAGTTCGTTTTCAACAGAGCATATGTTGCTATAGCCAGCGCTATTACAGGAGGAATGGCTGTCTCGCCGTTAGCGACTACAGGAGGCGCGATGTTCTGCCTGATATTCGTATCTGTATGGCAGTACGCAGGCTATATGATGCTGATATATGTGGCAGGCTTCATGAGCGTATCCGATTCGCTCAAGGAAGCAGCTATGATCGACGGATGCACGCCTTCACAGGCAATGCGCAATGTAACGATTCCGCTGATGCGTTCATCTTTCGTACAGTGCATATTCCTGAGCATTACAAGATGCTTCGTAGTATACGATGTCAACCTGTCGTTGACCAAGGGCGAGCCGTTCAACACATCTGTACTGGCGGCCATGCACGTATATAACCAGGCGTTCACTTACAAGAATTACGGCCTTGGCCAGGCTGAAGCGCTCATACTCTTCATTGTATGCGCTGCTGTAGGTATTACTCAGGTTATGATTGGTAAGAGAGGGGAGGTAGAAGCATAATGACTCAGAACGAAAAAGCTGCAGCAGCAAAAAAGAGAAATCATGCTATCATGATCGTTATACTGGTTCTGCTGTTCATCCTCTTCATCATGCCATCCATCCTGGTAGTCATTAACGTTTTCAAGACTAAAGCGGATATCGTTTCAGATCCGCTGGCACTCGTTGGTGCCCACGGATTCACGATTCAGAACTTCCCGGAAGCCATGGCAAAGATGAACTTCTTGAACGTGTTCAAGAACTCACTGATAATCACTATCATATCGACAGTTCTTACCATCTTTGTTTCGGCAATGGCATCGTTCGTAATCGTACGTAACGGAAAGTGGAAATTCTGCTCAGGATTATTCGCACTGATGGTTGCCTCCATGGTAATCCCGTTCCAGGTACTGATGGTACCACTGGTATCGGTATATGGAGGAATCTTCGGAGTGCTCAATCATCGTCTCACGCTGATACTGATGCACACCGGATTCTCAGTCTCCATGGCTACGTTCATGTTCCACGGAGCAATACATACTAACATTCCTTTAGAGCTTGAGGAAGCAGCGCTGATCGACGGCTGCTCAAGATGGCAGACCTTCTGGAAGGTCGTTTTCCCGCTGCTCAAGCCTACAATTGCTACAGTTGCTATCATCGATGCGATGGCATTCTGGAACGACTACCTCCTGCCAAGCTTAGTGCTGACAGACAAGGCGCTCTACACCATCCCAATCGCAACACAGGCATTCTACGGGACCTACTCAACCGATATCGGTCTCGTAATGGCTGCACTGCTGCTGGCAATGCTGCCTATCCTCATCCTGTATCTCTTCCTGCAGAAGTACATCGTAGCAGGAGTTACATCAGGAGCTGTAAAGGGTTAATT
>JAFRGC010000048.1 GCA_017434025.1 Mogibacterium sp. | reverse complement strand
TTGACTGATGCTGCGCTGAAGTCAGCTGCGCTCATCGTCATTGTGTAGGTGCCTGCGTTGGTTCCCTTAGCGGTTGCCTTAGCGTCGTCCTGTGCAATGCCTGTGAAGTTGATCGACTCGTCGTACTCGCTTACTGTGTAGCCGGATACGCTCTGCTCGGATCTGTTGTAGACCTTAGTGTCGGAGTTACCGGTTACGGTGATCTCGTACTCGTCTGTGATCGGTGTGATCGTCAGCGTTCCAGGTACTACTGTGATCTTGATGTTCGTGTAGTTGACTGATGTTGCGCTGAAGTCAGCCTCAGCCATTGTCATCGTGTAGGTGCCTGCGTTGGTTCCCTTAGCGGTTGCCTTCGCGTCGTCCTGTGCGATGCCTGTGAAGTTGATCGTCGAGTCGTAGTTGCTGACCGAATAGCCGTTTACGCTCTGCTCAGATCCGTTGTAGACCTTCGTGTCGGAGTTACCGGTTACTTTGATCTCATACTCGTCTGTGATCGGTGTGATCGTCAGTGTTCCAGGAACTACCACGATCTCGATGTTGTCGTAGTTGTCTGATGTTGCTGTGAAATCAGCTTCGCTCAGTGCCATCTTGTAAGTGCCTGCGTTGGTTCCCTTAGCGGTTGCCTTCGCATCATTCTGCGCCGGACCTGTTACTGTGATCGAAGCATCATGCTCGCTCACGGTGTAGCCGTTTACGCTCTGCTCGGATCCGTTATAGGTCTTCGTGTCAGAGTTTCCGGTTACTGTGATCACATATGGCTCTGTAGCCGCGCTGATCGTCAGCTTTCCAGGTACTACCACGATCTTGATATTCGTGTAATACTCTGATGTTGCGTTGAAGTCAGCCTCGCTCATCGTCATCGTGTAGGTGCCAGCAGCGGTTCCCTTAGCGGTTGCCTTCGCGTCGTCCTCTGCGATGCCTGTGAAATTGATCTTAGAATCATAATCACTTACTGAGTAGCCGTTTACGCTCTTCTCAGAACCATCGTACTGATAGCTTGCGTTCTTTCCGGTTACTGTGATCACGTACTCGGATGTGACCGGTGTGATCTCCAGTGTTCCGTCTACTGTAGTAATCTTATAGTTTTTAGTTACATTTTCCGCTGCGTCGCCTTCGCCTCTTGTGATCGTGACCGCTCCTACAGTTGCAGGGGATCTTCCGAGATCAGTCTGAGATCCGGAGAGTGCTACAGAGATAGCATCGCCTTTAGCAAGAGAGCCGGAAGTGATGGCATAACCTGTGCCTTCTGCAGTGATCGCTGTTCCGTCATATGGCTTGCTGCCGCCATTTGCCGTTACTGTGATCTCCCTTGCCAGGATCTGTAGTCTTCCCGGACGGACGTACAGGCTTACGCTGTAGTTGTCGTTCTGAGGCAGCTCTGCGGTTGTCAGCGTCAGATTCCATGTGTAGTCTCCTGCATCACTCTCAGCGAGTCCGTAGTACTTCTGGCCGGCAGCGGATGCATCATATGTTGCCTTCTCCTTTACTGCTGCCCATACGTCATCCAGGTATTCATTCCTGTAACCTTCATGGCTGATGATGATGTAATCGGAAACTTCTTTGGTCGGATTGGTGAATCCAGCCTTGTAAACCTCACCTGTATATTCCAGCCCAGTCCAGCGGTCAGGCTCGATACGGATGGTGACGTTGATCTTAGTTACTTCCAATGATCCGCTCAAAGCGCGAATCTTATAATAGTTGGTATCATGTACGCCGCTGATCTGCGGAGCAACTGGTGTAACGGTCGCAACACCTGCGTTGATCCTGCCGTTCATAGCAGTATTGTCAGCGCCCTGATATCTGAACGAGATGCTGGTCAGGGAATCTCCGTCCATCAGACCTTCAACCGTTACCTGATCTGCCAGAGCTGCAGGCATTGTTAGCGCTTTTCCGTTATACTGCTGCGAGAAGCTGTTCGCGGTGATCGTCAGTCTCTTCTGATAGAAGAGTGTGAACTCAAGGCCATTAGGATTCTGGTTAACCAGCTCTTCCGTGATCTTGACAGATGCTCCGGCAGCCTCGCCGTTGTATGACTTGCCTTTGACCGCCTTATTGAGTTCCCATTCCGGAATCGGTGTGCGGCTCAGGGTAAACGTTGTTCCTACTTTCAGAGTCTTGGTATCAGAATCAGCAATCGCTGCTCCGTTCATGTCAACGAAATTGACCGTGACATTGATGCTCTTATACTTTGAATAGTAGAAAGTGATGATGTTCTTTGCCGGATCTGATCCGAGCGTATAAGTGATCTCCTCAACGTCAGGATAGAGTCCTTCGACTTCAACAGCGAACTCAACAACAGAAGTTGTGTCGCCGGAAACGTTATTCACTACTTTCGGATCATGTACCGGAGTTGTGGTTCCTTCCGCGAAATACTGTACTGTGTAGCCAGTTGTTTCACCCTTTACGCTGTATATGAAGTAGATATCATTGGTCGATCCGATGCTGAGCTTCACGCTCTTCTCACCTGCGTCCGGACGATATCCGGATACAGCGAGCGCCTTCTCAGTGATCTCTTCGCCTTCGACCCAGTTCGGGTTGGTGACTGTCTTAGCCGGAGCCACTTCTTCGCCGTCTTCTGAGCCCATGACATAGTGGACTGTATAGCTCAGCGGATCCTGCGTCCAGTGTGCATAGATCGTAGTATTAGCTATGATCTGGGTATTCCAGTCATACATCTGGCCGCCTTCAGCAGCTGTATACCAGCCTTCGAATGTATATCCGTTCTTGGTTGGAGCAGCCGGCTTCTCAGCTTTCTTGTACTTCTCTACAGTCTGGCTGTCTGCAAGCTGAGTCGTACCGTCCTCGTCAACAAAGCTGACCGTAAATGAAGGAGCAGTCCACTTTGCATACAGCACCAGGTTGGATGCCGGCATTGTGCTGAAGGTATACGGTGTGGTCAGACCGGAGTCTGAATACCAGCCTGCGAATGTGTAGTCGCTGTCGACTCCACACTGTGCGGCAGTCGGTCTCCAGTTGTATGTACCGCTTGTGATCGCTGCATCAAACTTGATGTCGCTGATCGTCTTCAGATTCCTGCTGCCATAGTAGTAGTCGATCTTGAACTTATCGCGGTTGTAATAGAACGTTGTAGTATTACCACTGTCAGTTCTACGGACGTATGGATAGCCTTGAATATCCGTCGGGCTAAGGGATGAGCCGGAAGAATAATTATATGTCTGGCTATAATCTGCAGACCTTGTGTACTCGTCATTGTCTGCATTCTGCAGCATGTAGTTTACCGTATATGTAACAGTGTTTGTCAGCCAATAGCCGGTATAGGTAATGCTGGTGCCGCTGCTTGGGAGCATGTCCTCAGCAAGTGTCAGACGCTTTGTTACATATACAGTACTGCCGCCAGAAGGAAGCCATCCGCTGAAGCTGACACTGCGGTCACTTCCGTTTCTTCTGTAAGTACCATTTCCTGCACTGATCCACTTTGAAGAGATGTCCTGACCGAGCTTCGCCGTAAATGTATACGACCAGTTATTATTGCCTGTCTTGGACTCTCCATTCAGAGGAGCAGTGACATTATAATTAGTGTAGTTGTAGGAGTACGTACCAGGTCTGAAATGGAATGTGTACTCTGTAAGTTTGTAGTAAACATAGAGTACTGAAGATCCATCAGCTGCAATCTCAACGCTGGATGCTGCGTTCCTTGCAGTATCTTTCTCCCATCCCTTTCTAGTGACAGTAGGTGTGCTGGATGCCTGCACTGTGCTTCCGACAGTACCTGTTGCATCTCTGGAGTTGTCATACACATAGCTGCTGCTTGTGCCGGCGTCATTATACTTCTCGAACAGATAGACGATCGTATAGTTGACAGTAGCACCATTCCACTTTGCGTAGACTGTGGTATTGCCTTCGAGTGTGACACTTGAGCCTGCAGGCTGTGTGAGTCCCTCATCGAGATACCAGCCACCGAATGTGTAGCCGGCCTTAGTCGGAACGGTTGAGGAAAGTCTCACGTTTGTTCCGTAAGGAGCGCTTGTTCCGCCAACGTAGGAGCCGCCGTTCGTCTCATATGTGAGCTGGAAGCTCTTTCTGTTGTACTTGACCTCAAGCTCCTGTCCTTCTGCCTGAGTGATCACTGCTCCTTCAGCAGCCTCAAGAGTTGCGTACGGATAATCCTTGACGGACGGAGCAGCATAAGTACCAAGTACTCCCTTGACTCCGCTCTCGCGTTCGATCTCTGTATATCCGTTTCCATCAAGATCTTTCAGGAGGTATACAACGTCATACTGCGCTGTGTAAGCGACATACTCTACATCTGTTGCATATTCATGGTCTGCATTGAAATCAGTTTTCTTGATTTCGATAGAAGACTTGCTTGCGTAGTACCTTGGGCCTTCGTTTACCAGCTCTGAATCCGTCTGTGTGGAAGCCGGAGGCGTAATGATATACTTGCCGTCTTCGTTGAAATCGCCGGAAGCGATCTCGGTTATTACGGTATCAAAAGTATGATGAGCGCCATTGTCGGCTTCGTACCAGTAATCAACAGTGATCTTGTACGATTCAACCTCTTCGAATACTGCTACTGCTGTGAAGTTCTCGGTGACTACTGTATCTGCGGTCACTTCAGTGTCAGTGCCTTGGATGACCCATTTTACGAAATGCTTGCCGGATACAAATGGGCTCTGCGGCATGGTTTCGATCTTGTCGCCCGAAGTTCTGAAGTACTGGGTGAGGGTCTCCTTAACGGAACCGTTATCGTTGAGTACGACGAAGCTTACGGAGTACATGTTGGTGAATCTGCCCTGGAGTACCATATTTCCATTGACCACTTCACCGCCGTTGTACTTTGTCTCTCCGACATACCAGCCGATAAACTCATGACCTTCCTCTACAGGAGCTGTAGGCAGCTCGAGCTGGTCTCCCTTGGAGTATTTGTCAGTCTGATAAGTTTTCTCAGCGCCGTCGATCATGTACTTATAGGTGACGGTAAATGCTGTCTCCTCGTACTCTGCCCAGACTTCCATATTACCGGTGGCTGTGACACTGTTCGTGAAGTCTCCACCGCTGTAGACCCACTTGCCTACGCTTCCGTCCTGGTGAGGAACAGCAGGAATGTCATTCAGGCAATAGCTGGTGTCGACATCGACCGTTCTGGTTGTTACAACAGAACCGTTCTTGCCGTCAAGGAACGTCACAGTGTAAGTGATCTTAGCGTAGTCAGGAACGAGCGTTGTGTCAGCCGTAGGTACATAGGATGAGGTGACGCGAGGTCCGGTGACCTTAGTCGTATAGCCCTGTCCGTTCGACACTCTTTCACCGATCGCCCAATATGCAATGTAGTCTTCACGTGCAATTGGTGACGGCATATCTTCGCCGATCGCTTCACCCTTAGTCACTTCTACGACTTTGTGCACGTCTGCGTCTCTGTCATAGAAAGTGACGGTCCAGGTCTTGTCCTCCTCAGCATCTGCTTTAGCGTTTCCTTCAGCTGCGAGAAGTGCTGCGTCTGCGCCTTTTGTCAGTTCTCCTTCAGCATTTCTCAGAGCTTCGGTTTCGCCCGCATCTGCCGGAGCAGCATTCTCGTTTCCTGCCTGCACCGCATTGTCTGCACCCTGATCATTCGGTGTTTCCGATTCAGGCGGACCGCGTGTGTCAGGAGTCTCTGCTGGCTCCTGATCCTGTTTCTGGCTGTCAGGAACTACTACTGTCGATTCATTCTCCTTGACAGGAGCAGGTTCCTTTACTTCCGTCGCCGGCGCAGCAGTCTCGACATTCTTAGGAGCATCATCGCTCTTATCTTCTTTCGATTCTACTGTGACCTCAGTGGAGGTCTCCTCACCACTTTCGTCATTTTCCAGCGCGAAAACTGAAACCGGCATATAAGTGATGATCATCGCCGTGCTAAGAAGAAACGCCAGAAACTTCTTAAGAGATTCTTTTAGTTTCATAGTTTTCCTCCTTTGCAAAAGAAATATTGAAATAGTTAATTGTCAGAGCTCTCTCTCTGTTGTACACAGTATACGTTACAAAGCGTCAATATATCCGTCAGTTATAAATTATATTTGACGGTTTTTTAAATAGTAAATGACGTTTTGGTGCACGTCAAAACCTGCAGGAACACAGAGTTTCTGCTCTTCTCAGGTTATATGATATATAAATACCGTCATTTAAACCGTCAATTTCTGTCATGTCACACTTTGTAATGCTTAAAATTTAAAGGAACAAACGTTACGGCACTTCACGGAGCAATTTCTGCATAAAACGTCAATAGAAAAAGCGGGAGACAGTTGACTGTCTCCCGCTCTGCTAACGTCAGTGTTTCGGCACTCCTATATTTCTATCTTATTTCATGGTGTGCGTATCACGCGCACCCTCTATTTGATCAGTGTTTCCAGTGTTTTGAACAGATCATCCGGTTCTACAGGCTTGCTGAGATGCGCATTGAGTCCCGCCTGCATACTGCGCTGCACGTCTTCGTCGAACGCGTTTGCTGTCAGGGCGATGACCGGTATGGTCTTCGCATCGGAATGATCCGATGCCCTTATCGCCCTGGTCGCCTCAAGTCCGTCCATTACCGGCATGCGCATATCCATCAGGATGGCATCATAATAACCGGCTGGGTGGGTCTCAAACATCTCGACTGCGACTTTGCCGTTCTCCGCGACGTCAACATCGACCTCCCGCATGCTGAGCACCATGACGATGATCTCTGCATTCACAGCAACATCCTCTGCAAGAAGTATGTGACGCCCTGTAAGATCCGTCCGGTCTGTTACGAGATCCTCATTCTTGCGTTTGAATGCTTCGCGGAACTCGTCAAGGACGCTCTCTGCGAACAGCGGTTTTGGCACGAAGGTGTCGACTCCCGCCGCCCTGGCTTCATCAGCGATATCGTCCCAGTTGAAGGATGTCAGTATTATTATAGGGGTATCATTGCCTGCGACCGACCTTATCTGACGCGTTGTCTCTACTCCGTCCATCTCAGGCATGCGCCAGTCGATCAGTATCAGGTTGTAGTTCTCCCTGCGGGCATGGCGGAGCCTGACCAGCTCTACTCCATCAGAGCCCGACTCTGCGGTCTCGCAATGGATGCCGACCTTGCTGAGCACGATCCTGGCATGTTCGAGCGCGATCGGATCGTCATCTATGACCAGCACGTTCATTTCATCCGGGTCGAGGTCGCTGTCTGCTGCGTTCCTGCTCTTCCGGTGGGATTCACCAAACGTCAGTGTTACCGTGAAGGTGCTGCCCTCTCCCTTCTCGCTCTCGACCTCGATATGGCCGTTCATGAGTTCAACGATGCTCTTCGTGATAGGCATGCCGAGTCCGGTGCTGCCGTACTGGCTGGTCGAAGAAGAATCTTCCTGGCTGAACGCGTCAAAAATGTGCGGCAGATACTCCTTGCTCATACCTATGCCCGTATCCTGGATGATGAATCGGAGGGTTGCATTGCCGTCAAACCTGGCGACTTCCTCTATGTCAAAGTCGACCGAGCCTCCTTCAGGCGTGAACTTCACGGCGTTCCCCAGAATGTTGATCAGCACCTGTTTGAGCTTCATGCCGTCGCCGATATAATACTCGTCGATCCTGCCCTTCGTTCTGCAGTCGTAGCGCAGGCCTTTATCCCTGCACTGCCCGCTGATGATGATGTTCACCTGCTCAAGGCATTTGGCGAATGAGAACTCTTCGTTCTTGATCACCATCCTCCCGGATTCGATACGCGACATGTCCAGTATCTCGTTGATGATCCCCAGCAGATGCTGGGCGGAATCGTCGATCCTGATCAGGTGTTCCTTCAGTTTGTCAGAAGCCGAAGGGTCATTCATTGCTATGTTGTTGAGCCCTATGATGGCATTCATCGGAGTGCGGATCTCATGGCTCATATTGGACAGGAACGCTGTCTTTGCCCTGTTGGCCTCCTCAGCTGCAGCCAGCGCGTCATTCAGCGCCTCACGGCTCTCGCTGAGTTCCTGCTTCTGCAGTCTTTCCCTCTGCAGCGACTCCTCCAGCTCATGGCGGTATTCCTCTTTCTCATCCTCCACTACATAACTGTGGAGGAGGCAGGTACCGAGCATATACCCCATCGCATAGAAAGGCAGCAGCGGGAAGAACACCTGGATCGCGATCATGACCACCATGGCGATGCCGAAGAGTCCGATCGTAAGATGTCTGCGTCTGACCGATCCTTCAGAGCGCCGGGACATATATATAGTATAAATAGAAGATAACAGGAACAGCAGGATCTGTATCGCCAGGATCAGATACCGCACTGTACCCGCGTGATAGGCGCCAGTCTCATCGAACCAGAAGATGACCGGCTGGAACAGATTGACTGCAAGGGCAATGAGAACAAATGCCAGAAAGGCCCGCCCTGTTGCAGAAAGAAACACGCCAAAACGATTCCTGCTCTCGAGGTATGATACGACATACCTCGTCCACAGCATGACTGCGGCAGCCATCGCCGCAAAGTGTATCACCGTATCCACGTACAGTGCTGCCGTGAGGCGGTGCGACTCCAGTATCCCCCACAGCATATCTGTTATGAGATAGGCCAGTATCCCCATCAGAAACCAACAGTAAGTCCTCTGTGTCTGTGAAAGCTTGCGGCCGTCACTGATCCACAGAATATCCCTGTTGATTATAAGCAGTATCATCGCTGCCAGGATCCCAATAATCGAATATGTCATCGTCGATCATCTCCCGTTTCTTCTCAATACCGATCTTAGCGTCTCGGATAGAGTTCCTATATCTATAGGCTTAGCAATGTGCGCCTGCATGCCTGCATCTTCGGCATCCTGTACGTCTTCTTTGAACGCATTGGCTGTCATCGCCAGTATAGGTATGGTTGCAAGCTCTTCATCTGCCAGCGAACGGATCTCTCTGGCTGCGGCATATCCGTCCATTACAGGCATCTGTATATCCATCAGGATCGCATCATAGTATCCCGCTTGTGATGCCGTGACCATATCCACTGCGATCCTGCCATTCTCCGCGGTCTCTACGACAAATCCCATCTGCTCGAGGATCATTTTGGCGATCTCCATATTGATAGCGTTGTCTTCGACCAGCAGGAGGCGCATTCCCGCAAAGTCAATATCGTCTCCATCATCTGTTCCGCCTGCTGCGGTCTCGATCTGGATATCTTCCTCGCTTGCCGTTCTGAACTTGAATCTGAGAACGATCTCTGTGCCGCTGCCCGGTGATGTGAATACATCGATGGTGCCGCCCATGAGATCTACGATACTCTTGGTGATCGCAAGTCCGAGACCGGTTCCTTCGATTCCGCTGTCTGTAGAGGAGCGTTCGCGCTCAAATGCATTGAACATCTTCTCGACGAACTCCTTGGACATCCCTATGCCGCTGTCCTTGACGCGCAGCTCATAAGAGCCGTATCCATTCGCAACGGCTCCGGTCTCATGGATCGAGACCGAGATAGTACCATTCTCAGGAGTGAATTTGTACGCATTGGAGATGATGTTCAGAAGCACGCGGTTGAGGTTCTTCCTGTCACACCACACGCAGCGGTTCTGGACCTGTGTCGTGTGGATGGAGAAGTCCATGTTCTTCTGCTTCATCTGCTCTGCGAACAGATCATATAGGTCTTCGACGATCCCGCACAGATCTGCCGGAGCATAATCGAGTTCGATCTTGCCGCTCTCGATACGGCTCATTTCGAGGATATCGTTGATGAGCGCCAGCAGATGCTGACTGGATGCTTCTATTTTGGTCAGGTAGTCCCGCTGTTCGTCTGATGTTGGCTCCTTAAGGGCGAGACTCGTGTAGCCGAGGATCGCATTCATAGGTGTGCGGATGTCGTGCGACATGTTGAAGAGGAACTGGCTCTTCGCCAGGCTCCCTTCCACCGCGCGAATCTTCTCTCTCTCGGCCGCCTCATGCTTGACACGCACAAGGTTCTGTATATACAGCATGACGGTCAGCCCGATAAAGATTATGATCAGGACCACGACTCCTCCCGGATGGAGTATGCCGCGCACCAGCTCTGGACTCGCCTGCTGCTCGATCCTCTTGGCAAGCCACAGGATCGCTGCGTATACCAGCAGCGCGAAGAGGACTGTTCCCGAAGTGGACATCCCGCTGTACTCCGTCAGTGTGCTGCGCCTGATGGTGCGCCAGTAGAATACGAATCCCAGCAGGCACCACAGGGAAAGGAGTAGGAAAGCTTCGCTCCCCATCGCGTCAAGCGCCAGCATATGAGGCACTAACTGTACGAACGCGAACATGGCCGAGATCGCGGTGCCTATCGCGCCGGTGATCATGATTTTGCGCTTGCCCTCGATCCTTGCGATCTTGAATGCTGCCGCGGAAGTGTATCCGTAAGCGACGATCGCACCGAATGATGTGAGGTCTACAAACCAGCCGAGAGTATTCCTGCCGAGAAGCGATATCAGTATCGACAGCACCATGATGAACATGATGCTGACGGCGGTGTTGGAGAAGACCCCATGGAGGATCCTGTCTTCGGCCATCGTAGAAAGCACTCGCATAGTAGCTCTGTATGCTCCGATGATGCCTGTCAGTATGGCAGCGAGTGCCGTGATCCCTATGAGAGCAAGTCCGGCTGTGCCCATCATCTGTCTGGCGGCATAGAAGGTCGGTACCGACATGACTCCGCTGAACTCATTGAGACTCCCGATATAGTCCACCCACGATGCATATCCATCCGGAACAACGGAGATGCTCACCAGAGCCATCGCGGTATATACAAAGGCCGCCAGGATGATCGCTGTGAAAATGACCGGCCTTGATTTCCTGACGCTGAACTTGAAGTGCGCAGTTTCAAATGAAGTTATTTCAAATCCTACAAAGGCCCACGGCGCCAGGATGATCAGGCTGAAGATCGCATATCCCTTGCTGACGCCGGTAAATCCGTAGGAGCCAATGGCGCCTGACGCCAGAGCAGCCGGCAGGCAGCAGACCGACGTAATGACTGTTCCAAGCGCAAGGATCACAGCCAGCACCGTATGCAGGCGCTGCAGTACAGGCTTCGCTACGATGAAGAGCACTCCTATACCGGCCAGTGCGCCGACAGACAGCACGATCTCTTTGGTATAGATCGGATTGCCGGCTACGGTGTAAAGCGGTTCCCCTGTCATGGAATCGCCCATCAATGTGCGTATCACCAGGAACAATGCTGTTCCGTTGAGGAAGACTATTGTCAGGTATGACAGGCAGAGGAACCAGGAGCAGAGGAACGCGTGATCACGCCCAAATGCTTCTTTGGTATATGAATACATGCCGCCCGTGCGCGGGCTTCTTTCCATCAGATAACAGACACTGTACCCGATCACCAGTATGACCAGAAGTCCGAGCAGCATGGCGATGATCGTTCCGAGCGGTCCGGCGATAGGCAGAAAAGTCGTTCCCGGCATGACAAATGCGCTCCAGCCGACCATGCAGCCGAAAGCCATAGCCCATACATCGAGCGGTGTCAGATACCGGTCGAGCGGTTTTGTATGATTTCTGTCGTAATTATCCATAGATGCAGATCCTCATTACTGCTCTATGAGACTCTCGAGCGTCTCATAGAGGTCTTCAGGCTGTACCGGTTTCGTGAGATGTGCGTTGAGACCCGCCTGCAGACTGCGCTGTACATCTTCATCGAAGGCATTCGCTGTCAGAGCAATGATAGGGATCTTCTTAGCATCAGCTCTGTCCATGGCACGGATGATCCGTGTGGCTTCCAGTCCGTCCATCTCTGGCATGCGCATATCCATGAGTATGGCATCGTAGTATCCCGGGTCGCTTGCTCCGAACTTCTCTACAGCGATCCTTCCATTCTCTGCGAGATCAACGTCGATGGAGCGCACTGCGAGCACCATCATCATGATCTCTGCGTTGATCTGCACGTCCTCTGCAAGCAGTATATGACGGCCCTCGAGTTCGGCCTTGTCCTTCTGCGATGATGTGGATATACCTTTGCGCTGCATTGCGCTCCGGAACTCCTCAATAACTGTAGTGGCGAACAGAGGCTTAGGGAGGAAGCTGTCTACGCCTGCCTCCATCGCTTCGTCGAGCACATCGTCCCAGCGGTATGCTGTCAGTATGATTATCGCCGACTCATGACCGATGATCTCGCGCATCCTGCGCGTGGTCTCGACGCCGTCCATGTCAGGCATCTTCCAGTCAACCAGTATCAGGTTGTACGGGACGCGCCTTGCGTGGCGCAGCTGTACTTTGTCGATCGCTTCTGCGCCTGATCCCGCGATCTCGGCAGCTATGCCTACCTTCTCGAGGACTAGCTTCGCGTGTTCACAGGCGACCGGATCGTCATCGACGACCAGAACGGTCATATCCTCAGGGCGGAGGTCAGCTCTCTCTTCGCGCGTATTGTGTTTTGCGGCATCCATCAATGTGACAGTCACGCGGAAGGTCGTACCCACACCCTTCTCGCTCTCGACTTCTATGTTGCCGTTCATCATCTCAACGATGCTCTTCGTGATAGGCATTCCGAGACCCGAGCTTCCGTATTTATTGGTCATCGAGGAATCTTCCTGCGAGAATGTATCGAATAGTTTCGGCAGGTATTCCTTGCTCATTCCTATGCCTGTGTCGGATATGGTAAATTGCAGTGTGGACTGTTTGTTGAACTGCGCAGTCCGTTCGACGGTCAGATCTACCTTGCCTCCCTCCGGCGTGAACTTGACGGCATTGCCGAGTATGTTGATCAGCACCTGGCGCAGCTTCATTTTATCGCCGACATAGCAGTCATCGATATCGCCCGTTATATGGCACTGATAGTCCAGCCCCTTGTCGGAACACTGTCCGCTGAACATGGTATTGACCATCTCAAGCAGTTCTGAGAACGAAAATTCTTCGTTTTTCAGTACCATGCGGCCGGACTCGATCCTCGACATGTCGAGGATGTCGTTGATCAGGTTCAGCAGGTGTTCTGCCGATGCACCGATCTTCTCGAGATAACCTCTGGTCTTCTCCGGTGTTTCCGGGTCATTGATCGCTATGTTGTCGAGTCCTATGATGGCGTTCATAGGAGTTCTTATCTCGTGGCTCATGTTGGACAGGAACGCGGTCTTAGCCTTGTTGGCCTGCTCAGCATTCTCAAGCGCGTCGGTCAGCATCTGCTGCTGTTCCAGAGAGCTTCTCGTTTCGGCATCGACATCGGCAAAGCACGCTCCGACCGTATGTACCAGATGGTCCTCGCGTTCGTCCGGATGACGGACGCCTGCGAACTTCACGACCTCCCAGGATTCTTTGCCGTCGATATTTATCATGTAACGGTACGAGATGACCAGATTCTCTTCCAGTCCCTTCCTTACATTATCAGGCTGTATGAACCTGAGGAATTCCTCACGGTAAGGCTCTGTTACGTAATGGTTACAGTAATCCGTCACCGCCTCAAGATAATTGAAGCTCTCGCCTTCCTTCAATCCCGGCATGTCGCTGCGCGCCTGATAGCACACGCCTTCATTTCTATCCAGTTCCAGGTAATAAACGCTGCGGTAGTCCGACGCCAGCGCCTTGATCATTTTGTCCTGCTGCTCGCCCTGGGCCTTCTGCGCGAGGATCTCCTCCTGCAGCGCGAGCCTGTGCTCCATTTCTTCCTGCTTTACCCTCGCTTCGGCCTCAGCAGCCTCATGATTCGCCATGATCTCCGCGTTCTTGCGGTTCTGTCGGATTATGAACCAGAACATTGTGAGCATCACGAGCATCGTGAACAGCATCTGCACCGTGCTCCTCATAATGGTTCCGTTCGTTATGCTGCTGATCTTGTCGCTTATGAGCGACTCCCTTATCAGGTAAGTCAGCAGCCAGTCTGTACCTGCTACCGGCACATATGTCAGCGTTTCTTTTCTGTCTTTATATATGAAAGATACTACTCCTTTCGACTTTGAGTCGAAGTCGGCGATCACCTTGTCCAGTGAATAACCGTTTTCAAACTCTGCGCTTTTCAGTGCCTCGAGCAGATTGTCTTCTTCTGCAAAACCTCCCAGTACTGCATTGCTCAGCGGGTAGCCGTCGCTTGTGTACAGATTGCAGAAAGTCGCATCGTCCTCACTTGACTCCATCGATACTCCGTGGAGCATGTGATCCATGTCCATCTCCATGAAACAGACAACGAGCGTGTCGTCGAGAAACTTCTTATGCTCGATAGGTACTGCGATCACGACTTTCTTCTCATCGCCGTGTAAATTCAGTATGGAGATGTCAGGCTCTGTCATCGTTCTGTAGTCGAAAGAGTAGTTGCCGATCTCGTCGGACGGGCCGGTCGCTTTGTACACCGTGCCGCTCTCGCCTACGAAAGCGAATTTGTCCAGATGATACAGGGCTTTCATCCTGCGCTGGTAAGCCCGGCGGTGTTCCTCATCGCGGAGGTCTTCGTCCGTCATCAGGTCTACGGCGATCTCGATCGTCTCGATCCTGTTGTCAAGATTGGCTCTGACGACCTGCTCACGGCGGCCAGCCAGCTCATCCAGATACAGCAGGCTGACAGTATGCACAGCCTTGTCCGTATCCTGCCTTGCTGCATGGCCCAGCCAGTATGTGCCGGCAACCACTAACAGGAGCAATATGAAAGCTCCTGCGATCGCAATCGTTCTTATACTCTTTCTCCTGTTTTCCATACGGCATTTCCTCCTGAAGCGAACTGCCAATAAGGTTTCGACAATGTTGAATTGTATATATTATATCAATAATATCATAACATAAGGCGAGGAGCCAGTAAGGGAGGGAACACAGGGGACAGGGGACGGTTCTCTGTCTCCTTCCCGATGCATCAAATTAAGTGCAACTTAAAGAGTTCGTCAAAAACATTTATTTTACTTTAAGCTGGCTTAGCGATAGAATGCACTTGTAAAGAGATACAGACACGCCGGCTGGAATTGCCGGATCGACATATACTCTTAGGTATTATCAGCGGACCAACAGGAGGAGGTACAGGACCATGATGACAGTAATCGTAGTAGCAGCTTATGTAGCAGTACTCGTTTGCAAGTGGGTATTTTATTCAAAGGCTTATCACAAGTAATCAATTATTCATTCAACCTCATCACATATTATCCTGAGCCTCTCATATAGGCACCTAAGCACTGTCTCGAAAAAGGTTTTAGATAATAGCAGAGCCCCGTCCCTTGAGCAAGGACGGGGCTTTTGTTTGTGTGAAAAAACAAGAGAGGGGACAGGGGACGGTTCTCTGTCTCTTTTCTGGGCAGCAAAAAGGGGACAGAGAACCGTCCCCTGTCTCCCCGCTATTTCTCTATGTCTGCCATATAGCTGACTGCGTAATCAAGGAATTTCTTCGCTGCGCTGGTCATGTGTTCGCGCGATGGAACGGCGATGCCGAATTCGATGCTTGCCGGTGGATCGAGCGGCATTTTGACCAGATGCTCGTTCCAGTACTGCGCGCTCAAGGCGTTGACAAAACTGATCCCGAGTCCCATGCGCACCATCGCCATTGTCGCAGGTGTGTCGTAGGTCGTGTATTTGATCTCCGGATGGGCATCGTTCTGCTCGAGGATGTTCAGGATCTCGAGCTCCCTGCCCCAAGATCCGAGAATGAAATCGTAGTTCTCGCACTCTCTGACCGGGAAGCTTGCAGCACCGGCAAGCGGATGATCCTCCGGTACTGCCGCGATCACCTGCTCTTCAGCAAGCGGGATCCAGTCATAAGGCATCGGTTCCGACCATGCCAGGAATCCGAGGTCCGCCTCGTTCTGATCCAGATAGTGGAAGATATCCTCTCTGATGCACTCCCTGATACTGAACTGGATGCCCGGATAGTCGTTCTTGAAACGCCTTACGATCTCCGGCAGCCACGTCGTCGCCACACTCGGGTAAGTCGCGATCGTGATTTTGCCCATGGTTATGCCTCTGGTCTCAGCAGCATAACGGTAGATCTCCTGCTCGCGCTCGAGATAAGAACGGACGAGCGGAACGAGTTCGCGGCCTTCCTGTGTCAGGATGACCCCTCTCTGTGTGCGCACGAAAAGTTTGAGTCCGAGCTCCTTCTCGAACGCTGTGATCAGCTGGCTGATCGCCGAAGGAGTATAACCCAGGGTGTCTGCGGCGCCTTTGATGCTGCCGCTGTTGACGCATTCGATGAATGCTTTGCAGCGTGAATTCTCCATAACAGATGGACCTCCGGACCGGATCTTTCCTTCTACTTGAAATACTTGAAGTATCTTACTGCTTACTTGAAGTATCTTACTGCGTTCTCAAACATCTTGATGAAGTAATTGCCTTCTACATTCTTATACAGGCCTTCTCCGACTCTCTCTGCGTGAGCCATCTTGCCGAACACTCTGCCGTCCGGGCTGGTGATACCTTCGATCGCCTGGACCGAACCGTTCGGGTTGAACCTGATGTCTCCCGACGCATTGCCTTCCAGATCGACGTACTGTGTAGCGATCTGCCCGTTGACCGCCAGTTTGTGGATCAGCTCGTCGGATGCGATAAATCTGCCTTCGCCGTGCGAGATCGGCGCCGAGAACACCTCTCCGACGTTGCAGCTCCTCAGCCAAGGCGATTTGTTCGAAGCGACCCTGACTCTGACGATCCTGGACTGGTGACATCCGATCGTATTGTATGTCAGCGTCGGACAGTCCTCATCGGTGTCGATGATCTTGCCGTACGGCACGAGTCCCAGCTTGATCAGCGCCTGGAATCCGTTGCAGACTCCGCACATCAGGCCGGCTCTCTTGTCGAGCAGCTCAGTCACAGCGTCCTTGATCTCGGCATTGCGGAAGAACGCAGTGATGAATTTGGCAGAACCGTCTGGTTCATCTCCGCCTGAGAATCCGCCAGGTATGAACACCATCTGGGAATCCTTGAGCGATGCCGCGAATTCCTCGACTGATTTCTTAATATCCTCGGAGGAACGGTTCCTGACGATCATGATCTCCGGCTTAGCGCCGGCCTCTCTGACTGCACGCGCACTGTCGTACTCGCAGTTCGTGCCCGGGAATACCGGAATGAGGACCTTCGGTTCCGATCTCTTGAAGATCGGTGTCGGGTAGCTCCTCGTCCTGTATGCAAAGTTCTCAGGGTTGCCGACCCTGCTGTCTACGTTGTTCGGGAACACGCTCTCGAGCTTGCCCTCGTAGAGGATCAGGAGGTCGCCGATCCCGACTGACTCCTCGCCCAGCGTGATCCTGTGCTTGTCAGTAGTCGTTCCGAGCGCTCTCTTGTCGTAGCCTCTGCCAAAAGTGATATCGTCGTCGGTCAGCTCGAGAATGATGCTGCCGTAAGAGTATCCGAACATCTCGTCGAGCGAGAGCTCGTCCGGTGTTCCGCTGATATAGTCAAATCCTATGCCGTTGCCGTAGGTCATCTTCATGATGGCCTCAGCCACTCCGCCGATGCCAGGGGTGTACGCTGCGGCGACCTTACCCTGATGTACCAGATCAGCAGTCTTCTCCCATACTCTGACCAGTGAAGCAGGTCTCGGAAGTCCTGCGCCGACACTGCTGTTGTCCTTCTCGGTCTCCGGGGTCAGCATGACGACTTTATGTCCGGAGCCTTTGAATTCAGGCGAGATGATATCCTGCACTTTGTCGGTGGTGACAGCGAAGGAGATCAGTGTCGGAGGGACATCGATGTCCTCGAACGTGCCGCTCATCGAATCCTTGCCGCCGATCGCTCCGATACCCAGATTGACCTGCGCCTCGAAAGCTCCGAGCAGTGCCGCCAGCGGTCTGCCCCATCTTTCAGGATCCTGTCTCAGCGACGGGAAGTACTCCTGGAATGAGAGGTAAACATCGTTGAATGACGCGCCGGTCGCGATCAGTTTGGATACCGACTCGATGACTGCGAGGTATGCTCCGTGATATGGCGAAGCACTCGAGATGAATGGGTTGTAGCCCCATGCCATCAGCGAACAGTCATCCGTACTGCCGTACTCGAGCGGGATCTTGTGGACCATCGCCTGGATCGGTGTCAGCTGGTTGTGACCGCCAAATGGCATCAGCACTGTCCCGGCTCCTATCGTGGAGTCGAAACGCTCCGAGAGACCTCTCTTGGAACATGTGTTGAGGTCTGCAGCGACTTTAGCGTACAGCTCGCCGAAAGTCGGTTCGCCCTCGCCTGCCTGCGCCTTCTCCTCGGCCATCTTGCCGTAGAAGCTTGTGCTCTCCCAATCCTGCGGTGCGGCAGGTGCTACTTCGATATGTTTGTCAGCTCCGTTGGAATTGAGGAATTCCCTGGAGATGTTTACTATCTTGTTGCCTTTCCAGTTCATGACCAGACGCGGTTCTTCGGTCACTACAGCGACCTGAACGCACTGCAGGTTCTCATCTGCAGCCAGATGCATGAACAGGTATTTGTTCTGAGCCTCGACTACGCAGGCCATCCTCTCCTGGGATTCGGAGATCGCCAGTTCGGTACCATCAAGGCCTTCATATTTCTTAGGAACAGCATCGAGATCGATCTCGAGTCCGTCTGCCAGCTCGCCTATAGCGACGCTGACGCCGCCTGCGCCAAAGTCATTGCATCTCTTGATGAGTCTCGTCGCGTTGCCGTTGCGGAAGAGTCTCTGGAGTTTGCGCTCTTCAGGCGCATTACCTTTCTGCACTTCAGCGCCGCAGGTCTCGACAGACTGCGTGTTGTGAGCTTTGGATGATCCCGTTGCTCCGCCGATGCCGTCACGTCCGGTCGAACCACCGACCAGCAGTACCACATCGCCCGGCTCCGGACGCTCTCTGCGGACATTCACAGCCGGAGCGGCAGCCATAACAGCGCCGACTTCCATTCTTTTGGCTGCGTAACCCGGATGGTAGATCTCGTCTACGATACCTGTGCAGAGTCCGATCTGATTGCCGTAGCTGGAATACCCGCGCGCGGCAGCAGTCGTGATCGAGCGCTGAGGCAGTTTGCCAGGCAGCGTCTCGGAAACCGGCTGGAGCGGATCCGCAGCACCGGTGACTCTCATTGCCGAATAAGCGTAAGCTCTTCCCGAGAGCGGATCTCTGATGCATCCGCCGAGGCAGGTCGCCGCGCCGCCGAACGGCTCGATCTCTGTCGGATGATTGTGTGTTTCGTTCTTGAAGAGGAGGAGCCACGGCTCATCCTCGCCGTTTACCTGCACGTTGATCTTGACTGTGCACGCGTTGATCTCTTCGGAAGCGTCGAGCTTGTCGAGTTTGCCCTGTCTCCTGAGCACTTTGACCGCGATCGTAGCGAGGTCCATCAGGCAGACCGGTTTGTTGCTGCCGAGGACTTTGCGCGTCATGAGGTAATCGCGCCATGCTTTCTGCAGCAGCTCGTCTTCGAACTTCGCGTCGTCGATGACCGTTCCGAATGTCGTATGTCTGCAGTGATCGGACCAGTAGGTGTCGATCATCCTGAGTTCTGTCACCGTAGGGTCTCTCTGCTCTACGTCACGGAAGTACTCGATGCACATCTTGAGGTCAGCCTCGTCCATGGCCAGGCCTTTCTTCCTGATGTATCCGGCGAGCTCTCCGTCCTGCATGTCCGTGAAGCCCCAGAGCGTCTCTACTGTCTCCGGCATAGCGTACACGGCTGTGAGAGTCTCAGGCATTTCGAGGCTCGCTTCTCTGGCCTCGACCGGGTTGATCACATAACCCTTGAGCGTGTTGATCTCGTCCTCAGTGAGCTGTCCGTACAGCACGTAGAGTTTCGCGTATTTGATCGTCGGTCTCTCGCCCTGCGAGATGATCTGGATGCACTGTTCCGCCGAATCCGCTCTCTGATCGAACTGTCCCGGAAGTGCTTCTACCGCGAACACATAATCTGAATCCGTCCCGATCAGCTCTGCAAGATCGGAAGCTGTGTTGTCCAGCTGCGGCTCAGCGAAGACCTTGTAAACGCAGTCTGCAAAGAGTGCCTCATCGATATTCTCCGCGTCATACCTGTTGATGACGCGTACGTCTTCAAGACTCCCGATCCCGAGCAGTGTGCGGGCATCGCTCCTGAGACTTGCCGCTTCGTTGGCCAGTCCCGGTTTCTTCTCCACATAGATCCTGTAAACCATAAGTTTCTCCTGTCGTGCTACCTCAGCGCTCTGAGTGCTCTCTGTCCGATATCTACTCTGTAATACTTGTTGGCAAAATCGATCTCGTCCAACATCCCGTACGATGCTTCGATCGCTTCTGCCAGTGTCGGCATCACCGCGGTGACTCCGAGCACTCTGCCGCCTGATGTCAGCAGCCTGCCGTCCTCATCCTCGGCGCCGGCGATATATACATAAGGCCATACCTCGTCCGGTATGGTGATCTCATATCCTTTCTCATAGCTGACCGGATATCCTTCCGAAGCCGCGACTACGCAGCATGCGCATCCGTCCGACCAGCTCACCTCGACATCTGCGAGGCGTTCTTCTGTCACAGCCTGCATCACCGTAAGCAGGTCCGTCTCGAGCAGCGGCAGCACGACCTGTGTCTCAGGGTCGCCGAATCTGCAGTTGTACTCGATGACTTTAGGCCCGTCCTTGGTGATCATCAGGCCAAAATACAGGCATCCTTTGAATGTACGCCCTTCCTCGTTCATCGCACGGACAGTCGGCAGGAAGATCTCTTCCATGCATCTCGCCGCGATCTCATCAGTATAGTATGGGTTCGGCGCAACCGTTCCCATACCTCCGGTGTTGAGTCCTGTGTCTCCGTCGCCGGCGCGCTTGTGGTCCATCGAGCTGATCATCGGCACGATGGTCTTGCCGTCGGTAAAGCTCAGAACGGACACTTCCGGTCCCTCGAGGAATTCCTCGATGACGATCTTATCGCCGCTCTTGCCGAACTTGTGGTCCTGCATCATCATGGTAACAGCGTTCTTCGCCTCCGCACGTGTCTCCGCGATGATAACGCCCTTGCCGAGCGCCAGTCCGTCAGCTTTGATGACGGTCGGGATCGGTGCGGATTCCAGATAGTACAGCGCGTCCTGCATGTCGTCGAACGTCGCGTATCTCGCCGTCGGTATCCCGTACTTCTTCATGAGGTTTTTGGCGAAAACCTTGCTGCCTTCGATGATCGCCGCCTTGGCTTCCGGGCCAAAACAAGGGATCCCTATATTCGTCAGCGCATCGACGCACCCCATGACCAGCGGATCGTCAGGAGCGACTACCGCGTAGTCCGGTCTGTACTTCTTCGCGAAAGCTACGATGCCGTCGATATCTGTCGCTTTGACCGGGAAGCACTCTGCATCCTTGGCGATGCCGCCGTTGCCCGGTAGAGCGTAGATCCTGTCGACTGACTTGTTCTCTCTTAACTTCTTGATGATCGCATGCTCGCGGCCGCCGCCGCCTACAACGAGGATATCCATATTGTCCTCCTTACTTCGGGATCAGTGGTGGAAAAGTCTCATTCCTGTAAATGCCATTGTGATGCCAAGTTCGTTGCAGCACTCGATGACCAGATCGTCTCTGATGGATCCGCCCGGCTCCGCGATATAGCTGACGCCGGATGCCGCCGCTCTCTGAACGTTGTCGAAGAACGGGAAGAATGCGTCGGATCCGCAGCTGACGCCTGTGATCGTATCGAGATATGCTCTCTGCTCTTCGTCAGTAAATCTCTCCGGCTGCTCTGTGAAGTATTTCTGCCATACTCCGTCAGCGCAGCAGTCTTCTTCATTCTTGTTGATATATGCGTCAATGACGTTGTCTCTGTCAGGACGTCCGAGTTCCGGCTTGAACGGGAGGTTCAGGACTTTGTCGTGCTGGCGCAGGAACCATGTGTCCGCTTTGCCTCCTGCGAGTCTCGTGCAGTGGACTCTCGACTGCTGGCCGGCGCCTACGCCGATCGCCTGTCCGTCAAATGCGAAACATACGGAATTGGACTGTGTATACTTGAGTGTGATCAGTGAAACGATCAGGTCGCGAACTGCTTCTTCCGGCAGATCCTTCTTCTCGGTGACTACGTTGCTCAGGAGTTCTCTGTCGATCCTGAAGAAGTTGTGTCCCTGTTCGAAGGTCACGCCGAATACCTGCTTGTGCTCCTTCTCAGGCGGCATATAGTCAGGGTCGATCTTGACGATATTGTATCCGCCTTTTCTCTTCTTGCGCAGCACTTCAAGGGCTTCGTCAGTATATCCTGGAGCGATGACTCCGTCGGAGACTTCTCTCTTGATCAGGAGGGCGGTCGTGAGATCGCACTCATCGGACAGAGCGACCCAGTCACCAAACGAGCACATCCTGTCTGTTCCTCTTGCTCTCGCGTATGCGCAGGCAAGCGGTGAATCGTCGAGGCCTTCGATGTCGTCAACGAAGCAGGCTTTCTTGAGTTTGGCCGGCAGTACGGTTCCGACTGCAGCGCTGGTAGGGCTGACGTGCTTGAATGAAGCTGCGGCCGGCATGCCGAGTGCTTCCTTGAGTTCCTTGACCAGCTGCCAGGAATTGAGTGCGTCCAGGAAGTTGATGTATCCCGGTCTTCCGTTCAGGACTTCCAGAGGGAGGTCGCTGCCGTCGTCCATGAAGATGCGGGCAGGTTTCTGATTAGGGTTACAACCGTATTTGAGTTCGAATTCTTTCATAGCTTTCTCCTACTTCTCGTGTTTATTGACCAGTCTATCTTCAACTTCTCCGGTCGCCAGATCGGTATAGCGTACGTACAGTGAGATCTTATTATCTGTGTCGAGTGCGTTCCAGATCTCTTCTGTGAACTCGTCGATGTCGTCCGGAATTGCTACTCTTCTCGGCTCTCCCTGGAATGTCGGCAGTGGATTGCCGTCGCACTCGTATGTATGGATAAAGTGTCCGACTCCTGCGACCGGCTCGTAATCGTATCCGTATCTGTTGCAGGCGGTTCCCTCTGCATCTGCGCTCTTGAGGATGCTCATCTTGTATGTGAATTTGCCTTCGTCTCCGAAGACTGCTTCTGCGCTGATCCTCGGGGTGAAGTTCGGGCCGTCCGGCTCGAAGCATCTGGATGCGAGGGATCTGTGGAAGTTGATGCCTTCTGCCAGTCCGTCTGCGACGGTGTCTGTCTGGTTGCCGTTGGTGACGACCAGATGGTTCTTCCATGTTCTGACTGCTGCGTAGATGATCAGGCTAGGGTCTTTGAGTTTGGACACGTCGAACGGCTCTGTGAACACTGCGCCGTCTTTCTTGACGAAAACTCTGTTCCTCGAGTTCTCGGATCTTCCCATAATAAAATACGCGATGACTGCCTTGGTCCCGTCTGCTGACTCGCCCACGACAATACCGCGTCCCGGATAACTGTTGCCTTCAACGATTTCTCTGAATTGTCTGATATCGTATATACTCATTCTCTGCCTCCTGTGCCCTATCTGCTGCTGACTATATTATTACACAGCTTCGCTACTGCCTCCGGCAGTATCTGCCATTCTGCCTGTTCCATCACCCTTCTCTGCAGTGTCTCAGGTGTATCTCCGTCCTCGACATAAACTGCTCTCTGTGCGATGATCTCGCCTCCGTCTGCGATCTCGTTGACGTAATGGACGGTCGCTCCTGTGACTTTGACGCCGCGCTTCAGTGCTTCCTGATGCGGGATGAGTCCGTAATACCCTTCTCCGCAGAAAGCCGGAATGAGCGAAGGATGAACATTGATGATCTTGTGGTCGTAGCGGGTCACAAAGTCCTTGCTGAGTATCATCAGGAATCCTGCCAGCACGATGAGATCGATCTCCTTCGAGTCGAAGAGTTCCGTGACTCTGGCTTCCCAGCCTTCCTGCCCTCCGCAGGATTTGCGTGTGACCGCGTATGCCTCTATGCCTGCATTGCGTGCGCGCTCCAGTGCATAGGCGTTCTCCCGGTTGCTGATGACCAGCACGATCTCGCCCGCGTCGATCAGCCCGGAGTTCTGCGCGTCGATGAGCGCCTGCAGATTCGTACCGCCTCCGCTGACGAGCACCGCTATTCTCGCTTTGTCTCCCATAATATCCTTTCCGGACATCAGTCCAGGGAGGTCAGCGTATGCATTCCTCCCTATATTATATTATCTGATACATCAAAACTGAATATAAATAGCGAATTGTTAAGATTATATTATTTCGATCTTCTCGTCCGAACTGACGATCTGACCGATGATATACGGGTCTTCACCGTTCTCTCTGAGCACTTCGAGTGTCTTTTCGACATCTTCCGGTGCGACGATGATCGACATTCCGACTCCCATGTTGAAAGTGTTGAACATGTCGTGCTCCGAGATCGCTCCGACCTCCTGTATCATGTCGAATATCGGCAAAACTCTGACGGCCTTCTTCTCTATCCTCGCGCCGAGTCCGTCAGGGATGCTCCTCGGGATGTTCTCGTAGAATCCGCCGCCTGTGATGTGCGAGATACCTTTGACTTTGACTTGCTCGAGAAGTGCCAGCACCGGTTTGACGTAGATCTTCGTCGGCTCGAGCAGGGCATCTCCGAGGGATCTGCCGCCGAGTCTTGTGTTCGGGGCAACCAGTGCTTTCATGTCAGGCTTGGCAAGATTGAACACTTTGCGCACCAGGGAGAATCCGTTCGAGTGGACTCCGCTGGACGGCAGCGCGATCACCACATCGCCGGCAGCCATTCTGTTGTTGTCGATGATGGCGTCTTTGTCGACCACACCTGTGACATAACCGGCCAGGTCGTACTCGTCTTCCGGGTAGAATCCCGGCATCTCTGCTGTCTCTCCGCCGATCAGCGCAGCGCCAGACTGCACGCATCCTTCGCAGACTCCCGCGACGATCTGTTCGATCCTCTCAGGAACGTTCTTGCCGCAGGCGATGTAGTCGAGGAAGAAGAGTGGTTTGGCTCCTACGCAAAGTACGTCGTTGACGCACATCGCAACGCAGTCGATGCCGATCGTGTCGTGCTTGTCCAGCAGGAACGCCAGCTTGAGCTTGGTGCCAACGCCGTCCGTACCGCTGACCAGGACAGGCTTGTTGATGCCTTCAAGGTCGAGTTCGAACAGCCCGCCAAAACCTCCTATCGCCGACATCACTCCCGGCGTCACGGTTCTTGCGATATGGCTCTTCATGAGTTCAACGGCTCTGTATCCGGCGGTGATATCCACGCCGGCTGCTGCATAGCTGTCAGATCTGGATTTTGTATTCATTGTGCCCTCACATCCTGTTACTATCGATCCCGTCATCAGACAAATATAGCCGGATCCGGGATCCGTGATCCGACTATTGTCTTATATCATTGCTGCTATTCTCTGCCGTTCCAGCAGTACGTACAGAGCTTGCATCTGTCGATGCCGATCGCTTCTGTAACGCCTTCAAGGGTCTGGAACTCGAGTGTCTCGAATCCCATCTTCCTTGCAATCGCCGCTCTCAGCCTGCGGCCTCTCTCTGTGCTGCCGTCTGCGTATTCATCGAGGTGTTCCATTCCGGTCTCACCTTCGAGCTGCATCACGACTCTTCTGCAGAGCAGGTCCATGTCGCTGTTGTTCCTGGAGAAATTGAGATATTTGCACGCGTACATGATAGGCGGACATGCCGACCTCATATGTACGGACCTCGCGCCGTTGTCGTAGAGGAAGTCTACCGTCTCTTTGAGCTGGGTGCCTCTGACGATCGAGTCGTCAACGAACAGCAGGTTGTTGTCCTTGATCAGTTCGATGACCGGGATCTGCTTCATTTTGGCGACTTTGTTGCGCTCCTCCTGGGTCGTAGGCATGAAGCTCCTCGCCCATGTCGGAGTGTATTTGATGAACGCTCTGGCGAAAGGCAGATGCGTCTCATTCGAATAGCCTATCGCGTGCGGCGTACCGCTGTCCGGAACGCCTCCGACGTAGTCGATCCCGCTCATGTCAAAACCGTTCTCGATATCGTTGCGCGCCAGGATATGGCCGTTCTTATACCTCATCATCTCGACATTGATGCCTTCGTAGGTCGTCGTCGGGTAGCCGTAGTAGCTCCATAGGAACGCGCAGATCCGCATCTTGTCGCCCGGCTCCACTACCGTCCTGACGCCATCCGGTGTCATCTCGACGATCTCGCCCGGACCGAGGTCGCGCTGGTCCTCGTAACCCATTTTGGACAGGGTAAATGACTCAAACGCTACTGCATTCGAATCCCGTCCCATACCGATCCTGATCGGCAGCCTTCCGACGAGATCACGTGCCGCGATGATAGTCCCGTCCTCTTTGAGGACCAGGATCGACGCCGTCCCGTTGATCTTCTCCTGCGCAAAGCGGATGCCCTCGACAAGATCATCTTTCTCAGACATGAGTGCCGCGACCAGTTCGGTCTGATTGATCCTGCCGCCTGTCTTGGCCTCGAGATGTCCGTGACCTCTGTGCAGGATCAGATCCACGATCTCATCCTGATTGTTGATGATACCGATTGTGGAAATCGCGTAGGTCCCGCTTGCCGAACGGAACAGCAGCGGCTGAGGGTCCATGTCGCTGATGCACCCGATCGCTGCCGTACCCTTCATGTGATTGGTGATCCCCTCGAATTTGGTGCGGAACGGAGCATTCTCTATATTGTGGATCTCCCGCTGGAGGCCGAGTTCCCTGTCATAAGCAGCGATGCCGCCTCTGCGTGTACCGAGGTGCGAGTGGTAATCGACACCGAAATACACGTCAAGGATGCAGTCTTCGCGGGAAGTTATTCCGAAAAATCCACCCATAAAGCCCCCTCTTCTCTATTTTGCGAAGAAAAGTTCGTTCAGCTTGAGCGGCTCGATGTATTCGCCGTCCTTGTATACTCTCATGTTGCCGGATGCGATCTCGTCGATGAGCATGACTTTGCCCTCTGCATCATAGCCGAATTCGAACTTGATGTCGTAGAGGTCGAGGCCTTTCTCTTTCATGTCATCAGCAACGATCTTGGTGATCTGCTGTGTCATGGACTTGAGATCGTCATACTGCTCTTCGGTCATGACGCCGAGAACTACCAGACCGTCCTTGGTGACCAGCGGGTCGCCGAGTGCGTCGTTCTTGAAGGTAGTCTCAACATATGCAGGAAGCTCAGCTCCGTTCTCGATATACTCACCGTATCTTCTGATAAAGCTACCTACTGCTCTCAGTCTGCAGATGACCTCAAGTCCGTGTCCGAAGACTTTCGCCGGCTTGACTTCCATGGTGGTATCTTCAAAGTTTGCCTTAACGAAGTGTGTTCTGATGCCTGCCTCGTTGATCTTCTTGAAATAGTAGTCAGTCATCTGGAGGTTGATATCGCCGACTCCTTCGATGGTCAGTCCGATGGAGTTCTCGCCCGGATCGAACTTACCGTCCTTGCCGGTAACATCATCCTTGAACTTCAGCAGATAATTGCCGTTCTCGAGTTCAAATACGTTCTTGGTCTTTCCTGTGTAAACAAGTTTCATAGCAGCTTTCTCCTTTGATTCTCTAGTTCTTGCCGTTTATATGATCTGGTTATATTGGTTGAGCTATGTGTGCCCGGTGCCGGCTACAGTCGATCCATGATGCCGGCGTCCTTCTCGAGGACAGCCTCGGCTTCGGAGGATCTCCTCGCATCGAGCATCTCCGCGAGATCCCGGTCAGCCACCGCGAGTATCTCCGCGGCGAGCAGCGCAGCGTTTTTGCCGCCGTCGATCGCAACCGTCGCGACTGGGATGCCGCTAGGCATCATGACTGTCGAAAGCAGTGCGTCCACGCCTTCGAGCACTGCGCTTTTGCACGGAACGCCTATCACCGGCAAAGTCGTATTCGCGGCGATCGCTCCGGCGAGGTGCGCGGCCATTCCGGCAAACGCGATGATGACACCAAATCCCTCATCTCTCGCGGACAGCGAGAAGGCTCTTGCCTCTGCCGGCGTCCGGTGCGCGGAATACACGTGCGCTTCATAAGGGATCTGCAGTTCGTCCAGTACAGCAGCTGCCTTCCTTACTACAGGCAGGTCGCTGTCGCTTCCCATGATTAGTCCGACCTTCTTCATGATCTCACTCCTTGATTCTGAATATTCCAGTATAGTTCAGTGTTGAAAAATACGCGATTATTCTCCCACCTTGTCCAGTCTGAATCAAACAAAAATGGTTATTTTCCGCTATGTTTTTATATTAGTGCCTTGTTTTGTTCGGCCTTTGTCGATATATTCCACGACTTCGGCGCGATTCGTTCGGATTTCAACGATTCGCATTCTAATGCTTGCCTTCGTCCTCCTTGAAAGCATTGACAATGAAGTGGAAGATCGCCCTGATGACTGCGAAAATGAAGAACATCACCAGGAAACCCGCGAGCCCGTATGTAGCATCGGCCATCTCCATCCGGCCTGTTCCGGTAAGCCACTGGCCGATCTCGATCGCGAACGTGATCACGATCAGCAGTGTGAATACATAGATCCACGAGATGACCATAGTGTGGTTATGCTTCGCGAGCAGCTTGAACAGCGGATATGTGATGAAGATCATCAGCAGTCCCAGTCCTCCGATCACGATGAAGTGCAGCTGCTTGTCATCGAAATAGTATCCGCCCGCATCATTGATGCTGATGATCTTGTTCTCGATACCTGCTATCCAGTAAATAATCTTGTACATCAAATCTATCATAAGTAATAAACCTCTCTTCTAATATCATCATGCAGCTCCCGCAGGAGCGCATCGGTTCATTCATTATACTCCGCAAGTCAACCCCCAAAGTGTTGAGAACATGGGGTTTCTTTAAAGTTTTTTAAGCTTTAAGAATTTTTAGCTATATAGATAACGTACTCTCCTAATTTCTATAATCAATGTACACTTTCTTTTAAAAATTTGATTACTTCTGTACCAGTTAGGAGCAAACCGTTATGAAACATTGCCGAAAAACCCGATTCGATAGATCCAGCAGAGCAAGGCATCGCAGCCTGTTCTCCTTTGCCCTGATCATGATCCTGACAGCCGGACTGATCTTCGCAGGACCGATCTCAGGAGCATCGTTCCTCCCTGGCGGCCGGGACGCTGTCAGTGTTGACGCGGCTTCTACGGATGCGACCGCCAAAGTCAAGGCTGACGGCGGCGCGTATCTCCGCAAAGACACGTCGACATCATCCGGTCAGGTCACAGTGCTCAACAACGGCAGCAAGATCACCATCATCCAGGAGGTGTTCAACAGCAAGAAGAGCACCAAGGCTGAGGACCGCTGGTATTATGTCAGTTCCGGAAACAAGAAAGGCTATATCAGATCTGATCTGGTTGGGGATATCAAGTTCGCCAGCCTGGCAGCTCAGACCACTACCGCTGTCAATTACAGGATCGGCCCTGACACGGAAATGACCAAGAAAGGCACTCTTGATAAAGGCAAGAGCCTGACAGTCCTGCTCCCTGCCAGACTCAAAGGTTCTGACACGATCTGGTACAGATCGACGATCGGTAAGAATACATACTACCTCAGCAGTGAATTTGTCAAGCTCACTTCGGGCGGCACCGCAGCAGCGGCAGCAAGCACTTCGAAGAGCACTGCGGCAAGTTCAAGTACTGCTCAGACAACGACCGCTAACAAACCGTTCGACCCGGCGTCAGTCAAGATCACCGGGCTCACATATCCGGAGTGCGTGCAGGTCGGAAAAGGATTTGGGCTGAACGGTACCATCAAGTCTCCTGTAAACATCGATACCGTAACCGTCGGTATTGTCGATCTGAGCGGAAACTGGCTCACCTCGAAGAAGGTCAATGTCAAATCCAAATCTTTCGACATCCACAAAGTCGACAGTGACATCAAGTTCGGCAAGCTGGCAGAAGGATTTTACAAATACAGGATCGACATCACAGCAGGCGGCCAGTCATTTACCAAGGTCGACTCACAGTTCAGGGTTGCGAAGAACGAGCTGACAGCCAAGCTGCTCGGCAACCCGACTTCAGGCGGCAAAGCCCGCAACGTATATACTTTCAGCACATCCAACTGCAAGAAGCTGTTCAGTGTCAGCGGCCACAGCAAAGCGGTCGTACCGCAGGGAATGACCTTCACCGGTTCTGAATACTACATCGTATACGGAATGAGTTCCGCTCAGGCCATCGTCACCTACTCGGCAGACGGCAAGAGAGTCACATCCGGAGGGTTCTCGTTCAACATGGGCCACCCGAACGGCATCACATGGGACCCTGTCACAGGCATATGCTACATCTTCAAGGGCAACCAGAAGACGATCTACACCTGGGATCCTAAGGCCAACAAGTACGGCAAGGCCACAACGCCATACTCTTCCTCCGGCGTCGCATATGACCAGACCACCGGCGATATCTATGCTACATCGCAGAGCGGTGTAAGAGTGTACAGTGCAGACGGTAAGTTCAGCCACAAGAAGCTCTTCAGCAGATGCAGTCACGGCATCAAGCACTACATCCAGGACTGCGGCGCGCAGGACGGCTTCGTATTCCACGGGATCAGCGGCTCCAACAAGCAGAAGACTAACTTCCTGGACATCTACAGAGCTCAGGACGGTAAATACCTCGGCTCCATCAAGATCACCATCGGCGAGATCGAAAGTGCTGTTGTAGGCAACGACGGTTACCTGCAGCTGCTCATCAACACCTCGGGCAAAACCGACTACGTCTGGAAAACGCCGCTCAACGTCAACGACCTCAAGGTGACCGCATCGAACTAGGCTGCAGCAGACGTTCAACGATCTTCCTGAACATTAATGATCCGAGCAAAACAATAACGGGTGTCACTCGCAAGTGACACCCGTTTGTTACTTTCATGATTCTATACTTCAGTTGTCAGGAGCCTGATCAGTTCCCCACGATCCTTCTTACGGTAACCAGCTTCTTGGTGCTCACCGATCTGATGCTGACTCCGGATCCGCTTGTCGCATCCAGCATCTTGCCGTTGCCGACGTATATGCCTACATGCGCTTTGTAGCAGATGATATCTCCCGGACGGGCATTGGAATAGGAAACGCCGATGCCGGCTTTCTTCATGCCAGGATGGCTCATCGGCAGATAAATGCCGTACTTAGCGTACAGAGCCTTGACGAGCCCCAGACAGCTGACCCCTCTTGTCAGGTCCATGCCGCCCAGCTTATATCTGACTTTGCCGATATACTGTTTGCCGGTCGTTACGAGATCATCGCCGCTATTGAATACCGGGTCGCCTTCATAGGTCCTCCAGTCTTCACCGTCAGGCACTCCGAGAGTTCCCTTAACGATGACTTCATTAACGCCTTCATCCATGACTTCCAGAACAGTGACGTCCTTATCTACGACTTCGCCGTTGGTGGTCGTATAATACTCCAGGACTTTCTCCTTCCTGTCCTCACCTTCGACCTTGACGTATCCGGTGCCTGCGAGCATCGTCTCGTCCTTCTCGTATACAGTGTCCAGAGTAACGTCTCTGTCTGCGATCTTCGTGCTGGTAATGGTGAACTCAAGCGGTTTGTCCGTGTCCTTGGTCTCTTCCGCAGCCTGCGCTACGAGTTCAACGGCCTCTTCCTTGGTCTTGAGCTGGTCCTCATCTACATTGCGGTCCTCTGCTCTGGCAACCTGGAGTCTGTTGTCGCTGTTGACAGCCTTGACCTCTGTTCCTTCTTCTGAGAACGACTGTACAAGTTCCGCCATTACTTCCTCAGCAGCTTCCTTGCTCTCAACGTAGCAGATCGGCTCGTTGTCCATCGTCAGTGCGTAAGGGTACATCGCAACGAACTTGTTGCTCCCGATGATCGTTGAGCACAGAACTGCGCATGCAGCGATCGTTGCTACTGCGATCTTCCTGCCGGATCTCCTGATGCCCGGGACACCGCGTTTCTTAGCCTTGACTGGTTCTCTGGTGACCTCGAAATCCATCTCGATCGAATCTTCGCTGACCGCTTCGATCGTCTGCTCGGGGTTCTCAGTATTCTCTTCCGTAGTGGTTATTATATCTTCTCTGATTTCTTCCAAGGTAAGTCTCCTTACGTATCGTTTCGATCAGTTATCGCCGATCCATAAAAGCTTTCACATTTTACCACAGATCAGGATGCAGATGTACAATTTTCACAATATCTTTAAATTTAATACAATGTATCGGCCAGATTCTTCCTCACTTCTCCGCATGTCACTTCCGGCCAAGTAAAAACTCCCGGCTGCGCTCTCGCGCTCCGGGAGTCCATTGTGTGAGATCATTCGCTGCGCTCGCAGCGGCGCTTCTTACTGCTCTGCGTCGAACGGCAGGATAGCGACTACTCTGGCTCTCTTGATAGCCTTAGCAACTGCTCTCTGGTGCATAGCACAGGTACCAGTTACTCTTCTCGGCAGGATCTTGCCTCTCTCTGTGATGTACTTCTTGAGAGTCTCAGCATCCTTATAGTCGATCTTCTTATCCTTGTCAGCACAGAACTGGCAGACTTTACGTCTTCTCATGCCTGTATTAACGCGCTTAGGTCTGTTGTTCATCATGATTCGTGCTTTCCCCTTTCTTAGAATGGAATGTCATCCTCAGCAGCCTGGAATGTGTCCGGCAGATCATCGAATCCGTCAAAACCAGCCGGCTGGCTGAAGCCGGTGTCCTGTACTTCGCCGAATCCGCCTCTGCTCTGCGAACTGTAGCTGCCCTGGTAAGAGCCCTGATTCTGGCTCTGACCCTGACTCTGGCCGCCCTGTCCGCTGCCGAGGAACTCGACTCTGTCCGCAACTACATCTGTTGTGTAGACGGTGACACCTTCTCTGTTCTTATAGCTTCCGGTCTGTATCCTTCCCTGAACAGCGACCTGTCTGCCCTTAGACAGATAACGGTCACATGTCTCAGCCTGTCTTCCGAACACAGTGATGCGGATGAAGTCCGCGCCCTGGTCCTCGCCCTGTCTTCTCGGTCTGTCGACAGCGATGGTGAAGTGAGCGACTGCAGTCTGAGTGCTAGGCGTATAACTGAGTTCCGGATCTCTTGCAAGTCTTCCGATAAGTACTACGCTGTTCATTGGTTGACCTTACCCTTTCACTACTCTTCGTCCTGGCATACGATGATATGTCTCATTACGTTCTCATTGATCCTGAGTCTTCTGTCGAGTTCCTTCGGAAGTTCAGCCTCAGCCTTGAACGGGATAACTACATAGTATCCAGTGTTCTTCTTGTTGATGCTGTAAGCAAGTCTTCTCTCGCCCCATACATCAGCTTCGCCTGCCTCGCCGCCAGCGTTGATGACACCCTTAACTGCCTCAACGATCGCAGCCTTCTTCTCCTCGTCCAGAGTTGGATCAAGCACGAATAGAAGTTCATAATCTCTCATGTTGACACCTCCTGTGGTCT
>JAFRGC010000047.1 GCA_017434025.1 Mogibacterium sp. | reverse complement strand
TTTCAGGATTTTAACCTGCTTGATACGTTTACGCTTGAAGACAACATCTATCTTCCGCTCGTCCTGTCCGGAATGAAGCCGTCAGAAATGCAGAGACGCCTTGATGCGCTGGCGGCTCCGCTGGGCATCAGTGAACTGCTCAAGAAGTACCCCTACGAAGTATCCGGCGGACAAAAGCAAAGGGCGGCAGTTGCGAGAGCGCTGATCACGGATCCCCGCATCATATTGGCGGATGAGCCTACCGGAGCCCTTGACTCCAAATCATCAGACGAACTGCTTGACCTTTTCGCGAAGGTAAATCATATGGGCCACACTATTCTCATGGTCACACATTCCGCCAAGGCGGCAAGCAGAGCGTCGCGGGTGATGTTCATCAGGGACGGCGTGGTTTTCCATCAGATCTACAAGGGGGAAGCGACGGATCAGCAGATGTATCAGAAGATCAGCGATACGCTTACGCTTCTGGCGCAGGGAGGTGAGAGACGGTGAAGGCAGGCTTTTATATGAGTCTCGCTGTATCGGGAATGAAGAAGAACGGAAGGCTGTATGTGCCTTATCTTGTGACATGCATTATGATGGCCGCAGTATATTACATTCTCCACTTCCTCGGGAACTCAGGGATCATGGATGGAATGCCGGGCGGTCACACTGCATCGGATATGATGCAGATGGGTACATACATCATGGCGCTGTTCGGGACGATCTTTCTTCTCTATACGCAGTCAACACTTATAAAAGGGAGAAAGAAGGAATTCGGGCTCTACAGCATACTCGGCATGAACAGATTCAACCTGGGAAGGGTCCTTATTCACGAGACGATCATTACATGGGCAATGGCGCTGGGCGGAGGTCTGGCCGCAGGCATCGGCCTTTCCAAGCTGGCGGAATTGGGATTTACAAAGATGATCGAAATACCGGTGAGGTATACTTTTTCAATCCCTGCCGGTTCAGTGATGATGACGATCGCGACGTACACCGGTATCTTTGTGCTGATATTCCTCAATTCGATCAGGCAGATCGGTCTTGCGAGTCCTATCGAGCTTGTGACGGCAGACAGAGCAGGAGAAAAGCCTCCCAGATCGAATTGGGCTGTCGGATGCCTTGGAATTGTCTTTCTCGGAGCAGGTTATTACATTGCGCTCAGGATCGAACAGCCGATGGCGGCGCTCATGTGGTTCTTTGCAGCCGTGGTCCTGATCATGATCGGCACGTATCTGCTTCTGATCGCCGGCTCGGTGATCCTGTGCAGGATGCTGCAGAAGAATAAGAATTATTACTACCAAACGAACCATTTTGTCTCGGTTTCATCGATGGCATACAGGATGAAGAGAAACGGAGCAGGGCTCGCGTCGATCTGCATACTGCTGACGATGATCCTGGTCATGATGTCGTCGACTTCGGCCCTTTATACAGGGGCGGACCAATGCCTGAACGTGCGCTATCCTAATGAGATCGGAGCCTTTGCCTGCAAATACGGGTATGATGAAGATCTTGAACAGCTCGGTAAAAAACTGGATGAGGACCTGAAGTCCGTTGCAAAGGAACACGGCGCAGTCGTGACTAACAATAAGACTTATTATCAGTGGTCTGTCAGCGGGTATTTTGACAACAGTAAGCTCGATATTACGCTCAATTCCAAGAGCAATCTTGCGTTCGTCAACTATGATAAAGTCGCGCAGATCATCTTCATAGATGTTGATGTATACAACAGGGTGTTCGGCTATAACGAGACCGTGGCTCCGGGAGAGGCTCTGGTCGGTACCGCCAAGAAGATCCCGATCGGCGAAGTGATGACGATTGGTGATATCCCTTTCAAAGTCACGAAAAGGATCGATGACCGCATAGGGGAGATAGATCCCGCTGCAGTAGTATCTGCTTCCCCGGGAATCTATATGATCGTAAACGACGCGAACAACATTGCAAAGAATTACGTCAAGTATACGGACTATGACGGAGAACCAATGCTGGCGTGGTTCTGGGACTGCAGATTCGACACCGGCCTCGACGAGTCCGGCCAAATAGAACTTGCAGAAACATTGGACAGGACCATCCGCAGTGAATTGGAAGGTCTGGGGTTCTCAAACATGTATTGCGAAAGCCACGAGGCAGAGCGCGGCGACTTCGTGGGCACCTTCGGCGGCCTGTTCTTCCTCGGTATCATGCTGAGCATCATTTTCCTGGTCTCCTGTGTGGTGATCATGTACTATAAGCAGGTGTCTGAGGGCTTCGAAGATCAGGCGAGGTTCGGGATCATGCAGAAGGTGGGCATGACCAAGGAAGAAATACGGAAAAGCATCGATTCTCAAATGCTCACAGTGTTTGCGATCCCGATCATCTTCGCCTGCATCCACCTGGCAGTTGTGCTGCCGATCGTCAATAAGCTTCTGATGCTGTTCGGGCTGTTCGACATGCCGCGCCTGATGATAAGTGCAGGGGTCTGTGTTTTGATCTGCGGAACGCTATATGCGGTCATTTACAGACTTACGTCGAACGCATATTACAGGATCGTGTCTTAGGGCTGCATTTTTCAATCGATT
>JAFRGC010000046.1 GCA_017434025.1 Mogibacterium sp. | reverse complement strand
GTGGTGGTGATGGTGATGATGATGGTGTTCGTGTTCCTCCTCATCGTCATCATCGTCGTCGTCATCATGGTGATGATGGTGATGATGCTCGTGTTCGTCATCATCGTCATCGTCGTCATCGTGGTGGTGATGGTGATGATGCTCGTGCTCGTCCTCATCGTCATCGTCATCATGGTCGTGGTGATGGTGATGATGGCCGCAGCCGCATTCATCATCATCGCACTCGTGCTCGTGTTCATGAGCTGCGAGTTCTTCGTATGCTTCTTCTCTCAGCTTGTCGAGTTCAGCGCTGAGTGTCTTCTTCGACTCCATGACTTCCAGGATCTTAGCTCCTGTCAGCTGATCCCAGTCTGTCGTTACGATAGTAGCATCCGGGTTGAGTTCTCTGATGGACTTGACGATCCTGTCGATCTCGGCTGCATCCATTCCCTGCTGATGTGAGAGGAAGATCGAGCTCGCATGCTCAACCTGGTTCTTATAGAACTCGCCGAAATTGTCCATATACATGTTATATCTCTTGGCATCCACTACTGTAGTGAATCCGTTGAGCTGGATCTTGTCGTTCTTAAGATCCTGCACTGCGATAATGACATCGGAGAGTTTGCCTACTCCGGATGGCTCGATCAGGATCCTGTCCGGATCATATTTCTCGATGACCTCGTTCAGTGCTTTGCCGAAATCTCCGACCAGGGTGCAGCAGATGCATCCCGCTACCATCTCGTTGATCTGGATGCCGGTATCTCTCAGGAAGCCCGTATCGACTCCGATCTCACCGAACTCATTCTCGATGAGGACTATGTTCTTCGTGTCATAGCCTTCTGCGATCAGCTTCTTGATAAGTGTCGTTTTGCCTGCTCCGAGGAATCCGGAGAAAATATCAACTTTCGTCATCGTGTGTGTAACCTCTTTCCTGTATTTGATAAGCGGCGGAGCGCTATATATTGTAGTTAATATAAGGATATAATTGTACATAGTGGATTATACCACCAAAGTCAATCTTGTAAAGTGACCTTTAACAAATATTAAAACAGGCCGCACCAGCGGCCTGCGCGTGTTTGTACACATAATTATGAGCTCCCGGGGTCCGTTACACCACCAGCTTGCCCGGCTCCATGATGTAATCGGAGAGTTTGTACGGTGAGAAGATCCCCTGATCGGTGACGACTCCTGCTACCAGTTCCGGCGGTGTGATGTCGAATGACGGGTAGTAGCCTTTGACGTTCTGATTGGCTGTCGGTGTTCCCATCGCCTGCAGAACAAATGACGGATCTCTCATCTCGATCTTCACTGTGTCGACTACCGGATGTCCCTGGTCAGGCGCGCCAGTCACATAGTAAGGAATGCCGTGGTACTTCGCAGCGATCGCGATCTGGTATGTCCCGACTTTGTTGACAACATGGCCGTCGCCGCAGATCACGTCTGCTGCAGAAGTGAACAGGTCGATGCCCTCGTTCTTCATGACTGCTGCCGGCATGTTGTCTGTGATGACGGTTACGTCGAATCCCATGTCGTATATGACTGATGCTGTGAGCCTCGACCCCTGGAAATACGGCCTGGTCTCCGGGCAGAACAGCCGGATGTCCTTGCCATGCAGTCTTGCTTCCTTGAGCATCATCCCGACGATCGTCTCGGCAAAGCACTGTGTCATTACTGCGCCATGCTCCGGGAACAGCGTCACGAGGTGTTTTGCGATCTTTCCGACCTGCGCGTACCTCTCGTTGTTCATCTCTACAGCAAAATCCCTGACCGCGTCCGCGATGTCTGTCCGGCCCTGTGCGAGGAGACGTTTTGCCTCTTCGAGACAAGATCCGGTGATCATCTCCATGCGTTTGGTCGTAGTCGGACGCGCATGGGAAATCACATAGGAGGCTTTCTCGAGATATCTGATCTGTTCCACTTCACTTTTGCCTCTGCATTCGTGAGCAGCGAGCGCCATGCCCATTGCAGCCGCAACGAAAGGTCCCGCGCTCTGTGTAACCATCTCTTTGATCGCGCCGGCGACCTCCACATGGTCACTGCATTCGACGAATCTGACCTCGATCGGATAGATCCTGCGGTCGAGGATCCTGACTTTGCCGGCATCATACCAGGCGATATTCTCAAACTGCAGCATCCATGCAAGTCCTCTGTCCTGTCTCTCCATGTCGGTTCCTTTCTGTTCACTGTTTAGCAAAAGTGACAGCACGGTCCAGCCATGCTGCCACCCTGTATGGATCATTATTTAAGCTTCCGCCTCAGCAGCTGCACTTTCCGCAGCCTTGCGCTTAGCCTCTTCTTCCTCTTCTAGGACTCTGTATGCTACCTTGCCGACCAGTGTCTTAGGCAGTTCCTTGCGGAACTCAATGTCATACGGCATTGCGTATTTCGCAATGTGCTTCTTCGCGTAAGCCAGGAGTTCGGCCTTGAGCGCTTCTCTGCCTTCATCAGTATCCGGAACACCATTGACCGGCATGATGAACATTTTGACCTTCTGCATCTTGTAGCTGTCAGGCACTCCGATCGCGCAGCTCATGTGCACTTTATCATGCGCGTCGAAGATGTTCTCGAGCTGTGCCGGATAGATATTGTATCCGGACGAAATGATCATTCTCTTGGCTCTGCCGCGGAAGTGGATAAATCCCTCGTCGTCCATCGTTCCTAAATCGCCTGTGTAGACCCATGTCAGTCCGTCAGCATGCTCTCTCATGGTGTTTGCCGTCTCATCCGGCATATCGAGGTAGCCCTGCATGACAGACGGTCCTGCAAGGAGGATCTCGCCTTCTTCACCATAAGGAAGCTCCTCAGCTGTATCCGGCTTGACGATCTTATAGTAAGTGTCAGGGAACGGGATACCGATGCTGCCTTCCTTGTACATCTGCGGAGGTGTCAGGCATGAAGCGGTAACGCACTCTGTCGTGCCGTATCCTTCACGTACCTGGATCTTGGCATTGTGATCGTACAGGAATGCGTCGAATTTCTTCTTGAGCTCGATCGACAGTGAGTCTCCGCCTGAGAAAACTCCCTTGAGGCAGGAGAGATCTGCGCCGTGCATTGACGGGAGTCTCAGCAGTGCTTCGTAGAGAGTCGGAACACCTGCGATGAAATTGCATCTGTATTTCGTAATGAGTTTTGCGTAGCTCTTCGGTGTGAACCTCGGGACCAGGATGCACCTTCCGCCGCCTGCGAGCATCGTGTGGATGCAGACGCCAAGTCCAAAACCGTGGAACAGCGGCATTGCTGCGAGCATTTTGTCGCCTGTGCGGAACATCGGGTTGGTCGCAAGCACCTGAGTTCCGAGCGCGTTGAAGTTGAGGTTGGTCAGTACGATTCCCTTGGTGGTACCTGTGGTGCCGCCGGAATAGAGGATCGCTGCAGGATCGTCCGGATTCCTATGGACTTTGTACTCATATCCGCAGTGCCTGCCGAGGCCCATGAAGTCAGGCCACTGGAAGACCGGCGCTTCTTTCGGGATCTTGGCGATCTTACGGCCTTCTGTCAGCATGTAACCGACTCTGATCGGTCTGGTCAGCTCGTCGCGGATACGAGCGATGATGACGTTCTGGACTTTGGTGTTCTTCCTGATCGCTTCGATCTTGTGGTAGAACTGGTCGAGAGTTACGACCATCACGCTGCCGGACATGTTCAGGTAGTTCTCGATTTCCTTCTCAGCTGAAAGCGGGTGTACCATGTTGGCTACCGCGCCTACCAGATTGACGGCGTAAAGCATGTAGATAGCCTGCGGGCAGTTCGGCATGGCGATCGTGACTTTGTCATCCTCTCTGATACCGAGGACTCTGAGCGACTTCGCGCAGAGGTTGATCTGATCGACCATATACTTATATGTAATGTGCTTGCCCATGAAATCGAGCGCGATATTGAGCGGGAACTTCTTAGCGGTCTCCTCGACCTTCTCATACATCGTTCCGTTGAAATACTCCAGCGTGTGCGGCAGTTCCCCGCTGCTCTTGAACCAAGGCGTCCTCACCTGCTCCGGTATCGGGAAAACCAGATTGCCATTCTCATTGATCGTCCACTTATAAGCCATTGATATTCTTTCCTTATTACCTATTACCTTATTAATTGCTTGATAGATCGTTCGATTATTCGACGTTTCGGTTGTTCGCGTTTGCTCGTCTGGCTGGTTGCCTGCCTGCACCCCTATTGTGCAGGCCGACAGACCCGTTCTCAGGCCAAGCGCAAACCTTGTTTATTTTATCACTAATCAGCAGCAGATACCACCCCTTCCTATTGTGTGTCCATGTGGCGAATTGCTGCCTGCCTGAGGCTGCAGGCACACAACCATTATTCCTCGTGGGAACAAATCAGCTTCTGCCCTGGTAAGTCGGGATGGTTTGTCTGGTTAACTTCACAAAACTTTCAACTTTCTAATTCGGCTGAATATGTGATTATTGATGGGTTCGTGGTGTATAATTTTTTGTTGTACGCTTTCTTCCCCGATGATGACCATTGGGTCATTAAGGTTACGCAGAATGATCCTATTCGTCATGGAAAGTGTTGGCATTGAACTGATTATATTGAGAGTTGGGAATTTATGCTTGAACTCAAGAACATTTCTAAAGAATACAGGACTGGTGCTGAGACTGTTCACGCTCTCAGGGGCATAGATCTTGCCTTCAGGGAGAGTGAGTTTGTTTCGATCCTCGGACCTTCGGGCTGCGGCAAGACGACTATGCTCAACATATTGGGCGGTCTTGATCAGTATACCGACGGTGATCTTATCATTGACGGGATCAGTACCAAAGAATATAAGGATGCGGACTGGGATGCTTACAGAAATGACGCGATCGGATTCGTCTTCCAGAGTTATAATCTGATTTCTCACCAGACGGTGCTGTCGAATGTCGAGCTGGCCCTGACGCTTTCAGGTGTCAGTACGGCCGAGCGGCGTCAGCGCGCTGTCAAGGCTCTTGAGCAGGTAGGCCTTGGGGACCAGATCAACAAGAAGCCTGCCCAGATGTCCGGCGGTCAGGTCCAGCGTGTGGCGATCGCGCGTGCACTTATCAACGATCCGGATATCATTTTGGCCGACGAACCGACAGGCGCGCTGGATTCAGAGACGAGTCTGCAGATCATGAGCATTCTCAAGGATATCTCGGAGCGCAAACTGGTCATCATGGTCACTCACAATCCGGAGCTGGCAGAAACATACTCGACGAGGATCGTAAGGCTTTCGGATGGACAAGTGATCAGTGACAGCGATCCATTCGTGCCAGGTGCGGCACCGCTTCCTGTATCCGGGGCTGTTTCACTCCCTGACGGATCGGCTGCCTCGGCTCCTGCAGCAGCGATCGCAGCAGACACGGCAGACATAACGGACAAAGCTGAGGATCTCGCGGGAACAGCGATCTCCGCAGGTGCGGTTTCAGCCGCGGCTCCACCGGCAAAGAAATCCAGGCGTGCCCGCCGCCGCAGGAACAAGTCTATGTCCATGGGCACAGCCCTGCATCTGTCGCTGAACAACCTCATGACCAAGAAGGCCAGGACACTGCTCACGGCTTTCGCAGGCAGTATCGGAATCATCGGCATTGCGCTGATCCTCTCGGTATCGAACGGTTTCCAGCACTACATCGACAAACTCGAGGAGGACACGCTTTCGTCCTACCCTCTCACGATACAATCCGAGACAGCGGACATGACATCGATGATCACGGCTTTCGCCGCGGCAGAAGCGGAAGATGACGGGGAATCCCGGAGCGATAAGATCCGCGAACAGCAGATCATGTCGGAGATGCTCGGCAGCATCGGCTCGAATGACCTCAAATCGTTCCGCAACTATATAGAGTCGAACATCGACCGCATCGGAAGCTGGTTCAACTATCACGCGTACACATACGGCATATCCCCTACGATCTATTCTACCGATATGACGTACGGTCCGCTGAGAGTCAGTCCCGGTTCGATCATGCAGTCTTACATGAACAGCATACAGGTCTCCATGATCTCCTACGCCAATACGGACGTGTTCTTCCAGATGATGGACAACCGCAAGCTGCTCGAGTCGCAGTACGATGTCATCGCAGGCAAATGGCCTGATAACTATGACGAGCTTCTCCTGGTGCTCCAGCACGAGGACGAACTCAACGACTATATCGTCTACACGCTCGGTCTGCGCGATCCGCAGGAACTCAAAGACATGATCAACGAGGTCATGAAGGGCAACGAAGTCTCCGTGGATAACGAACCGCTCGAGTGGACATACGATGATTTCATCGGCAAAGAGTTCGCTCTGATCCATGCCTGCGACACATTCAGGCGCAACAAGTCGTTCGACGTATGGGAAGACATGACCGACGACGAGGACTTCATGGAGGATCTGATCAAGCGGTCCGAGAAGCTCCACATCTCCGGAATCGTCTGCCCTAAGGATCCGAACGGCGCTAACTCCATGTCCATGGGTATCGGATATCTGCCTTCCCTGACAGAGCACATGTTCGAGTATGCCGGGGAATCGGAGATCGTCAGGCTCCAGCTGGCAGACAAGGATACCGACATCTTCTCGGGCAAAAGTTTCGAAGATATCCGCAACGATACCGACGAAGGCCTCGGCTTCGACGACATGATCGGCATCGACGAGAACAAACTCAGGAACGCTCTTGGAGGCAATATCGATCCTAAGGCGATAGAGAAATCGATCCGCAAGACAGGTGACGACGAGTTCAAAGAGCTCGTAGCCATGGATTCCGCAGAGAAGATCGAAGAAGACGTGAACGCGGCCGTCAGAAAGGGCTGCAACGGGATGGTCGACTACATCCTTGAGCAGGCGGAGAAAGATCCTGAACACTTCAACCTGGACAACGATATGGTGACCATGGCTCTCGCTGCCAATATGGACACCGGCAAGCACAAAGCGGTCGTCAACCAGCTGCTCAAGGCATATTCCGAAGTCCTCAAACAGGCCGGTGAGCAGATCATGGCTGCTATAGCAGCGAATTCCGGATCTCAGGGACAGGCGCAGCCTTCTGACGGGCAGTCCTCCGGAGATGATCAGGGATCGCAGGACTCACAGGACTCGCAGGCTGCCGCCATTGCCCAGATCAAAGCCGCTATGTCACAGATGGGCATCCAGCTCAGCGATGAACAGGCGGCACAGATCCTGACCGAAGGGATCACTGCCGAGGCGCTTAAGGAATTGGCACAGCAGTCCGGGAGAACACTTCCGGATGCAATGGCTGCCCAAATTGCGCAGCGGATCAACGCTATGATCGAAGAGGCATCTTCCGAAGGGCAGGATCCCGAAGGCGATCAGCCTTCCGGCGGAGATCAGCCGGCACCACCGGCGATGTCCCTCGCGGATATGCTCGAACCGGCGCTCAGGCCGACAGTCGAAGCTTTTGCCGGTGCGGATTCCATCGCAGACGGCATCGAGAAGTACAGCAAGGGTATCGAGCAGATGCAGATCGCGCAGCAGGTCTACCCTGCTCTCGGCAAAGTCGCTCAGGCGATCGGCAGCCAGTTCAAAATCGATCCGTCCGGCATCGCAGATGCTTTCACCATGAAGATGAATGAGGAGGAGATCACCAGACTGATCACCGCGTACGTATCGGGTGACAAAGGTGCAAGCTACGAGGCAAATCTCCGTAAGCTCGGATACGCCAGACTCGACAAGCCGGCAGCCATGGCGTTCTACCTCAAAGACTTTGCCTCCAAGGAGAAGTTCCTCGATTTCATCGATGAATATAACAAAGAGATGCAGGATAACGGCGATGAAGATCTCGTCATCAGCTACACCGATATCACCGGCGTCATGATGAAATCTGTCAAGACCATTACGAATGCTGTCAGCTACGTTCTGATCGCTTTCGTCGCGATCTCGCTGATCGTATCCTCCATCATGATCGGAGTCATCACCTACATCTCCGTATTGGAGAGGACCAAAGAGATCGGTATCCTCAGAGCGATCGGTGCATCCAAGAAAGATATCTCCAGGATATTCAATGCTGAGACGATCATCGTCGGACTCTGCGCCGGAGTCATCGGTATCGTTGCGAGCCTGCTGCTCCTGATACCGATCAACAAGATACTGCTCTCACTTACAGGCATCAAGGCTCTCAGGGCAGTGCTGCCTCCTGTCGGTGGTGTCGCGCTGATCCTCATCAGCATCTTCCTGACCTTCATCGCAGGCCTCATCCCATCTGGAATGGCTGCACGCAAGGATCCGGTAGTAGCGCTGAGAACGGAATAGACAGACATTCGGATATTCAGGCATTCAGGCATTCGGACATTCAGACATACAACTGAAAATACACATAAATCAAGGGCGATGATCAAGATCATCGCCCTTTGATTCATTGTCTTAGGTCTATAGGTATTATATGGAAAATTATATGGAGGTTTCCAGAGATTGCTCTTCTCTGTTCACCCATATAATATTCCTCAAATATGTTGAATCGGTGATACTTGTGAGAACACAATTTGTCGATTTATTGTTTATTATACAATTCCGACATTTTCGCAGCCCAATTCTCCATATCACTGTACGGGATCGCTGCCCGTATGCCAGACCGGGCGGAGTTGACTTCAGGATTCCACATCCTCGAGGCATTCGCCCAGGTGCGCAATTCCGTCTCCTCCCATATCGTCTGATCGGTCTTGTAAGAAGGGGCATCGCACCATATGAAGAAATAACCTCCGCCGAATTTGTCGCTGTTTATATAGTGCTTCTTATCCTTGCTCGCGGAGATCGACCTCGGATCCCAGTTCTCATAGATGTTCTCAGAATTAACGGTCTTATATCGATTCTTCATGATGTCCGCGCCTTTCCTCATGCGCACGACATAATAGCTCCACTGCATGACACAGTTGTAGACCGTGTGTCCTTTATCCGCAAAATGCTTCGCGCCGTTATCCTTGAGATCCCAGCAAGCTATTCCGATCGAAGGATCCAGCTCTGTATGCTGGTCCTTGTTGATGTCTATCTCATCGTTGAACACGCGGCAGGTGTACCCCATCTCTTGCAGTCTTCCGCAGACCGAATTGAGATATGTGATGAATGTGTCGCTGGCGCTGCCCTTGGAGATCCCGAGGGTTTTGCGGGCGTATCTGCGCCAGTGCTCCAGGAACAGCCAGCGGTCCTCGTAAGAGACCTCATTCTCTCCGAGCATGAAATTGCTCCAACCCATGACTTCGTCGCCGCAAATGTCAAAATCTGTACATCCGAGATCCCGGAAGAATTCCGCGTAGTCATCGATCAGCGCATTAGCGAAAGCGATCGCGTGCTGCTTCGTGATATTGATCCCGATGTCCGTGACTTTGAGCGTGACACCGTCTCTCTCGTAATGATTGGCGATCGATGAGAAACCACGGGTCTTGCGATTATATTCCACGCCGTCGTATGTGAACGAGTAGTCCGGATGCTTTTTGACATAATTCGCATACTTGCGGACCATATAGTTGTTGTGTCCCGGAACATCGATCGACGGGATCATGTTCATATGGTAGCGTCTGGCGTATCTTACTATATCCGCCATTTCATCCATGGACAGGGAATCGATCCCTTCTGTCAGCCAAGGGAACACTCTCGAATCCAGCCTCAGTCCTTCCGCTTCTGAGAAGTGCAGAACGATAGTGTTGTAGCGCTGGAATGATGAGCGCCTGATCAGAGCCTTGAGCCACTCCGGGCTGAAGTATTTGCGCCCGCAGTCAAGGAACAGTGTTCTCTCTTCAAGATCAGGACCATCGGCGATCCTGCAGCAGTTCAGTCTGATCACCCCGGTCTCAGGAGCGCGGTGTTCAAGAGCGAGCTGCATCAGGGTCAGGAGACCATAGTAGACACCATCCGTACTGGAGCCTGTGACCTCGATGTTATCCATGATCTTGATCGTATACGACTGATCGACAAGATCGGCTTTGCGCCAGGTGAGAAAGTCTTTGACTTCCGGCATCCTGATCACGATGTCACCCGGAAGAATCCCTTCTTCCGTCCCGTAAGCGACCTGAAGGCGCGTTCCGGTCGGCAGGCCGGCAGCTGCCATCTCGCCCGCCATGAGCCTGACTGTCTCGAGAAGCTTCTGGTCCGGCACTGCATTGCCGTTCCCGTCGACAGCATCTGTCACGAGATACCATCTCGCCTGAGATGTCAGTTCATACGTCCCGCCGATCAGTTTGTACTCCTGAGCCAGCGCTTCATTAAAATGATCTGCTCCCGGCAGCAGCTCCGGCTTCTCTTCTGCCACTGTTCCGGCACCTGCCTCAGTGCCGTCCTGTGACTGATCCTGTGTCCCATAGATCCCCATGGCAACGCCTTCATCCAGTCTCAGCGTATCGTCTGAATCTGCATTTACAGGCATAACAAACATGGCGCCGATACTCGCACATAACATGCAGACTATCAGCGCTGATGCAGAGAACCTCTGCAGTTTGCTTATCCTGTCACTTTGACTGTGTTTCCTCAAACGCATTCTCTATAAGAATACTCCTTTGATCCAGATCTCAAGCCCTATCGCAATAAGTATGATGCCTCCGAGCATGCCCGCTCTTCCGGACATCCTGGTCCCGATCTTCTTGCCGAGACCAAGTCCGCCCATGCAGATCGCCAGAGTGACGACCCCGATGATCAGGCATGACAGCAGAGCCGTCGTCAGTCCGTACTGTTCGATCGTGAACCCTACCGACAGCGCATCTATCGAAGTTGCAATGCCCTGTACGATAAGAGCGCCGGCAGTCAGGACAGCAATGTCAGCATCCTTATTGTCTTCGCTGCCTGTCTCTTCCGATTTCTCACGTCCCTCGCGGATACCCTCCAGAAGCATCTTGCCGCCGATATACAGCAGAAGTATCAGCGCGATCCACGGAATGAACTGCTCGAGAACGCCAAACTTCTCTACTGCCGTGCGGACCAGCACCCAGCCGGCCATAGGCATGGCAAACTGGAAAGCCGCGAAAGTCCCGGCAATCGTCAGCATTCTTCCGGTCTTCATATTCTGCTCGCTGAGTCCGTCAGCCAGCGAAACTGAGAACGCATCCATCGCAAGGCCGATACCCAGCAGGATACTTCTGATGATCAGTTCAAAACTCAATTATATTACTCCTACAGTTCGTTGATCTCTCTGATCGCCCTGAGAAGAACCGGGAACTCGTCACCGATCGGCAGTCTGATCCTGGCTGCTGTCGAATCCAGTCCCTTGAAATCGTAACCATCGACTACGAGTACGCCCCTCTTCCAGAATTCCTCGTACAGATTGATCTCCGGATCATCGTGGTAGACCAGCAGCAGGGAATTGGTGTCGAGAGTCTCAGCCATATGCAGACTGCCGGTATTGCCCGCAGGACACATCTCGGTGCATCCGAGAACATCGCGGATCGCCGACTTCATGCCGGCAAAATCTCTCTTGCTCTCTTCTACCACCTCACCATGCGCCAGCGCTACAGCTGCTACCTCACGGGCGAGTTCGCTGACCATGTACGGATTGACCAGTTTGTTCATATAGCTGATCAGCTCTTTGCACGCGATGATGTAGCCTACTCTCAGGCCTGCCAGTCCAAATCCCTTGGACATTGTGCGCACTACAACGAGGTTCGAATACTTCTCGCAAAGCTGTACTGCTGAATTGGTGATACCCATGTAATCGCCGTATGCCTCATCGATGATCACTGTGATGTCGTGATTGCGGGCTTCGGCAACGATAGTCTCGATATCCGCAATGTCAATGCACTGACCTGTCGGATTGTTCGGGTTATCGATATAGATGAAATTGTAAGACTTGCCGCTGGCAGTCGCGCTGAGTCCTTCTCTGACTCCGATCTTGTCTTCTTCAGCGAGCTCTTGATAGTGCATCGCCATGAACTCATCGAGTTCGAACTTGTAGTTGTTCTCTTTGCGCAGCTGGTACGGCGCATACTCGATGCCGATCATCTCTGCGTTCATATAATAATCTGTGAACTGCGGCGAGATACCGAGCGCAACAGCATTGTGCGTATCGAACATGCTGTTGATGATATACAGCGCGCTGATGCTGCCGTCCGTCAGCAGAATGTTCTCTCTCTCGATATTGCACTGGTCTTTCCAGTAATCAATGATCGCAGCATACATTGCCTGGCTGTGCGGGTATGCTCCCATTCCAGCCGGGTCAAAGGATCTGAGAACGTCCTCGCACTCTGTCGGGAAACCGTAAGGATTGCATCCTTCGCAGCAGTCGACCCCATCAATAGGCATCACGATGTGATCCATTGCATAGCTGATCTTCTTGTGGTCGAGAAGCTGCTTCTTGATCTTGAGTCTTCTTGTAGTGTCCATAAATACCTCTTTCTTATTTCGTTATCAGAATTATCAGAACATTCCCATCGTCTTCAGTATGAAGAGCCACACAGGAATGGTAAAACACGCTGCCAATGTCGAAACGACTACGAGCTCTCCCGCAAGCCGTCCGTTGCCGCCCATCGAGCTGGCCATCGCATAGGATGCCAATGCGACAGGAGTTGCTACCATGAGCGTGAGCGCGATCAGCGGCACATCACGGAATCCCAGCAGTACCGCACCGATTATGCCCAGTGCCGGGAATACCACCAGTTTGGCCGCGACGCACAAAGCGATCTTGCGTCTGTCGCTGCTGAACGCCTCCAGATTGAGCGCCGCTCCCAGCAGGATCAGCGCGATCGGCGAAGTGCTGTCCGATAATGCTCCTACTGCATTCTGCACAGGTACAGGAAGCGTTATCTCCAGCATCATCACAACGAGCGCAGCGATACCGCCGTCGATGATCGGGTTGGTCAGGATCCGCTTGGCGATATGTCCGATCTTGACTTTGCCGCCGCGGAATCTCTCGAACACCACGACTGCCGATGCGTTATAGAATGGTACGACCAGCATCATGATGACCGCTACCGCTGTGACATTACCCTTGCCGAAGAGACTGATGGCGATCGGAAATCCCATCAGTACATAGTTGCTCCTGTACATTCCCTGGATCATCGCTCCTCGCTCGTAGTTGTCCTTCTCGATCGCTTTGACGAAGAACCACGATGCGATCAGCTGGAACAGCGTGAAGCCCAGCGCGTAGGAACCCAGCTTGAGATTGAAATTCTCTGCAATATTCTTGCCGTACAGATTATCGAACATGATAAAAGGATAGAGTGCGACGAACACCACGTGGGTGAACTTCTTGACATCCTCATCGGTCACGACATGGCACAATTTGAGAATGATCCCTATTGTCAGATAGATCGCTGACGGGACAACTGACCCGACGCATAATAGAAAATTCTGGAGCATCTGTATCCTTTCATCCGGCGCAATTCATAAACGCGCGCGTTTCATTATACGTCAAACAACACGGGAATGAAAGACATGCTTCTATTAATTTACACACTTATTCACACTTGATGAATGGTTATACCTGCGCCTGTTTCTATGCTACAATGATTATGGAAACGGAGGTTATTATGGGAATCACGATTATGCAAACGCCCCTGTCTGAGCGGTATCAGGAACAGTATGAGAAGTTCCTTCTTTCGTGCGGCCTTCGTGACGAAGGTGATGCGGATCTGATCGCCTGCATGATGGATGACGTAGGTCGTCTGACCGCATGTGGAGCGCTTGCCGGTCACACCATCAAGCAGCTCGCTGTCTCTCCTGACGCGGAAGGCCAGGGAGTGATGGCTTCTATCCTGTCCCAGCTGGTCAGCGAAGCGGCTGCCAGGGGCATATTCAGGCTCTTCCTCTGCACCAAACCTGAGAATGAGCGGATGTTCTCTTCTCTGGGTTTCTATACGGTCATCGGGACTGCCGATGCGGTGCTGATGGAGAACCGCAGGAGAGGTCTTGAGGACTTCCTCAGATCCCTGCCGCGTTATGACGGAGTCTGCGGTGCTGTCGTCTGCAACTGCGATCCGTTCACTCTCGGACACCGTCATCTGATCGAGTACGCCGCGGCACACTGCGATAATTTGTATGTTTTTGCTGTTTCGGAGAGCGGATCGATGTTCGCACCTGCTGTCCGCCTTGACATGATCAGGCGCGGTACGGCGGAAATCGGGAACTGTCACGTCTTCGAAAGCGATCTGTATCTCGTTTCACGGGCGACATTCCCTGCGTATTTTATCCGGGATGAGGAACGTGCTGACGAGGTGAAGACTGATCTTGATATAGAACTGTTCTGCAGGCGTATCGCGCCTGCGCTTGGAATAACGAAGCGCTTCGTCGGCGAGGAGCCGTTCTCCCCTGTCACGCGCGCTTACAATAACAGAATGAAAGAACTGCTGCCGGAGCACGGGATCGAGCTCATCGAGATCCCGCGCCTCTCGGAGATCAGCGCGAGCAAAGTCCGCAGCTTGATCAAGGCAGGTGAATACGCCAGAACGGAAGAAATGGTGCCGGAAACGACCTATGAGATCATACAGAGTAGATTTGGAGCAGATGCTCAGCGCCCGTGACCGGCGCGTCGGGATCCAGAATAGAATGCTGTCCGGCGCCGCGCCGGATCAGTGCCTCGTGTGCCTGACCATGAACATCGCGGGCGAGATCAAGAGGACTCCGATTTCCCGCATGCTGTTCGGCCGCGGGGTCAGGGATCTGTATTCACTTGGGCTGGAGATCAGGGACGATCTGATACTTGATGAAGTGACCGGGACCGAAGGCTTCTGGCTGATCAACGCGAATGGTGCGCACGTCAAACACCTGCTGGAAGGGATCGAGGATTCTTTCCCTGCTGCCAGACTGTTCGATTTCGATGTCCTGATCCCCGGAGGTGCCAAACTCTCCCGCGCAGTGAGCAGACGGTGTCTCATCTGCGACGCTCCTGCCGCCGAATGCGCAAGGAGCCGCAAGCACAGTCTCGATGTCGTGAAAGCAGCGACCGACCGGCTCCTCCGGGAGTTTTGCGCGGACGAACTCGCTCAGGCGGCATATGATTCGCTACTCGATGAACTGTACACTACGCCAAAGCCGGGGCTCGTCGACCGCATGAGCAACGGCGCGCACACCGACATGGATGTGCCGCTCTTCGAGAAGAGCGCCGCCAGTCTCCGGCAGTATTTCAGGGACGCAGTCCTGCTCGGCTTGGATGACTGCAGCATGGGCGAGCTGCGCAGACGCGGACTCGCAGCCGAAGCGACCATGTTCGCCGCGACAGGCGGTGTCAATACTCACAAAGGTATGATTTATTCGATGGGACTGCTCCTTGCCGGCATGGGCAAGGTCCTCACGCAGGGCGGCAGCTGCTTGTACCATGCTGCTGAACTCGCACGCCAGGACGCGGATGAGAGACTGCGCCGGTCGCTCGAATCACCATCGACTAACGGCGGGAATGTGTACCGCAGATACGGAGCGTCAGGAGCTATGGGAGAAGCGGTCTCAGGTTTCCCGAATGCCGTGCAGTGTGCCAGACACCTGCGCCACTACCGGGAACAGGGATGTGAGCAGGCAGCGGCACTGGCTTTCTGTGATACGATGGCGCAGATGGAAGATACCAATCTGCTGCACCGGGGCGGTCAGGAAGGCCTGGATTACGCAAGGCAGGCTGCAGCGGACATCTCGAAGATGCCTGCTGAGTTCCGGGTACCGGCCCTTGCAGCGCTCGACAGCAAGATGATCAGCCGCAACCTGTCTCCCGGAGGCAGTGCGGATATGCTCGCACTCGCTTTCCTGCTCGAACGATGGCGCGAACTGTCCGCCGGACTTATTCTCGATGAAGGGGGTGAACTGTCATGACGCTTCAGGAACTGCGTTATTTCTGTGTTACTGCTGAGGTCCTGCACTCTACACGTGCCGCCAATCTCCTGTACATCTCACAGCCGAGTCTCAGCTACGCGCTCAGCAAGCTCGAGAAGGAGCTGGGGATGCCGCTCTTCGAGAAGCAGGGCAAGAAAGTCACCCTGACGAGATACGGCAAGGAATTCCTCCCATATGCCAAACGTGCTCTCAACGAGATCTCGGAAGGTCTGGAACGCCTTAACGAGATGAAGCTCCCGGCAGCGGGGATCATCAGTCTGGGATACATCTACAGCGTCAGCTTCACGGTCCTGCCGGAGTTCGTCAACAAATTCTATCAGCACCAGGGCGACGAGCAGACTGCGTTCCGCTTCCGCCAGGGAATGGCGGGCGAGCTCCTTGAACAGCTGCTCAGCGGCAATCTGGACTTGCTCATCGCGGGCAAACCGGAGATCGATGCGATCGACTATCTCCCGATCTTCAGCCAGGACCAGTTTCTGGTCGTGCCGGCAAATCACCGGCTGGCGGGCTTCAGCTCAGTTTCATTGAGCGATATCTCCGGCGAGAACTTTGTCTCGATCAGCCACGATACGATCACCTACCACCAGCTTGAGACCAAATTCAAGAAGGCTGAGATCACACCGAACACGGTCTTCGAAGCGGACGAGTACAGCTCGATCGCCGCTTCCGTTTCGACCGGCGCGGGTGTCGCAATCATGCCGAGACTCCCTATTCTGGACAGCTTCAATGTCAGGCTGATCCCATTCACGGATCCTTCGATGGCAAGGGAGATCTGCCTGCTGCGGAATTCCTCCAATGAGATGAGTCCGGCGATGCAGCGCATCTGGGAATTCGCGAAGCAGACATCTTCCGCATTCAGCAATTCAAGATAAAAAAACCGGCAGGCAGTACTCTGAGGATTTGCTCCCCTGGCTCTGCCGGCCGGTTTTTAATTGTCTTCAATATATATCTATATATCTCTAGATCTCTTTGATCTGTCTTACTACGTCTATGATCGTTCCGTCACGCGCTTCGATGATACCGACGACTCTGTCCTCGAATTCGACCTTCTCAGGTTTGCCTACGATGGAGTACGCGATGTCACGCAGCTCTTCGATCGTCTTGAGAGGCACGCAGTCAGCTGCTTTGAGCGCTTCCAGGATGTCAGGCCTTGCAGGGTTGACCGCTACGCCGTAATCGGTAACGACGACGTCGATGCTCTCACCCGGTGTGGTGACTGTCGTTACATCCGTGCAGATCGCCGGGATACGGCCCTGCATCAGCGGGCAGATGACGATCGCGCACTTCGCGCCTTGAGCAGTGTCAGGGTGGCCGCCCTGCGCTCCGGTGATCATTCCGTCTGATCCCACGACAACGTTGCAGTTGAAGTGTACATCGACTTCCAGCGAAGCAAGTACTACGTAGTCGAGCTTGTTGACGACTGCACCCTTGTTCAGCGGATTCGCGTAGACACCAGCAGGGATCCTGTGGTGGTTGACATTCTTGAGGTTCTTAACGGCATCCAGGTCGAAGTCCTGCACGTCGAGCAGCACCCTCGCCATACCGTCATCGAGGAGCTGGCACATTGCTTTGGTCAGTCCTCCAACGCCAAATCCCATGTGTATATTGCGCTCCCTCATGATCTCTGCGAGATACTGTGTGGAAGCGATCGATGCTCCGCCAACTCCTGTCTGGTATGAGAACCCTTCCTTGAACCAAGGAGTATTCACAACGACATCAGTGCAGTACTGCGCCATCAGCAGTTTTCTCTGATCGGTTGTCGGCTTGGCTGCACCGGAAGCGATCTTGGACGGGATACCGATCTCGTCGACAACGCATACGTAATCGACCTTGGTCTGAGCGATATGAGCCGGGAAGTTCGGATACGGAACGAGGCAGTCTGTGATCGCGACACAGTAGTCTGCATGGTTGCCGTCTACGATCGCGTAGCTGAGTACTCCGCAGTCTGCTTTGCCTCCGATACCTCTGAGGTTGCCGTAGTCATCCGATGTCGGCGCGCCGATGAAAGCGATATCTACGTGGCTCTCGCCGGTCGTCAGAGCTCTGACTCTGCCGCCGTGTGATCTCATGATCGCAAGCTTCTTGAGTTTGCCCTGCGAGATCGCCTCGCCGATCGCTCCTCTTACTCCGGATGACTCGATGCCGGTGATCGTACCGTCCTCGATCATCGGGACAAGCGGTGCGTGCGCTTTGCCCAGTGACGTCGCGCAGATCGTGATATCCTTGAGACCCATATCGTGGATCTCTTTCATGACCATGTTCACGATGAGGTCGCCGTCGCGGAAGTGATGGTGGAACGAAACCGTCATGCCGTCATGCGCTTCGCATTTGATCAGTGCCTCGCGGATGTTTGCTACCAGTTTGGATTTCTGATTATTCATTACCGGACGAATGGTCGGACCGATCTTCGTCATAGGTACATCATCACGATAGTAGTTGCCCTGGAAAGGCTCCTTGCCGGTGATCTCCAGTATCTCGTCCGGGATCTCTCTGCCTACTGCATTAATCATCTTACAAATCCCCCTTATATACACCTGAAGCCTTGGCAAGCGCAATCGTTCTCTTCGCTCCGTCGTAGAACGCGATGTCGATCATCTTACCGTCTACCGTGAATACGCCGATGCCCTGTGCCTTCTTCTCGTCGATCTCCTTGATGACCTTCTCAGCGAAGATGATCTCTTTCTCCTTAGGAGTGTATATCTTGTGGACGATCGGGATCTGTCTCGGGTTGACTATGGATTTGCCGTCAAATCCCATGGCGTGTATCGTCTCGACTTCTTTCCTGAAACCTTCCATGTCATCGAGGTTGGTCCATACTGTGTCGAAGCACTGGACTTTGGCTGCCCTCGCTGCGATGATCATGTGCTGTCTTGCGCCCATGAATTCAACACCGGTTCCTGAGATGGAAACCTGCAGATCCTTGGAATAATCTCCGCCGGACAGTGCGATACCGAAGAGTCTCTCCGATGAGTCGCAGATGCTCATAGCGTTGATGACTCCCCTTGCGGATTCGAGCGCAGCCATAATCAGCACGCTTCCTTCCGGTCTGCGGAATTCACGCTCTGCCTCTGCGATTGCGTATTCGACGGTGCGCACATCATCGGCAGTCTCGGTCTTAGGGATACGGATGGAATCACATCCTCCTGCGACCGCGCATCTGATATCTTCGCGCCAGAGGTCAGTATCGAGGCCGTTGATGCGGACAACTCTCTCGACCCCGCGGTAATCGATCTCCTTAAGTGCGTGATAAAGCGAGTATCTCGCAGCATCCTTCTCTCTCTCAGCTACAGCGTCTTCCAGGTCAAGCATGATCGAATCCGGTTTATAAACATATGGGTCTTTGATCAGGCCAGGCTTCTGGCAGTTCAGGAACATCATCGTCCTGCGCAGGCGGTATTTGTTAGGATTGCTCATCTTATAACACCTCCCCAGTTGATCCTGCCTTCATGCTCGGAAGCGCGCATGCACGCACACTCGACTCTCGCCTTGATCGTGCAGTCCAAAGCGCCTTTGTCGACCATGTGGACTTTGGCATTTCTGACGCCGAGACGGCCGAGCGTCTCCAGCGTGACCTTGCGTATCTGTTTGCCATACTGGCGGATGACAGCACTCTCAAGATCGAACTCGATCCCGTTCGATCCCGGCTCGACCGTCACCATGCAGTCACTGCTCTCAAGAGTGCCTGCGACTGCGGATTTAAGAATCTTCATATCTCTCTCCTCTGAATGATCTCTATAGCGATTAAGATATATTACTGCAGATGTATCAGTTTGCCAGCTTCTTCTCGAGACGCTCGCGGATCGCGCGGATGAAGTCGAGCGAATTGACTGACTTGACTTCCATTCCGTCTACGAGTCCGACCAGGTCCTTCGTCATGATTCCGTCGTTGAGGGTATCGATGCATGCCTCTTCCAGTTTGTCGCCAAAATCCTGCAGGTCTTCCAGTCCGTCCATCTCGCCGCGCTTCCTGAGAGCGCCACTCCATGCAAAGATCGTAGCCATAGGATTTGTCGAAGTCTCCTCACCCTTGAGGTATTTGTAATAGTGGCGTGTTACAGTGCCGTGTGCTGCTTCATACTCGAACTTGCCGTCCGGGCTGCACAGTACGGATGTCATCATAGCAAGGGATCCGAACGCGGTGGAAACCATGTCGCTCATGACATCGCCGTCATAGTTCTTGAGAGCCCAGATGAATCCTCCTTCGCTGCGGATGACACGTGCGATCGCGTCATCGATCAGTGTATAGAAGTAGGTCAGGCCGAGGCGCTCGAACTCTTCTTTGTAGCACTCGTCGTATACCTTCTGGAAGGTATTGCGGAAGTGCATATCGTATTTCTTGGAAATCGTATCCTTGGACGAGAACCACAGATCCTGCTTGGTCTCGATCGCGTATTTGAAGCACGAATGAGCGAAGGATGTGATGGAGCTGTCCTTGTTGTAGATGCTCTGGATGATGCCCGGGCATTCGAAATCGTACACGGTCTCGCGGAACTCCGCGCCGTTCTCGCCGGTGAATACCAGCTCGGCTTTGCCCTTCTCAGGGACGCGGTACTCTGTGCCTTTGTACAGGTCGCCGTAAGCGTGACGAGCGACGGTGATAGGCTTCTTCCAGTTGCGGACGACCGGCTTGATGCTGTCGATTGTGATAGGAGCGCGGAAGACAGTACCGTCGAGGATCGCACGGATCGTGCCGTTAGGGCTCTTCCACATCTCATGCAGGTTGTACTCAGTCATACGCTGCGCATTCGGTGTGATTGTGGCGCACTTGACGCCGACGCCGTACTTCTTGATCGCATTGCCGGCATCCTTGGTGATCTGGTCGCCAGTCTCATCACGTACAGGAAGTCCGAGATCATAGTATTCAACCTTGAGGTCAACGAATGGCAGGATCAGTTCATCCTTGATCATCTTCCAGAGGATCCTGGTCATCTCGTCTCCGTCCATCTCCACCAGCGGAGTAGTCATTTTGATCTTATCCATAAATGCTCCTTCTGTATCTATCTGTTCTGTGCTGCGTAGTAATTCATGAGGCAGCCTTCAAGTATTATTGTCTTCTCATCCTGTGTGAGGCCCTTCACATACAGTGTGATCTCCTCAACGGAGCCATCCTTGCGTACGACTTTGGCCGGGATCTCTTCCTGACCGGATGCGATCGCAGCGCGGATGCCCGGTACGAATACGAAGTCTCCCTCTTCATAAGGGAACTCAGCTCCCTGTGCCAGTGTGAACGGAATGATTCCCCAGTTGATGCAGTTGCTGCGGTAACGCTTGGTCGCGTACTCATAGCAGATATTCGCGAAACCACCGAGCACCTTCTGGCACGATGCAGCCTGCTCACGTGCGGAACCGTCGCCTGGCTTGTTGGCGAATACGCACGAGCCAAACTGTGTGTTCTTCATGAGTTCACCGGCATCACCGACAGCTCCGAGGACCTTGACGAGTTTGGCCGGTTCTTCTCCGGCGCGGCGTGCAGCCTCGTCTGCTGCGACAGCCTTGGAACGTCCTACATACTCAGGGACGCGGCGTGAAAGTGCGAACTCGGACAGACGCAGAGGATTGCTCCTGTACGAAGAAGTCTCTCCGGACGGGATCAGCTCGTCAGTCGTTGTGACCGGGTCGCGGATGACCGCAGCCAGTTCGAGCAGCATGTTGTCAGCGAGCTGGTACATCTTCGGCCAGTCCGTGATGTTCGGTCCGAGGATCAGCTCTGCGTCAGGATCCGCTTTGCCGAATCCATAGTAGCAGCGCTTCTTGTATACTGCATTGTCAAATTCATATTCGAGATGCTCTGTCTCGTAATCTATATCGGTTGCTGCTGTGATGTATCCACCATTCTTAGCGGTAGCAGCGATCGATCTCGAATCCATCAGGGCTACTGCGCTGATCTGGCCTTCTCCCGGCTTGGAACCTTCTCTGTTCGGGAAGTTCCTGGTGGTGTGGCGGAGCGAGAGACCGTTGTTGGCAGGAACGTCTCCTGCACCGAAGCATGGTCCGCAGAACGATGGCTTGATCACTGCGCCTGCTTCGAGCAGTGCCTCAGTCTTGCCTGCACGTGTGAGTGCGAGGCTGGTCGGTACGCTCGTCGGATATACGGACAGTGAGAAATAGCCATTGCCTGTGCTGCCGCCTTCGAGAATGTCAGCTGCTTCTACGATGTTGTCGAAGATACCGCCCGAGCAGCCTGCAATGATGCCCTGGTTAGCGAGAACGCCCGCTTCGCTGATCTTGGAACGCAGATCCAGATGAGCCTTAGGGAACTTCTTCGCTGCTTCAGCCTCAACGCCTGCGAGGATCTCATCTGCGTTCTCAAGGAACTCATGGATCGTATAAGCATTGGACGGATGGAACGGAAGCGCGATCATCGATTCCATCTTATCGAGTTCGATCGTGATGATGGCATCGTAGTAAGCGCCTTCTGCCGGTTCGAGCTTCCTGTAGCACTCTGGGCGCTTATGGATCTCGTAGTACTTCCTGATCTCCTCATCTGTTGCCCAGATGGATGAGAGGCATGTGGTCTCAGTCGTCATGACATCGATGCCGCTGCGGAAATCATACGGAAGGTATTCCAGCCCCGGGCCTGCGAACTCAAGGATCTTGTTCTTGACCAGGCCTTTGCCGAAGGTCTCCTTGACGAGCGCGATCGCTACATCGTGAGGGCCGATGCCTTTGCGAGGCTTGCCGGTAACGTAGCAGAGCACGACTTCAGGAGGGTTGATATCGTAAGTGTTCTTAAGAAGCTGCTTGACGAGCTCCGGCCCGCCCTCGCCGACGCCCATCGTACCGAGAGCACCGTAACGGGTATGGCTGTCTGATCCGAGGATCATGTTTCCGCAAGCTGTCAGTTCTTCTCTTGCGTAAGAGTGGATGACGCTCTGATTGGCCGGAACATAGATGCCGCCGTATTTCTTGGCAGCCGAGAGACCGAATACGTGGTCATCCTCGTTGATCGTTCCGCCTACTGCGCACAGGCTGTTGTGGCAGTTCGTCATAGCATAAGGGATAGGGAATTCCTTGAGTCCGCTCGCTCTGGCGGTCTGGATGATTCCTACATAAGTGATGTCGTGGGACACCAGCGCGTCAAACCTGATATGAAAGATCCCGTCCTCTGTCTGATCACGGTGTGCGTTCATGATCTGGTAAGCGATAGTGCCGTTGCGGCCGGCGCATTTGTCAACGCTTTCGGCTGCTGCTTGCGGAGCACCGTTGACCCATTGTGTGCCCTGCGGGATATATCTGATCATTGTTGTTTTCCTCCCGGAACAATTACTGTTGATCTTGCAAACGCGTATATTTCAAAGCCTTTCAGCTTCTTCCAAGTAGATTATATGAGGTGGTACAGATTTTTACCAATACATTTTTACAAAAAACGATAGACAATGTCTATCGTTTTGGTGTCAGGTGATTAATATAGTCCGCACTGAGAAATCACAGCTTCAGCAGGCGTCGTATTGTGGAATTATTGCCGCATTTTGCGCAAATCAGTCTATTGATACATCGCCAAGGATCCGTCCTGCCGCTTCCTCTGCCTGCTTCGCTCTCTCGAGGGCTGCGGCGAGGGATACGTCTCCCGCGACGAATCCGTGATTCGCCATGATGCATCCGTCATGATTCGCCATGACTGCAGCGACATTTTCCGCCAATTTGGCAGAACCGCTCATACCGTACTCTGCGCAAGGATAATCGATGCCGCCTGTCTTGAGGGGCTCGTGGCACGCCGCGAACACCTGGCAGTTGGACGAATGGGTATGGATGATCGCTTTGATGTCCGGTCTCTCTTTGTAGACCAGCCGGTGGAGGATCCTCTCGCTGGATGGGCGGAGGCCTTCCGCGTAACTTCCGTCATCCACTCTGATCTCAACGATCTCTTCCGGCTTGATCAGGTCGTAATTGACGCCTGACGGTGTGATCAGGAACCTGTCATCATCGATCCTCACCGAAACATTGCCCCAGGTTGCCTGGATGAGCCTGTTCTCGACCAGAAGTTTGCCGTATTCTATGACCGCTTCTCTCAGAGCGAGGTCGCTGATTTCTGCCGGGGCATTGTTATTGCCCGCTGCTGCGTCAGCCTCACTTGCCTCCCTGGCCTTCTTCGAGTATTTCGTCATGTATACTCTGTGACCAACGGCGCTGAGCACAGGATTCAGGTGGTGCACTCTGCCGATATGGTGTGACAGGATCTCTGTTTTGCACATCTTCTCCATGAGGATGCATGCTGCGATCAGTTCACTCGGGAATCTCGCCGTCACGATAAAGCCTCTGTCTCTGATCAGGCACGCGATCGTCCCCGGGCCGGCGCTCTCTGTTCTGCTCACTTTGTAGCCGAACATCATCGCCATGTCGTCATTCGAGGCTTTGACCGCTCTGTTCCTGCGGGAGTAGGCTTTGGAGTATTTCCCGCTGGTCAGAACCGCGAGCTCCGCCTGTATCTCACCGAAAACGTCAGGGCTGACTCTCCTGCCGTAACAATCCAGCACGACTCTGCCGGCTCCGTCCCTAAGCATGATCAGAGAATCTCTGTCGTAGAGACCGAGATCCGTCAGTTCTGCGCGTATCTTCGCGTATCTGAGGCCTATTGCGCTGCCTGCACCAAACTCGCCGTTCTTAGGCAGTGCTCTGAGCACTTTATCTGCGGAAGTACTGTTCATGTCCTACCTCTCTGTCATGAATTCATTGATCTTGTTGTGGATCTCCTGTCCGCCGATCTCAGCCACACGGCCGCTCTCGTACTCGCTGTCGACCCAGGCTTTGATGTATGCAACGATGTCGCTGTGCTTGTTGACCTGCTTGTCGCCCTTGAGTCCGTAGCTGCTGTTGATCCAGTGAGCGATGCCTGCTGCGCCGGAAGCCTGGTTGATGTTGACCAGCGGCGGCCTGTTGAGGAATTTGCCTGTGTCGAAGATGTTGTATATTTCTTCATTCTTGAGCAGTCCGTCCGCGTGGATACCTGCTCTCGTAACGTTGAAGTTCGCTCCTGCGAAAGGTGTCTGCGGCGGCATCGTGTATCCGACCTGCTGCTCGTAGTATCTTACGAGATCAGTAATAGCTGTTGTATCCATGCCATCCAGGGTCCCTCTGAGCTGTGCGTATTCGAACACCATTGCCTCTACCGGGATATTGCCGGTGCGCTCGCCTATGCCGAACAAAGTGCAGTTGACTGCTCCGCATCCGTACAGTCAGGCTGTGGCTGCGTTGACGACCGCTTTGTAGAAATCATTGTGACCGTGCCACTCGAGATCTTCGCTCGGAACGCCGGCGTACTGTTTGAGTCCGTAGATGACGCCCGCGACTGATCTCGGCATCGTCGCTCCAGGATACGGAACGCCGTAACCCATCGTATCGCACAATCTGATTTTGACCGGGAGTTTTGCCTCGCGTGCCATGTCCTGCACGGCGGTCACGAACGGTACGACAAATCCGTAGAAGTCCGCTCTTGTGATGTCCTCCAGATGGCAGCGCGGTTTGATCCCTGCCTCGAAAGCATCGTACACCACGGAGAGGTAATGATTCATCGCCTGCTTCCTCGACATGCCGAGCTTGTAGAAGATGTGGTAGTCGGAGCAGCTGGTAAGAATGCCGGTCTCCTTGACACCCATCTCTTTGACGATCTTGAAGTCCTCTTTCTTCGCGCGGATCCAGGTGGTTATCTGCGGGAACTCAAGGCCAAGATCCTGGCACGCTCTGATAGCTGCCTTGTCACGGTCGCTGTAGGTGAAGAATTCTGTCTGCCTGATGATGCCGTTCGGGCCGGACAGCCTAGACATCAGCTTGAAGATGTCGGTGATCTGCTTGAGAGTATAAGGTTCCCTCGACTGCTGGCCGTCGCGGAATGTGGAGTCAGTAATGTAGATCTGCTCCGGCATATCGTACGGGCTGGTCCTGAAGTTGAATCCGACCTTAGGGATCTCAGTGTACTCGAAAAACTCCCTGAACAGATTTGGGGAAGGAATGTCCTGCACCTCATAGCGGACAGCCTCCATCTCCAGCAGGTTAGTCCTGTTGCTGAGCTTAGCCCTCCTCTTATTTGTATTGTCCATCGCATCAAAGCTGTCGATCTTGTCTAATTCAGTATTGCTCATGTTGTTCCTCGTGTTGTTCCTTGTGTTGTTGATCGTATTGGTGAATATGCGCACAGTCATATTAGTCATGCTGACGGCCATATTTTCGTCTTTTTGTATACATGTATTCTAGCTGTGCAGCCGCCCACTGTCAACTTAATTCGCCACATAATCACTGATTTAACAGACTTTTTACATTTTATCGCTCTGCTCCGAGCAATTTTGTAATACAATCTTTCAATTATACAGATCTCCACATGTAACAGCTGTCAAATTGTGCGCAGGAATCTGCCAACTCTCCGGCTTATTGTATACAATATCTGTATTATATTCCAAGAGTATTGCATCCTCCAGGCTATCATTTGCAGCACCACCACCTCAGAACCCCTTCAGGCATAATAGTTATGCCTCCATCTAATAAAGATGCGCATTGCATGTCGGCAAGAGCTGCTGGCACACAATCATTGTGTGCAAGTGTGAAACTCCATAGGCTCAGATAGAAAATGGCTCCTGTAAGAATCGTTTTGATCCCGGCAAACAAATATCCCGACCTCATCGGGATGATGGATCGGGATCTATTTCTCTAAATTCTCCGGCTCTGTATGGTCACTCCTCAGAAACGCGGGATCACAGATACCACTCGGATTCTCTGTGGATCAGTGACAGCCTTTCCAGCACTCCCTGGGCGGCTGCAGCTGCGCGCGGCGACAGTTTGCTGATGCGGTGGACCGGCATCTTTCCGGCAACTTCGACCGGAGCTGGTTTGATCCTCAGGCCGTCGATCTCGCATCCGGCCAGACGCTTGATCTTGGCTGCGGCGGCATTGCAGAATGAATTCATCCTGTCAGAATCCATCCTGCCTGCCGGAGATCTGTGGAAGATCCCTCTGTTCTTGTATCTGATGCCAAAAGCTCCTGCGCCGATCACCTTGAACCCGTTCTCCTCTGCATGGTGCTGCAGTTCATACAGCGCGTTGCCGTAAGTCCGGCCGCCGTAAGAAACGGCGATCACTGCCATCGTGCCGTTCGCCCTGATCCTGTTCAGAGAATCAATTCCCGGAAGGGGCGCTTTGCCAACATATACCGGCATGCCAATAACCGCTATAGTCTCTTCGTCGAATTGCAGTTCGGCATCTTCCATACTCAGCAGGTCATATGATTCAGTTGTGATGCCCTCCGGGCTGCATTCGTTCAGGCCTGATGCGATCCTGGCAGCAAGTGTTTCGATCATGCTTGCCGTCCCGCCGACAGGGCTGAAGTAGATGCCTGCAACTTTTCTTATCATTTCAATTGGTCAAACTGCTCTTTGCAGCGATGATGATTCTCCAACCATACATGAGAATTGTAGCATCCAATCGTCCAATTAATTCGTAGTTATTGTGAAGATTAAAAAGAAGCATCTCCCCCTGCGCCGATATGCGCCAGGACAGGATGCTTCTTTCATTGTTATCAATATATGTGTGGTCGAATCAAGCAGCCGTCAGTATATATAGCTGTTACGCGCCATACTCCTCAGCCCAGCTCTCGAAGTAGTCGATCTTCATCGCATGCTTGACCTCAGCCAGAGTCTCGGCAGCTTTCGCTCTTGCTGCAGCGGTTCCGTCCGTCAGAGCTGCGATGACTTCTTCAGGATGAGCCTCGTAATACGCTCTCTTCTCACGGATCGGAGTCAGGAACTCGTTGAGGACCTTGAACAGGAACTTCTTGACTTTGACATCTCCGAGGCCGCCTCTCTGATAGTGAGCCTTGAGTTCATCGAGATCTTTATACTCAGGCAGGAACTTCTCGAAAGAATCCGGCTGTACGAAAGCGTCCAGATATGTGAATACAGTATTGCCCTCGATCTTGCCAGGATCATCGATCCTAAGATGTCCCGGATCTGTGAACATCGACATGACTTTCTTCCTGAGCGTCTCCTCGTCATCGGACAGGTAGATCGTGTTGCCCAGGGATTTCGACATCTTCGCCTGTCCATCAGTTCCCGGCAGTCTCAGACATGCTTCGTTCGGAGGGAGATAGATCTCAGGCTCTACGAGTACATCGCAGTTGTATAAGCGGTTGAAAGATCTCACGATCTCTCTGCACTGCTCGAGCATAGGCTCCTGATCTTCGCCGACCGGAACGATCGTCGCTTTGAAAGCGGTGATGTCACTAGCCTGGCTGATCGGATATGTGAAGAAACCAACAGGAACGCTCTCGCCCTCGAAGCCCCTCATCTTGATCTCGGATTTGACCGTCGGGTTTCTCTGTACTCTCGAAACGGTAACGAGGTTCATATAGTATACCGTCAGCTCGTGGAGCTGCGGAAGCTCTGACTGGATAAACATGTGAGTTTTCGCCGGATCGAGTCCTACTGACAGATAGTCCATCGCTACCTGCATGACGCTCTCTCTTACTTTGTCCGGATTGTCAAAATTATCCGTGAGTGCCTGTGCGTCTGCGATCATGACGAACACATCGTCATACTCGCCGCTGTTCTGGATCTCGACTCTCTGTCTGAGAGATCCTACGTAGTGTCCGATATGGAGTCTGCCCGTCGGACGGTCGCCTGTAAGCATTATCTTCTTCTTAGCCATAATTCCCCTATATCCTTTCCGGTTAAAGTCCTATAAATATACTAACACAATTGTTATCTCGGAGTCATCTTGCTAAGTATAGTCTTCCTGATGCGCCTCGTGTACATCGCAGACATCGTGAAGCCCGCGATCTCAGCGATCGGGAATGCCCACCAGACCATATTGACTCCGCCGATCTTCGCCAGGATAAACGCTGCCGGAATGATGATTCCAAGCTGCCTGACGAGAGAGATATTCATACTGTAGACACTCTTGCCCAGCGCCTGGAAGGTCGCGCCTCTCATGATTGCGTAACCTGCGAACGGGAAGTTGAGCGACATGATGTGAAGCGCAACGACACCCATCGATACCATCTCAGGCGGTGCGCTGAACAGCGCCATCAGCTGTTCCGGGAACAGCCAGAAGAGCAGCGTGCCTACCGACATGACACCGACACCGTATCTGACACCAAGTCTCATGCACTGTTCAAGCCTGTCTTTCCTGTCTGCTCCGTAATTATATGCGATGATCGGCACCGATCCGTTGTTCAGTCCGAACAGCGGCATGAACACGAAACTCTGCAGCTTGAAGTATACGCCAAAAGTCGTTACCGCGAGATCGGAGAACATCGACAGGATCTGATTGATACTGAAGTTCATCAGCGCTCCGACAGACTGCAGGACGATCGAAGGGATACCGATCCTGTATATGTCCTTCATCGTCTGCCAGTGCGGTCTCACCTTGCGGATCGACAGAGCGACTTCTTTGTTGAATTTCTTGTTGAATGTGAGGCCGAGTATGCAGCCGAGGATCTGTCCGAATACGGTCGCCAGCGCGGCGCCTTTGGCTCCCATCCGAGGCATGCCGAGCAGTCCGAAGATCAGGATCGGGTCTACGATCGCATTGAACAGAGTGCCGGAAAGCTGCATGTAGAATATGTATTTGGTCCTGCCGGTACCCTGCAGCAGCCTCTCGAACATCGACTGGATCATCGGTGCGATCGAGAGCCACTGAGTGATCCTCAGATAAATAGTACCGTCAGCGATTATCTGCGCGTTCGTGGTGTCTGACGTCATCGCTGTCATGATCTTATGCGCAAAACATCCGATCACGAAGAACAGCGTGTAGTTGATCACCGCCAGTACAAATCCGTTGTGCGCGACTTTGTCTGCTTTCTCATACTCCTTAGCGCCGAGATATCTGGAGAGCAGCGCGCTCATACCAATGGAGGTTCCGACACCGAACGCTACGTTGAGGTTCTGGAACGGGAAGCAGTATGACACCGCCGTCAGCGCGTCAGTACTGTACATGCCGAGGAATATCGAGTCCACGATATTATACAGTGCCATCACGAACATCGACACCATCAGCGGCGCGGACATCTTGAGCATCAGGCCATGGACTGGCTCAGTTCCCAGGCGGTCAGACGCACGGCCGTTTGGGTTCGGCCCTGCCGCTGTGCTGCGATTTGACTTGTTTTGTTGTAATTCTTTGTTATCTTCCAATTTATATACCTATATATATATTTGCACCCTGCAGCAATCAGCTGCGGAGTTCTTCGCCCTTCCTCCTGGCGCTTGCCCTCTGGAATACTTTGACGATCTCTACGATCGGTATGATCAGTATCGCGAGGCCCATCGCAATGCCATACTCTCTGAGACTGATCGTCGAGAACTCGAACAGTGCTGCGAGAGCCGGGATCTCTATGACGACAGTAGTCAGCAGCATTGCAGCTGCCGCGGAACCCCACAGCCAGAAGTTCTGTTTTGACAGTGTGAATACGGAGTGGCGTCTCGATCTCATGTTGAATGAATGGAATATCTCGCACATCGACATTGTCAGGAACGCCATTGTGATACCGTCATTGCTGGCAGTGATATGCCACTGTCCGGTCTGCAGAAACTCTCCGACAAAGTATGCCGTGAGAACCAGCAGCGTTGTGACCGACCCCTGATAGATGATGTCTCTGTCCATTCCGCCGGCGAAAACGCCCTCACGCGCGCTCCTAGGCTTCTGCTTCATCGCATCGCCTTCACCGTCCTCGAGTCCGAGGGCGAGTGCTGGGAGCGAGTCTGTGATCAGATTGATCCACAGCAGGTGCGCAGGTTTGAGGATCGTGAAGTTCAGCATCGTAGCGATGAGGATCGAAAGTACTTCACTTATATTGGTAGCCAGCAGGAACTGGATGGCCTTGCGGATGTTGGAATAGATCCTGCGGCCTTCCTCTACTGCTGAAACGATAGTTGCAAAATTGTCATCCGCGAGGATCATGTCCGCGACATTCTTGGTAACATCTGTACCGGTGATGCCCATGCCGACGCCGATATCCGCAGACTTGATCGCCGGCGCGTCGTTGACGCCGTCACCGGTCATTGCGGTTACCATGCTGCGCGCACGCCATGCTTTGACGATACGGACTTTGTGCTCAGGCTGTACTCTCGCGTAAACGGAATAGGTCCCTACCTTGTTGAGGAGCTCTTCATCTGTCATGTCGTCGAGTGCCGCTCCGAGAACTGCGTCATCAGCACTGTCGATGATACCGAGGTCTTTACCGATAGCGACTGCTGTGTCAAGCTGGTCGCCGGTGATCATGATCGGTCTGATGCCAGCCTGGCGGCATTCCGCAACAGCAGCTTTGACCTCAGGTCTGATCGGGTCGATCATTCCGACGAGTCCGACGAATATAAGGTCGTGCTCGAGTGCCTGATCAGAGAAATCATCCGGTCTTGCGTGATGTGCTCTGACAGCAAGGGAAAGAACTCTCAGGGCTTTACCTGCCATTCTGGCATTCTCTCTTCTGACTTTGGCAGCATACTCATCAGTCAGCGGAACGATGCCTGATTCGGAAAGTATATAGGAACAGTGTCTGAGCACCACATCCGGAGCGCCCTTGGTGAACTGTACATATTCCGACTTGGCGAACAGTTCGTCAAGTTCAGTCGTCATGTCGCCCGGAGTATCCATCTCGGTATTCCTGTGGACGGTCGACATCATCTTACGGCCAGAGTCGAACGGAGCTTCTCCGACACGCGGGAACAGCTTGACCAGACCCGGCTTCGGGAGATTCTGCATCGATGAATATGCGACAAGTGCAGCCTCAGTCGGCTCTCCGACGACTTCCTCACCGAACTCAGTCACTTTGAGCTCAGCATCTGAGCAAAGCGCCATACCTGCAGCCAGGACATCCTGATCCTGCGAGTAGTAATCGACTACCGTCATCTTGTTCTGTGTCAGTGTACCGGTCTTGTCCGAGCAGATGATCTGCGCGCATCCGAGGGTCTCTACCGCCGTGAGTCGTCTGATGACCGCATTGCGCTGAGACATTTTGGTCACGCCTATGGAAAGCACGATCGTGACTACCGCTACAAGGCCTTCCGGAATCGCGGCAACAGCCAGCGAGATCGCCAGCATGAAGGTGTCGATCATGACGTCCATGCTGAGGTGTCCGGCTTTGATGACGCCGAGCGCGAAAATGAATATGCAGATGCCGATGACGAGCTTGGTCAGGATCTTGGAGAGCTGCGCCAGCTTGATCTGCAGCGGAGTGAGTTCTTCCTCTGCCTGTGCGATGGCATCAGCGATCTTACCCATCTCGGTGGACATTCCTGTACCGGTGAGGACAGCCTTGCCGCGACCGTATACCACGGTGCTGCCCATGTAAACCATGTTCTTGCGATCTCCGAGCGGAACATCCTTCGCGTCTTTGCCGAGTTCGATCGCATCGCTCTGCTTGGTGACAGGCACCGACTCACCGGTCAGTGCTGCCTCCTCGACCTTCATGGATGCCTCTTCGATGATCCTGCCGTCTGCAGGGATACTGTCGCCTGCCTCGAGGACGATCACATCTCCCGGAACGAGCATGTCGCTCTCAACAGTCGTGATGACACCGTCTCTTAAGACTTTGGTCTTGGCAGCCGTCATCTTCTTGAGCGCCTCGATGGCTTCTTCCGCCTTGCTCTCCTGTATGACTCCGAGTACGGAGTTGAGCACGACCACGAACAGGATGATAAAGACATCCGCCGGGTTCTCATGCTGATAGATCGATGTAAAGAATGACAGTGCGGCTGCGACCAGCAGAATGATGATCATAGGATCCTTCATCTGATCGAAGAATCTCAGGATCGCGCTTCTCTTCTTCGCTTCAATCAGTTTGTTCGGACCGTACTGTTCCAGCCTGGCCTGTGCCTCGGCTGAGCTCAATCCGGACGCGTCCGATTCCGTCCGGCTGAGCACTGCTTCCTTATCCTCCAGATAAGGGCGATAATTCTCTTCCATTATAATATTCCTCCCGCCATTAGTTCGTTAATGGTGGGATTAGGTCCGAGTACCCTCGAGATACCCCAGCCTAATCCCGCGTATAACCGCGTATAACTGAATTATTTTATCATTATCAGCTCATGATTTCTACATTTCTTTTGATCTGTGCTGTGATCACAGATACTCTCTTCCTGTGGAGAGCAGAATCTGCAGAAACCTCTTATTTTTCAAGGCTTTCGCATATTTCGCGTATCGCTATGTATTTTTTTGTAACAGTGTTTTTTATAAGTTGTTATTAAAGTATTGAAAAATCAACGATTTGTGAAGTTTTGGTGAATTTTGACATTTTTTTGACGATATTTCTGTTTGACAATCCCAAATATGGGTTTTAGAATTTTAATGTATAAATTCAGATTGGTGTATTATGTCTTCAATCTGGACGAGTACGGCCAATCTTTTATATGTATGTTATTTTGTAAGGAGGTATTATATGAGCATTGGCGAAATCATCAGCACCCTAGACGGTTGGGTATGGGGCATCGTGATGATGGTTCTCATCATCGCGGTCGGTATCGTACTATCAACTAAGACCAAGTTCCACGCTCAGAAGCACATTCCACTGTCCCTCAAGTATGCTGTTAACAACGAGGATGGCGGCGAGGGAGACGTATCCAGCTTCGGAGCTCTGACAACAGCTCTGGCTGCTACCGTAGGTACCGGTAACATCGTAGGTGTTGCTACAGCTATCATGGGCGGTGGTCCTGGAGCACTCTTCTGGATGGAGTTTGCTGCATTCTTCGGAATCGCAACAAAGTATGCAGAAGGTGTTCTCGCTGTCAAGTACAGACAGGTTAAGCCAGACGGCAGCATCCTTGGCGGACCTTTCTACTACATTGAGAAAGGTATGGGCGAGAGCTGGAAATGGCTTGCTAAGATGTTCGCACTGTTTGGGTCGCTGGCTGGAGCTCTCGGTATCGGAACATCCACACAGATGAATGGTATCGTTGGCGCTATCGTAAGAGTAGTTGACCCTGATGAATCACACATCATGTTCGGCAGCTACAGCTATGCAAGAGTTATCACAACTGTCGTTATCACAATCGCTGTTATCCTGGTAATCATCGGTGGTATCGAGAGAATCGCTCAGGTAACTGAGAGAATCGTACCTGCTATGATGGTTCTGTACGTAGTATCAGCTCTTCTGATTTTCTTCTATAACATCGGCCAGCTGCCACACGCTATCGTTGAGGTATTCGCTGGTGCATTCGGTGCAAGAGCTGTTGCAGGCGGCGCATTCGGTGCAATGTGGCTGGCAATGCAGAAGGGTGTTGCGAGAGGTATCTTCTCGAACGAGGCTGGTCTTGGTTCCGCTCCTATCGCAGCAGCTGCTGCTCAGACTAAGGAGTGCGTACGTCAGGGCATGGTATCCTCAACTGGTACATTCCTCGACACAATCGTTATCTGCACAATGACAGGTCTCTGCATCGTAATGACAGGTGCTCACGAGCAGGGTCTCGAGGGCGTACTCGTTACAATCTATTCATTCAGTAATGGTCTCCCATGGCCGGATATCGTTGGTGCTCTGATCCTCGCTCTCTCGCTTGGACTCTTCGCATTCTCGACTATCCTTGGTTGGGACTACTACGCTGAGAGATGCTTCGACTACCTGACAAATGGTAACCAGGCAGCTCTTAAGGTTTACAGATGGGTATACGTTGCTGCTGTAGCAATCGGACCATTCGTAGCACTGAACACACTGTGGGATTTCGCAGACCTGATGAACGGACTGATGGCATTCCCGAACGTTATCGCACTCTTCGCTCTCTCCGGCGTTGTTGCCAAAGAGACAAAGGACTTCTGGGACAGAAAGGTTTCCGGAGAGTACGACGATGGACTTGCTGCTGCAAAGGCTGCAAAGCAGGCTGCAAAGAACAGATAATCGAGATCGTCACGATAACAACAATCAAAACAATAAGATCCCGCACCGAACGGTGCGGGATCTTTTCTATATCAACTGATTGTCTATCTTCCGGTTGTGTAGTTATCGAAGTATCCCTGAATGTATACCACCGGTGTACCCTTGTCTCCTGAGCCGGATGTCAGGTCGCAGAGTGAGCCGATCAGGTCTGTGAGTCTTCTCGGTGTTGTTCCCTCGGATGCCATGTTGCCTACGAGGTCTGAATCCTTCTCCTTGATAGCCTGCGAAATCGCCTCTCTCAGCTCCTCGCCGGACAGGTTGGAGTAATCATTGTCTGCCAGGTATTTGAGCTTGAGCTCGTTCGGAGTTCCTTCGAGTCCTGCTGTGTATGCCGGGGAAACTACAGGGTCTGCAAGCTCCCAGATCTTGCCTACAGGGTCTTTGAATGCTCCGTCGCCGTATACCATGACCTCGATGTGCTTGCCAGTCTTCTCCAGCATCTCTGCCTGGATGCCGTCCACAAGACCCTGACAGTCTCTCGGGAAGAGCTTGACGGTGTTCTCAGTAGCCTTGTTGGATCCGAGCAGGCCGTACTTCTCGTTAAATCCATTGCCATCGATCGGCGCATTCAGGATCTCATCCATTCCGTATACAGTAGCGCCTTTGCTCCTGAGGATCCTCTTGGTGCGGGCTCTGGTGTGGATGTCGCAGGTGATAACTTTGTCGGTGTAGTTGAGGATCTCCTCTGCATGGTTAGCGAAAATGATCTCGACTTCTGCGCCGACTTCAGCGATCAGATCGCCATAGTACTTAACATAGTCAACACCGGTGAACTGATGCTTGTTCTCGCCGAACAGTTCTCTGTATTTCTCAAGTGTGAGCACATCGCTGTAAGGGTTGACACCTGCATTGTCGACCTGGTCGAATGTCAGGAGAGCATTGCCGACCTCATCTGACGGATAGCTGAGCATGAGAACGACTTTCTTCGCTCCCATTGCCATACCTCTGAGGCAGATCGCAAATCTGTTTCTGGAAAGGATCGGCCAGATGATGCCTATCGTCTCTCCGCCGAGCTTGGCCTTGACGTCTGCCGCGATCGCGTCGACGCTGGCATAATTGCCCTGGCATCTGGCGACTACCGACTCAGTGATGCAAAGTACGTCTTTATCTCTGATCTCAAACCCTTCTGACTCTGCTGCAGCAAGAACGCTTTCTACTACCTGTGCTCCAAGGTCATCTCCCTCACGGAAGATCGGACATCTGATACCGCGTGATACTGTCCCCACTCTTCTCTCTGTGCTCATTATGAACCTCCCAATATATATTAAAAGTGTATTATATACATATTAAAGTGCTGTCAGCTGACATATAATTCTACCATTGAACACTGGATTCTTCAATCATTATTGAAAGGCTACGCTATTCGTTTCATATTATGCTCACGATACTTTTCCCATATGGTGCCGACCCAGTCATATGGAAAAGTTTCAACAAAGTCCCGAATTCCCTCTTATATTGAAATAGAATTTAATTAGGTGTAATGTTTTTACTGTAAGAAGGATTTCAGACGTTACGCGGCATAGCGCAGAGAGATTATGGCCAAGTTCAGATTTGCTCCGGGCAATAATAAGAATCTGGATATGACAGACGGCAATATCGCCAGACTGCTCATATCCTTTTCTATTCCTCTGCTTCTCGGAAATGTCTTCCAGCAGCTCTATAACCTGGTCGACGCATGGGTCGTCGGCAATTATGTCAGCAACGAATCTTTCTCCGCGGTCGGTACTGTCGGTCCTATCATCAATACGATCATCAGTCTGTATCTTGGATTCTCCAGCGGTGCCGGAGTCGTCATCTCGCAGAATTACGGAGCGAAGCGAGAAGATGCCGCTCAGCGCGCTGTCCACACATCGATCGTAATGACTCTCTTTATATCTATTGTGATGGCAATCGCGGGTATCCTCCTCAAGGATCCGTTCCTCAGGATGATGAACACTCCGGATGAAGTAATGCCTGAGGCGAGGCTCTATCTCATGATATTCTTCGCAGGCATCGGCGGTCTGATGTTCTACAACATCGGCGCGGCGGCACTGCGGGCGATCGGCGATTCCACCAGGCCATTTTACTATCTGGCGGCAGCGATCTCTCTCAATGTCATTCTCGATCTCACATTTGTCATCGTATTCCATATGGGTGTTGAAGGTGTTGCGCTGGCAACCGTGATCGGGATGGGCGTCTCTGCAGTCATGGTAATGATCGCCCTCTTCCGTACCGATACGTGCATACGTCTCAATATGCACGAGATGAAGATCGATCCGGTCATCCTCAAGCAGATCATCAGGATCGGCCTCCCGGCGGCACTTCAGATGGGCATCATTTCGTTCTCGAACATCATTGTTCAGGGATATATCAACTATTTCGGTGCTGACGTCATGTCGGGATGGACCGCCTACTCCAAGATCGACGGCCTCCTGCTGCTGCCGATGCAGTCTATCGCTCTCGCAGCTACCACTTTCGTCGGCCAAAACATCGGATGCGGTCAGGTCGACCGTGCCCGTACAGGCGTCAAGACAGCGATCATCATCAGCTCGCTTATTACCGCGACTTTGTCCCTTCCGGTCCTGATATTCGCACCTGATCTGGTGCATTTCTTCAACGCTAAGCCGGAAGTCGTGATGAACGGCGCCCGGATCCTCCGATGGATGTCGCCGTTCTATGTGATCACATGCTCTGCGAACGTGATGAACTCCGGCCTTCGCGGAGCTGGCAATTCACGCGCGCCGATGCTGATCACCATATTCTCCTACGTGATCTTCCGGCAGATCTATCTGTTTGTTCTCACCCACTTTTTCGTCAACGAGATGATCCCGGTCTGCCTGGGTTATCCACTGGGATGGATCGTCTGCACAGTCATCTCAACGATCTATTACAATAAAACAGACCTGAGCAAAGAAGCTGTCACTCAGGCCTGATTCGGTTACGTATTGATCCGTACCGTTTACTATTTCTTCTCTATCACTTCGCCACTGTTCTTGTAGATGCTGTTCTCAGGAACGACTCCACGCACACAGGATGTCGGATAGATGTTGCTGTGGCGTCCGATCACTGTTCCAGGATTGCATACTGAGTTGCATCCGACCTCTACATAATCGCCCAGCATTGCGCCGAACTTCTTGATGCCTGTCTCGATGTCTTCCGTACCATTGTGGACAACTACGAGTTTCTTGTCGGATTTGACGTTGGATGTGATCGATCCAGCACCCATGTGGCTGTAGTATCCGAGGATCGAGTCACCGACGTAATTATAGTGCGGTGTCTGGACGTGGTCGAAGAGGATCACGTTCTTGAGTTCGACGGAGTTGCCGACGACGCAGTCAGCGCCTACCAGCGCGGATCCTCTGACGAAAGCGCAGTGTCTCACTTCAGTCTTCGGTCCGATGATGCATGGTGCTCCGAGATATGCTGACGGGAAGACTTTGGCAGTCTTGTGTACCCAGACATTCTCACTGACTTCCTCATACTCCTCAGGATCGAGTGTCGGTCCGAGCTGGAGGATGAATTCCTTGATGCCCTTGAGTGCTTCCCACGGATAAGTGAACTGGCTGAGAAAATCCTTGGCCAGGGTATGATCGAGGTCATACAGATCGGTAATTGTATACATAGTGTCTCCTTCTGGTGAATGTTTGCTGATAATATGATCAATGTGCTGTTATGCGGGCTGCCGTCAGTGCATTGCCTGCGTTTCCCGCCTGTTCCAACAGGAATTTTATCACGCTGGCTCTCAGCCAGTAAACCCGATAAAGAAAAAACTCTCCGTTTCATACTCCTGCAGGAGTACAACGAAGAGCCGTGCATCTATTGAAATATTGATCGAGACGTACCCGATTACAGCAGCGCTTCGAATTCTTCGAACCTGTAGCCTACATTCCCAGCACTGTGGCTGTCTGATGTGAGGATGAGAACACCTCCTCTGGACTTGATGTAATCGATCTGGTCCTGTGCCGGATAAGGTGTCGTCCTGTACCCTCTGGCAATCGCGCCTGTGTTGATCTCGAAAACCGGTTTGTCGCCCGCCGCGAGGATCCCCAGCCGCTCGAGCCGGTTGACGTACCCTGCCGCAGCTCTGGCAGCACAGTCTTCGAAGATCCTGTCAGCCGCCTTCTTCCAGGCATTGACATAACAGGGATCGGAAGTATCAAGCAGCGGCGCGGCGCCTTCCGGTATACTTCCGTCGGTTCTCACGACCGACCCGTCGGCGTTCAGAGCAAATTTCTCGATGAATTTGGTGATCAGATCAAAGTGTCCTATGATATCGCAGTCCGTCACTCTCACGATATCCGCCACAGTATCGTAATACAGTTCTGCGACCGGCATCATCTCGCCGCCGAAGCATTTCCCTGCAAAATTCACGAGCGTATCCGCGTCCGCATCGACATCACTCCAGTTCTGTCCCGCAAACATGTAGTGCAACGATCCGATAATGTAATCGTAAGGCGAAGGATCGGTATCTGCGTAATAGTCCATTTCGATCCCGAGCAGCACTCTGATCCTGTCACGGTATTTGCCCTTGAGCGCGAGCACCTCCGAGATGTACTGTTCCGTACCCGCTCTGCTCATGCAGTACTCCGTATCGTGCGGCGTGAAAGAATGGCCGGACAGCCCGACTGTATTGAGCCCGCGGCCGACCGCAGCCCGGATCATATCCTCTGCGGTATCATTCCCGTCGCAATATGTGGTATGCATGTGCAAGTCAAAACTCTGCATTCCCTGATCTCCTATACCATCTTCTCCTGCTTGACCTTCTTGTCTATCACGTGGCGCTTCGCCAGCTCTCTGTGGATATCCTCCAGAGAGATGCCCGCCTCTGTCATCAGCACCATCACATGATAAGCCAGGTCCGCGATCTCGTAGACAGTCTCGGCCTTGTCATCGGCGTCAGCCTCGGATTTGGCAGCGATGATGACCTCGGTCGACTCCTCGCCGACCTTCTTGAGGATCTTGTCGAGACCCTTCTTGAAGAGATAGGTCGTGTACGATCCCTCCTTCGGGTCGGTCTTGCGGCCTTTGATCAGTTCCATCAGGCCTTCATACGAGAATTCATGGAGTTCATCGCTTTCCCACACCGGATACTCGAAGCAGGAAGTCGTCCCGAGATGGCACGCCGGCCCGTCCGGCTCTACCACCACGACCAGAGCATCTCTGTCGCAGTCAGCTGTGATGCTCACGATGTGCTGGTAATTGCCGCTGGTCTCGCCCTTGAGCCAGAGCTCCTGTCTGGATCTGCTCCAGAAACAGGTCAGGCCCTTCTCCATCGAGATCCTGAGGCTCTCTTCATTCATATATGCGAGGGTCAGTACCCTCTTGGTGACTGCGTCCACGACGATCGCCGGGATCAGACCCTTCTCATCAAATTTCAGTTCTTCGATCTTGATCATTCTTCGTTTCCCTCTTCTGCAACAACACCTGCTCCGTCAGCGGCGCACCGGTATCCCTTCCTGAGCCATCCTCGCTTTGAGATCTTCGATACTGACCTCACCAAAATGGAATATCGACGCCGCGAGTCCCGCATCGATTGTCGGGACTTTGCGGAACAGCTCGATAAAGTCATCGATGCTTCCCGCGCCGCCTGATGCTATGACCGGCACGGATACTGCTTTGCACACGGCATCCAGCATCTCGATATCAAACCCTTTCTTGACTCCGTCGGTATCGATCGAATTGACGACGACCTCTCCTGCACCCATGCTGACACAACGGCGGATCCACTCGATGGCTTCCATGCCGGTATCGTCACGGCCGCCTCGCGCGAAGACGCGGAACTCGCCATTCACCCTCTTGATATCGCACGAGAGTACGACGCACTGGTCACCGTAGAGTTTGGCCGCCTCGGTTATGATAGCCGGATTCCTGATCGCGCCGGAATTCACACTGACCTTGTCAGCACCGCACTTGAGCACCCGGTCGAAGTCAGCGACCGAATTGATGCCGCCGCCGACAGTCAGCGGTATGAAGACGTTCCTTGCTGTCTCGGTAAGGATCTCCGTGAACAGTTTACGCCCCTCCGCACTTGCCGTAATGTCGTAGAATACCAGCTCATCAGCGCCGGAATTCGTGTATAGTTTGGCCATGTCCACCGGGGAAGCCACATCGCCGAGATTCTCGAAATTGACCCCTTTGACGACCCGGCCGTCCTTTACATCCAGACATGGGATTATCCTCTTGGTTATCATTGTGTTGCTCCTGTTCTTACCGCCTCTGCGAGGTCGATCGCGCCTGTGTAGTACGCTTTGCCGATGATCGCTCCGTGGATACCCAGCGCCGCCAGCTGTTCCACATCCTCAAGTGTGGAAACTCCGCCCGAAGCCACGATATCTATGTCAAGCGTCGCGGATAGCTGCCTGTACATCTCCTGATTGGTTCCTCGCATCGCTCCGTCGCGCGAGATGTCCGTGCAGATGATCGTCTTCACACCGATGTCCTGCATGAGCTGTGCAAAACTTTCCAGGCTGTATTCCGACAGCTCCGTCCAGCCTTTGACAGCGACAAATCCATCCCGTACATCGATCCCGACTGCGATCTTCTCACCGTATCGGTCCACCGTCCTGCGCAGGAAGTCCTGATCCTTCACCGCTGCTGTCCCGAGGATCACCCTGTCGATGCCGGCCTCCAGGTAGCGTGCTACCGCAGCATCGTCCCGGATGCCGCCGCCTATCTCGACAAAAGCCCCGCCCGGCCTGCCGGCCGCCTCGTCAGCCGCACTCTTGATCGCGCAGACCGTCTCAAAGTTCGGCATGGTTCCGTCCTTGGCTCCTTCGAGGTCCACCACATGGATCTGCGGTGCGCCAGCCTCGACGAACTTCACGGCGATCTCCGGAGGGTTTTCACTGTAAACGGTCATCTGGGCATAGTCGCCTCGGTACAATCTGACCGCTTTGCCGTCATATAAATCAATTGCCGGATATATCAGCATCGTTACTCTCCGATCTCCTACAGTTCTACGAAAGCCCGCAGTATGTTCAGTCCGGTCGTTCCGCTCTTCTCAGGGTGGAACTGGCAGCCGTAGACATTCCCGTTCGCGGCAGCAGCCGTCAGATCAGCGCCGTACTCCGTCGTCGCGAGTACCGACTCATCACAGTCCGCTGCATAATAAGAGTGTACGAAATACACGTAATCACCCTCCTTGATGTACTTGAACAGCGGTGTCTCCTGCCTGATGTTCAGTGCGTTCCAGCCGATATGCGGGATCTTGTAGTCAGGCGGTATCACATCACTGATCGGCTTGACTGCGCCGTGGATCAGGCCGAGGCCTTCGTGCTCACCGTATTCATAGCCCACATCGAACATCAGCTGCATGCCGAGGCAGATCCCCAGCAGAGGTTTGCCTGCAGCAGCCTCCCTTCTCACGACGTCTGCCATGCCGGTCTCTCTGAGTTTGCGCGCAGCATCCTCATAAGCTCCGACGCCCGGCAGTATTATTCTGTCTGCTTCAGCGATCACCTGCTCATCCGAAGTGACCACTGCTTCAGCACCGATCTCATGCAGAGAGCTCTGCAGTGAGAACAGGTTGCCTACTCCGTAATCTATTATTGCAATCATTCTTCTCTCCGGTTCTTACCCGTTATTTCCGGAAGCGCCTCCGGGCGCTCCGCTGTCATAGCTCTTACAGCAAGCCCTTCGTCGATGGGATCTCATCTGCGAAAGCTTCGTCATAGGAGACGGCCTCTCTCAGGCTGCGTGCCACGGATTTGAACGCGCCTTCAATGATGTGGTGCGAATTCTTCCCGGCCAGCTGTCTGATGTGGAGGGTGATACCCGCGTTCCTGACAAATCCCAGCCAGAATTCCTCGACGAGCTCTGTATCGAATGTGCCGACTTTCTCCGCCGGGATCTCCAGCTCATATCCGAGATACGCCCTTCCGGAAATGTCGACTGCCGAAAGGATCAGTGCCTCGTCCATCGGGAGCGTGCAGTCACCGTATCTCCTGATGCCTCTCTTGTCACCGAGCGCTTTGGCAAATGCCTGTCCCAGCGCTATCCCGACATCCTCGACAGTGTGGTGATCGTCGACATAGGTATCCCCGTCGGCCGATACGGCCAGATCCATACGCCCATGCCTCGCCAGCAGCGTCAGCATGTGATCCAGAAATCCCACGCCGGTGTCGATATCGCTGTTGCCTCTGCCGTCCAGATCGAGACTCAGTTTGATGTCGGTCTCTGCAGTTACTCTGCTTATCTCTGCATTTCTCATAGCTATGCCTCCGATCCCTGTTCTTCTTCCATGATCTCTGCCAGCTCCCTGAGCAGGATATCCATCTGCTCTCTGGAACCGATCGTTATCCTGTTGTATTCCGCGATCTGCGGTTTGGTGAAGTGCCTGACGATAACGCCCCTCTCTCTGAGCTTGCGGAAAATGACCTCTCCGCTGACTTCAGGATGGCGGACGAAGATGAAATTCGCCGTCGAGTTGGTCATTACAAAGCCCATCTCTTTGAGTTTAGCCACAGTATATTCACGCGTTTCCATGACCGTCCGGTTGTGCGCCTTATTGATCTCATCGTGCTTCAGTGTCGCGATCCCCGCAGCCATAGCGATCCTGTCGATGTTGTAAGGGTTTGTCGAGAACCTCAGTGCGTTGAGATCGGCGATCAGCTCTTTGCACCCGATGACAAATCCAAGTCTCATCCCTGCCAGCGATCTCGACTTCGAGAAAGTCTGAACGACAAGCAGATTATCATATTTGCGGACGAGCGGCACTGCGGATTCTGTGCCGAAGTCCACGTACGCCTCGTCAATGACTACCACATTCTCCGGATTGTGCTGCAGGATGTCTTCGATCTGCGCTCTGCTGAGCGGAACACCTGTCGGCGCATTCGGATTTGCGATGAACACGGTCCCTTCCGCGTCATAATAATCTTCCGGCGCGATGCTGAAGTCATCTCTGAGCGGGATCTCTCTGTAGTTGATCCCCGTGATGTCTGCGAACACCGGATAGAATCCATAGGAGATCTGCGGGAAAACTGCCGGTGTATCGCCGTCGCAGTAAGCGAGATATGCGAAATACAGTCCCTCATCCGATCCGTTGTTGCACAGCACCTCGTCCGGGTCGACTTCCATGACGGCAGCGATCGCTTTGCGCAGCTCCGTGCAATCCGGATCCGGATACAGCTGGAGCATTCTGGCCGCTTCTGCTGCTGCGTCGATCACTTCCTGTGCCGGCGGGTAAGGCGATTCGTTGGTATTGAGTTTGGTCAGCACCCTGGTCTTAGGCTGCTCACCCGGCGTATATGGTTCCAGTGATGCGTATTTACTGCTGAGAAATCTGCTCATAGTCCCCTCTGTTTCTCTGAACGGATCATCGCACTCTTCGCGTGTCCGGTCAGGCCTTCTTTGCGGGCAAACGCCGCGATGTCTTCTGCTACATCCGCAAGAGCGTCTGCTGTGTAATAAGTATACTGCATCTTCTTGACAAAATCGTCTACCGACAGCGGGTTCGAGAATCTCGCTGTGCCGCTGGTCGGCAGCGTGTGGTTCGGTCCGGCGAAGTAATCGCCCAGTGCCTCAGGACAGTTCCTGCCGAGGAAGATCGACCCGGCGTGCTTGACGCTGTCCAGCCAATCGAATGGCTGTTCCACGCAGAGTTCCAGATGCTCTGGCGCGATCTCATTCGAGATCTCGATTGCCTGTCTGAGGTCTTCCGCGACGATGATCTTGCCGTTGTTCTCTATGGAAGCTCTGGCGATCTCCTCGCGCTCGAGTTCTGCCAGCTGCTTCTCTATCTCCTGCTGCACCGCCTCCGCAAATTCTCTTGAATCTGTCACGAGAACGGCACTGGCGTTCTTGTCATGTTCTGCCTGCGAGAGCATATCCGCCGCGACTACCGCAGGATCGCTCTTGCTGTCTGAGACCACCAGGATCTCGCTCGGACCGGCGATCATGTCAATAGACACCTTGCCGTACACCTGCCTCTTCGCTTCTGCGACATATGCATTGCCCGGGCCGACGATCTTGTCGACCTTAGGGATCGACTCTGTGCCGTAAGCGAGCGCCGCGATCGCCTGCGCTCCTCCGGTCCTGAAGATCCGGACACTGCCACTGGCTCCCACAGCTTCCTGCGCCGCTGCCGCTGCTGCTACGATGGCCGGATTGACCGTCCCATCCGGGTCCGGAGGTGTCACCATGATGATCTCCCTGACCCCTGCAATGAGGGCCGGGATGCTGTCCATCAGTACAGTCGACGGATATGCCGCGGTGCCACCCGGAACATACAGGCCAACTCTCTCGAGCGGAACGACCTTCTGTCCCATGATGACGCCCGGTGTATCATTGATGATAAAACTGTTGCGCACCTGTCTGCTGTGGAACTTCACGATATTGGCTGCTGCCCGCCTGAGTATTCCGGTAAATCCCGGATCAGTCTCATTGATGCTGCGAAGCGCGGCTTCTCTGGCCTCTTCAGATAGTTCGAGTTTGAAGCTCTCCGGGTCAATACCGTCGAATCTCGCAGCGTAGCGAATGACTGCTTCATCGCCATTTGTCCTGACATCATCGATGATCTCAGCGACTGCATCGGTGACGTTGAACGTCGGCTCTGTTCTTGCAAACACCTCAGCAGGTGTCAATTCCGCATAATCCAGTATCCTGATCATATGCCCTCCGGTCCTTATCTTATCTTGCTGAGCAGTTCGCTGATCTCCCTGCTCTTGAAGTTATATCCTGATTTGTTGGCTATCAGCCTCGCGCTGACATCCATGATCTCCTCGACGATCACGAGATCGTTCTCTCTGAGCGTCGTTCCGGTCTCGACCAGATCGACGATGACATCCGAGAGCCCGAGGATCGGCGCGATCTCGATCGAGCCGTTGAGCTTGATGATGTCGATGTCTCTGCCGACCGAAGCGTAATAGTCCTGCGCGATGTTGACGAATTTGGTCGCCACTCTGAGCGGATATTCGGAATCGTCCTCGAATCCTCTCGGCGCAGCTACCACCATGCGGCACTTGCCGATACCGAGGTCTGCCAGTTCGTACACATTCGGCGCGCTCTCGAGCAGTATGTCCTTGCCCGCAACGCCGATGTCCGCCGCTCCGCGCTCGACATAGATCGGCACGTCAGACGGTTTGACCCAGAAATACCTCACGCCGGCGTCTCTGTTCTCGAAGACGAGTTTGCGTCCGACGAAAATATCCGGGCAGCCGTATCCTGCCTCTTCGAACATCTTATATACTTTCTCTCCCAGCCTTCCCTTGGGAAGCGCTACGTTGATCATTGCTGCCAAATCAATCCTCCCCGCCTTCGTCACGCACCGTATTGCTGAAGAATTCATCGATCGCTCTGTCGCCGGCGTTCCTGCCGAGCATCCCGAGCGAATCCAGATATACCGCAAAGCCGATCGCTCTTGATCTCTTCTTCATCCTGCGCATCAACATATCGTATCTGCCGCCTACCAGAACCGGTTCCGGAATGCCCTCGATGTACCCAGCAAAAGCGACTCCGTTATAGTAGCTGGTATCGCCCGTCACCGAGAAGTCGATCACGATCCGCCTGCTGTCATCTGTCAGTTCGCGCATGACACTGATCATTTCAGCGGATTCTGCTTCTGCGACCGTCCCTCTGCAGAGTTCTTCCAGCTCCGGCAAAGTCTGTTCCGGCGCGCCATAGATCCCGAGCAGGGCTGTGAGCGTCGCGCATTTCTCTGCAGGAACATCATTCCTGCCGCATAGATCCCTGATGCCGTGGAGGTTCTTCTCGCCGGCCAGCTTGAGGAGTTCCGCCTTCATGTCCTTGCTGTCTGTCATATCATCGATCAGCAATGTCATGATATCCAGGTCGGAGACCTTGAGCAGGTAATCCTGATCCTCCGCGACCAGCGCCAGGCTCTTCTCCGCGAGGTCAAGTACTTCCGCAACAGCATCGTTGTCCGCTGCGCCTATGCACTCAAGACCCATCTGCATGATCTCTTTGAAGGTATTCGTGCGCTCCGAGACCCTGTAGACGTTCTCATCATAGTAGAGTCTCTGCAGCTCATCCGGTCTGTCTTTGAGGTTCCTGACCAGAGAGAGTGTGACGTCAGGCTTGAGCGCCTTGAGTCTGCCGTTAGTATCTGTAAAAGTAATGACACGGTCCGACAGAAGGAAATCCTTGTTCCTGCTGTAGAGATCGTAATCTTCGAATTTGCGCATGCGATAAGACCTGTAGCCCGCTCTGCTGTAGAGCGTTCTCAGGGCGAAGATCCTTCTCTCGGTCCTTGTCAGTACATTCTGATCGTATTGCATTGGTCCTCCGTTGAACTATATTGCTATCCTATTGTTTACGCTTCATCACTTTACCACGCTAAATCGCTAAAGTCAACACTCCCCATGTATTTCTGCACGTCCAAAGCCTTGAAATCGCTGCGATTCCTGTCTATTTTACTTGATCGGGGTTCCGTTTCTGCTTCCGATTATTCCTGCGGGCGTATGCCAGCACCTGTTTGAGCGCCGCATCTCTGTCGATGCCGGCGAGTCTCAGTTTGTGAGCATAGTCCAGCAGCTCACCGAAGTATTCTCCGGGCTCCAGACCTGCTTCTATCAAGTCACGGCCTCTCACATGCGGCCGCTCCATCATTTCCTTATATACATCCAGCCGCTCGAACAGGAAATCGCTGTCTCCGGTGAACTGGTCAGTGCCGGATATGACCGGCCTGTCCGCCATCGCGAAATAGATCAGATCTTCCGGACACACCGCAGCATCGAACATCCTGTTGGTGGATTTAACCGCCGGCTTGGAATAAGCCAGTACATTAGGCCTCATGTGCAGCGGGACCATATTCAGCACATAATCGATGACCGCCTTCTCCCCTGTGATCCTCCGGACGAAAGATTCCACCAGCGGAAGCCCCTTGATCTCATGCTCGTAAGAGTGGATGCGGCCTTTGATCTCCTCAGTCGTCACGATCTTACCGAGGTCATGTGTCAGCGCCAGCAGCATGAACGCGTACGGATCAGAACACTTGTCGCGCACCTGCGCTGCCCTGTCTATGACTTCCATGGTATGAGTCCAGACATCACCTTCCGGGTGGAACAGTGGGTCCTGCTCGAGGCCGATCAGCTGTTCCAGTTCCGGGAACCAGACATCCAGCTGCCCCATCTCCCGCATCATCTCGAAGAAGATCGATGGTCTATCCGCCTTGAGCAGAGCCTTCTGGAGTTCCTCCTCGATGCGCTCCTTCGAGAGGTCCGACAGATCCATCGTTCTGCACAGGCTGACCGTCTCAGGTGCGATCGTGAACCCGAATCTCGCCGCGAACTGCGCTCCCCGCAGCACTCTCAGCGGATCTTCCGCAAACGTCACATCATCGATATGCCGGATCACGCCCGCCGCCAGATCATCTCTGCCGCCAAAATGATCCACGATCTCTCCCGTCAGCACATCTTCCATGAGAGCGTTGATCGTAAAGTCGCGGCGCCGCGCCGCCTCGTACGTTCCGATGAACGGATCCACATCAACCTCGAAGTCTCTGTGCCCCGTGCCGGTCTTGCGCTCGCGCCTCGGCATGGCGATGTCGATCCCTACTCCCGCCAGCGAATATATGCCAAAACTCTCTCCGTACGACAGCAGTGTCCCGACTTCCCGCAGTATCGTCTGCAGCGCAGCAGGTTCAACTCCATGCACTTCGATGTCCACGTCCTTGTTATCGATCCCGAGCAGTTTGTCGCGCACGAAACCGCCGACGTAGAACACTCTCCCGCCGGCTGCGTCCACCAGACGCGCGATCCTGCGCGCTGTGTCACGATTCAGTTCATCCGTCCCCTGAAGAACAGCTCTGTCTCCACTCATATAAATCTTTCTATCACTATCCAGATGCGGCCTTTCTTCGACTCGCCGCCGAGCTCGCGCAGTATCGCTTTGCCCTTGCCGCGCAGTACGAGAACTGCGCCTTCCTCGAGTTTGGCATCGGGTTTGACCGTTTCTATGTGATCGACCGACACGATCCCTCCGCGGATCGCCTCGGCTGCTTTGCTCCTTGAGATGCGGAACGCTGACGATATGATATTATCGAGCCGCACCGACGGAACGGTGTCTCTTATCATCTCGGAACGGTTCTCGGGTATGATCAGTTCTTCGACCGGGACGACTTCCGTCGTGACATTGGTCCTGCCTACCTGTGTATATTCCCGGCGCAGGAACTCTGCGATCTCCGGAACGATTATGATGTCCGCTCCGTCCGGCCGAACGAGGATGTCCCCTGTCACGCTCCTGTCGATCCCCAGTCCGAGGACCGATCCGAGGTAGTCCCTGTGCGACAGTTCTCTTGAGATCGTCGGCTTGGTGACACGCAGAACGGTAAGAAGCCCCTCTGCGGCTTCCGCCTCCGACATAGGGATGTCTGCAGGCACGCAGATCAGCATGCGCCGCTCCGCTCCCTCATAACCTCCGTAGAAGAAGGTCCTCACGTCTCCCGAACGCCTCATGACAGTACGCGCCAGCGCCTGCTCATGCGAATCGAGCAGTCCGGTGGCGGTCACATAGTAACCGTCGCGGCACTGCCCGATGCGATCTTCTATTCTGGAGATGATCAGTTCATCTCTTTCCATCTTACTTATACCCTGCAGCCTACAGGTGGATGACCTTGGTCAGGAACCACGCAACGGTCAAACCCAGCATTGCTGCAATCAGACTCTTAACCATATCACTTGCCTCCTCATATCCTTACATCAGCGGCGCCAGGAATCTTACCAGTCCGCCGGTAAGTATATAGAATCTGTTCTCGTTCTTAACGATCTCTTTCGTGATCTCTCTGCACTGTGACAGAGTCTGCTGGAAGTCTTTCTCAATGTCCTCCACACAGTCTGTCTTGAACATATAGGTAGCGCATTCGAAGTGGTGATACAGGCTGCGGTAGTCGAGGTTGATCGTACCGACGACAGCCTTGATGTCATCGCTCACAAATACTTTGGCATGGACGAATCCCGGAGTATATTCGTATATCTTCACGCCTGACGAAAGCAGGTTCCAGTAGTGGGATTTTGCCAGCGCGTATGCAACCGTCTTGTCCGGGATGCCCGGCAGGATCAGCTTCACGTCAACACCTCTCTCGGCAGCATACTTGATCGCTGTCTCGAGCTCCCCGTCGAGTATGAGATACGGTGTCATGATATGCACGTATGTGCCTGCGCGGTTGAGGATATCCATGTAGACTGCCTCACCGACCTTGTCATCATCGAGCGGACAGTCGCAGTACGGGACAACGTAACCGCTTGCATCTTCTGCGGCTTCCGGCGTGTACGCCAGATACTCATCATACACGGCGTCCTGTTTGTGGGCATTCCACATCTGCAGGAACATCAGAGTAAAACTCCTGACTGCGCCGCCCTTGACCATGATCGCAACGTCTTTCCAGTGGCCAAATCTCTCGATCCGGTTGATGTACTCGTCCGCCAGATTGACACCACCGGTGAATGCGACCTTGCCATCTATTACAAGGATCTTACGGTGATCTCTGTAATTATAGTGTGATGAGAGGAACGGTCTGATCGGCGAGAATGGTTTTGCCTCGATGCCGACCTTGCTGAGCCTCTTGAAGTAATCCGGTGTCAGTGTGGATATCTCGCACATCCCGTCGTACATGACACGCACTTTGACGCCTTCTTTGGCCTTGAGTGTGAGCACATCCAGGATCTTGCCCCACATATATCCTTCTTCGATGATGAAGTACTCCATGAATATGTACTTCTCCGCTTTGGCAAGTTCTCTCAGCATCACCTCAAACTTCGCCTCGCCGCTCGGGAAATATGTGACCTTGGTATCATCGTAAGCAGGGAAACACCCGCTCCTGCAGAGATACCGCACGAGGTCGTCTGTATGATCGCCTTCATTGTGAAGTTCGTCCATCACGCCCTCCGGCTGAGGGATCGCATGCTTGGTCCTGATGATCTGTGACGTAATGTTCTTCTTGACTCTCCTGTTGCCCAGGTTGAACTGGGTGAAGAACAGCAGTGCCGCCCCGACGATAGGGACGATCGAGATGATCAGCATCCACGTGAGTTTTGCAGATGAATCCATCGGGCACGAGAACAGGTAAACGATCATCATGAATGCGAAAAGACGTTCGAGGAGCAGGTAGTTGCCTATGTGGTCTTTGGCATACTCGACCAGCATGATGACGATGAAGACCTGAAGTGCCATAAGCAGCACGAACAGGAAGAAGCGGCTGAATATCAGCGACAACAGGTTCTTCCTCTTAGGTTTGATCAGCCTCATGAAATCTTCCGCATTTGCATGGCTGCTGATGTCTTTCATTGCAGTACCTCTTGTTTCTTGTAAGACGGCCTCCGTTTCCGGAGGCCGCATGTTCGTTATTTGACTTTGGTCTTGCGCCAGATCTTCCTGTACGTTTCGAGCTGCTTCTTCTCGGTTCCCCTTTTCTTGAGCTCGTTGATGTACATCTCTTCTGTCATACCGATCTTCTTGTAATATGTGATGGCTTCTTTCTGCTTGTACTGCAGGAACAGGTACATTCCTCCAACAGCAAGCAGACCGATCACCAGACCGATAATCAGACCCTTCCACTTGAACTGCCAGACCAGAATGATACTGAGGATCAGCCATGCAGCACCGATTCCGATAAGGATCCATCTGAGTTTCTTAGGATCCAGCGTCTTCGGAGCCTTGATGCCCTCTGCATTCATCTTCTGCCTGTACAGATTCTTCTGATATCCGCCTGACTGGCGGTTGTAATTCATATTTCCACGTCCCTGATATCTATTCCTGCTCATATTCTCTTTCCTGTTATCTTAGTTATAATGATTAAATCTACACTCTAAAGCATATCATGTTTAGGTGTTATATACAAAACAATTATTCTTTCGATCCTCTGTATTCCAGACACATCATCGTAATATCGTCGAACTGCTCCGCATCCTGTACGAAGTCGTCGATCGCTTTGTGTACATTTCCGAGGATCTGTTCCGGTGAAGCTGCAGGATCATTGTTCAGCGCTTTGATCATCCTGTCAGTTCCAAGCAGCTCATTGCCTGAGTTAGTCGCTTCGTTGACGCCATCCGTGAACACAAACAGTTTGTCGTCCGGCTTGAGCTGCAGCTCGTATTCGTAATATTTCGACCCTTCCATTCCGCCGATGACGAGTCCATGTCTGTCCTTGTACAGTTCGAAGTCTCCTCCGGCTCTCCTGATAACAGGATATTCGTGTCCGGCATTTGCGGCAGTAAGCTTGCCGGTAGAGATCTCCAGAATGCCTACCCAGACTGTAATGAACATCTCCTCCTTATTGTTGGAGCAGACCGCCTCATTCACCTTGTCCAGGATATCAGCAGCACAATACCCAAGTCTGGCGTAGCTCTGCAGTATGATCTTGGTCGCCATCATGAGGAGCGCCGCAGGGATACCCTTGCCGGATACATCAGCGATCACAAGACCGAGATGGTCTTCATCGATCAGGAAGAAATCGTAGAAATCCCCTCCTACTTCTTTGGCCGGCTCCATCGATGCATAGACATCGAATTCGTGGCGGTCAGGGAACGGCGGAAATATATTCGGCATCATCGATGCCTGGATTTGCCTCGCCGTTTCAAGTTCCGTCCCTATACGCTCTCTCTCGGCAGTGATCATCTCGATCCTGTCGATATATTCATCCATCTCAAGCGCCAGATCTTTGAAGTCATTCGCCAGCTCGCCGATCTCATTGCGGTTCTTCATGAGTTCCGGATCATTGATAATGGTACTGCTGTCCTTGGTCACCTTATATGTCCGGATATTGTTCTGGACTGTCTTCAGCGGTTTGATCACATACGACGCTGTCATCATCAGGCATATCAGTGACAGCAGCAGTTCCATGAACGTGATGAAAGATGTGCCGTTCCTCGTCTGGACCGCAACATCGGCATTGAGGCCCTCCATATTGAAGGTCAGACCGATAAAGACGTAGTAATTGTCTATCTGGGTCAGCAGAGCATAATAATCGACATAATTTCCGGCAGCAGCCAGATGTCTGTCGAATTCTGCCGCATCCTGCATAGCTGCCTTCTGGTCATCCGAGACTTTGACTTTTACTCCCAGCGGATAGACCTCTTCATAGTCTGTTCCCCGTACGGAATCGATATCCGCTGCACTCAGCAGGAAGAACTGCTCTGAGAAAGTGTCATCTGTCATAACGATGAACAGGTAATCCATTCCATAGCAGACCTTAAGCTCATCGAGACGCGTGATGATCCAGGAATAGACGATCTCCGCGAAGAGCTTCTGGTCCTCCGCAGGCAGTTTGGCCACTTCTTCTTCTGTTGCGTACTGGACCCGCAGCATCGGCTGATGCGACAGCAACAGACTGTACTTCCTGTCTGTTTCCGTACCCGACTGGAACTCGGCATCGTATTCTATGTCCAGCTCATCGGCATGTTCATGCCAGTATGTGATCAGCCACTTATGTGATGGGTATTCTCTGATCGCCAGTGCGATCTCTGCAGAGAGCTGGTTCGCACGGTCTTCCGTATGCTCCTTCTCACTGTGCTCTGATATCAGGTACAGAGAAATATAGGTGAATACACCGATCAGTATCACCGCCACTGCGAACAGTACCATCACCTGCTGCAGAATACTGGTTTTTCTAACTTCCATCGATTGTCCCCTTATCTCTACCCTGTACAACTGTCAGGATCGCAATACCTGACAGTATGCAGATTATACCTAAGATCTCTGTTATATGAAAGCTCTGCCGGAGGAACAGAGCAGATGCAATGACTGCTGTTACCGGTTCGAACAGATTGTAAACTCCTGCACGTACCGGCCCGACCCGGCTGGCTCCGTACAGGAACAATGCGAAGGCCATTGCTGACCCCGGCAAAATGATGAATGCCATCCCGGCGATCAGCGACGCGTCCCACGTCTGCGGGAACTCCCAGAGTCTGCAGAACGGCGCAAGGACGATTCCTCCCACGAAGAGACCCCAGCCTACCGTCTCAAGCGTACCGTAACGCCTGATCAGTTCTGCCGGCAGCGTTATATACAGCGCGCACATCAGCGCTGAGATCAGTCCGAACACCAGCGCGAGAGGATGCACGGCAAGCGCATGCAGATCTCCATGAGTTGCGATCAGGAATGATCCGAAAATTACCAGCGGCAGCGTTATGAGTTCGGCCGCTCTCGGCAGCCTGCGCTCCCTGATGATGACCCAGATCAGTACGAAGATAGGAGCGGTCTGCTGGATCGCGCTGGCGATGCCTGCGTTGCTGTACCCGATCGACAGGTAGTACGTAGGCTGGCAGATGCCGAATGCGAAAACAGCTATGATAAGCAGCCGTATCACCGATCTGCGGTCTTTCCAGATATCGAACATGCCGCGGGGGTTTCTGTAAAGCGCATACAGCAGCAGCGCAAACCCCGAAGTTATCATGCGGAAATTCGCCATCCACATATTATCCAGACCGCGTGCCATGAGGTATTTGCTCACAACCGCATTAAGCCCCCACAGCCCTGCGCCTGCGAGAGTGATCAGAGTGCCGGTTATTAGATTGTGGCGGCTGTCATTTTTCATCGGATCTGTTGCTGTCAGATGTTATTCTTCCGGTTCTGCGAGCAGCAGCGCTGAGAGCAGAGGTGAATACAGGTGGAAATGGCTCTCCGCTCTGCCCGGGAAGTACTTGTTCAGGTTCTCCCAGGTATCGTACTCCGTATTCATGAACATGCCGTATTCTCCGATCGAGTGGTCATAGGTCTCGATATATCCTGTATACGACATCGCGTCAGCTTCGTCGTTCTCGCTCTCCGCGAACCAGTTTGTCGCCTCGAAGTAAATGTACTCAATTCCCCGGTCCATGTATCCGATGTGGTCACTTGCCGGCAGAGTCGACGGCGACATAGCGCTGTTGTTGGACGGCGCCGGATTGTCCGGAGTCCATGGATTGGTATAGAACGTACCTTCTTCTATTTCCGGGCCGGTCCCGTTCTTCGCATAATATCCGTCGAGGTCTGCAGTCCTCCACACACCAAATCCCAGGTTCTCCGCGGTATCCGTCGCATAGTCATAGGCTTCTGTCGCTGTCGGTGCGCGGAGCTGCGAATCATCGACCGGGATCCCTTCATCCCCGTACGAACCGCCGTAGATGTTGCAGTAATCGCCGAATGCCAGACAGTCCAGATTGATCATATAGATCGTCCGGCTGATCTCTTCGTCAGTCATCCGGCCTGCGTTGTATTCGCTCCCGAGGCAGCCGTCTTCTTCTCCGTCGAAGAAGATGTACTTGATCGTATAGTGCGGCTTGATGTCATGCATCGAGACAGCGTTCGCCAGCAGCAGTGCAGTTCCCGAACCATTGTCGCCGACACCGTCCCCGTCGAGATGCGCTCCGGCGATGATCTGTCCGGAAGGGTCTTCACCCTCCACCGTCAGAATGATATTATGTCCGGTCCCCAGCCAGTCTGCGCTGAATTCCTCCCTGACGATCTGGTCATCAGTGTATCCTGCGGCCTTCAGTTCGGAGATGATCCATTCCTGCGCGGCATCGTGCCGGTTGTCTTCGCCGCTGCCGTCCAGCATGCGGTTCCTGTACTCGGTACCGATGCGCTCGAGGTATTCCATGGCTTTGCCGGTGTAATCATATTGCGCTTTGTTGTCCGCCGTCACTGCCGTCGTCAGTCCGGCGATCGTTCCGGCAGCTTCATTCACCGGAACGTCATTTCTATGTGCAGAACAGCCTGCTGCGATCATCATCACGATCAGCAGCAGCGCTGTGATACTTCTTCTTGAAAACATTGGGTTATCCTTATACCTGTATGTGTGCTATTTCCTGAGCACCACTTCACCTGCCCTGCCGCCGAGGTATTCTCTGTTCTCCATGACCGGCTTGCCGTTGATATAGACATGGACGATGCCTTCCGGCCTGAAGTCCGGTTTCTCCTCATTGACCTTCATGTTGAACATGTCCAGCACAGTGATATCCGCCTTGTATCCCGGCTTGAGATAGCCGCGCTGCGGGATCTGATAGCGGTCTGCCGTCAGTCCGGTCATCTTGCGGACGATCTTCTCCATCGGCATACCGTCTCTCTGACCCAGCAGGAAGAACTGCGGGAATGTCTGGAATGCCGCGATATTCTGCAAGCCTTTCTCCTCGACCCATGCATCTGTCATGAAAATGGACATCTCGTCGTTCATCAGGCGGCGGACGATCTCAGCGTTATAGTACTTGCCGAGATAGATGCTTCCCGCTCTGTTCGAGAGGTCGACGAGCTTGAGGTACATGTCGAGATTCGACAGGCCTTCTTCCTCTGCGCACTGCGGGATAGTTTTGCCTTCGTACTCCGGATGTTCATCGGAAATATACGCGACGACCATGTCGTCCCAGTCGATGCCCAGGACTTTGCGGTACATGAGGATCGTGAGCTCCAGCTTGCGGCGGTTTACCGGTTTGGCAGCTTCCTCTCTGCTGAGCTGTGCATACCACTCCGGGAACACGACCGTGATGACCGAAGCGCCGTAGTGGAACGCGTAGTTGTCGAACGCGATCGGATAGCCGTTATTCTTCTCGCGGTAGAATGTCGTGAGCATCTTGTCGAGCAGCTTCCAGCTCCTCTGTCCTGTGAAGATCAGGTGGCTGTACTCGAGTCTGCATCCGCTCTTCTTCATGATGTCGACCGCTTCATCAAGGCCCATCTCAAGGTGGGATTTCTTCGTCAGCAGCGGATAGTCAGCACTGACGATCGAGCATGCGCGCGGATGGATCGTGACGATACCATCGTATTTCGCGATCTCTTTGGCGAAAGCAATGATCTCGTCTTCCTGCGCGTAACGGTCCGGTTCATACATGAAACCGAGCGATCCGCCGAAAGCTCCGCCTTCCATCGCTTCACGCACGTATGTGAGCTCCTTCTCGATCTGCTCCTGCGTATACGGCGTCGGGTCGTAGCCTGTCATGCCCGCGCGGACCGAACCCTGGCCGATCAGCGGCACCATGTTGACAAACAGGTTGCCGGCTGCGCGCTTCTTGAAATCCGCAAAGCTGCCCGGATGCTGCGCATCGAACAGGCCTCCTCCGATTTTATCTCTGTATGGTGTGTCCGGATCCATTCCGAACGGGGAGAAACTGCAGTTACCTGTGATCTGTGTCGTGATGCCCTGTTCTATGAAAGGCTTGTAGTACTTCTCGGCGTCTTCCCTGTCATAGAAGAAATCGTTGTGGGAGTGCGCGTCGATCAGTCCCGGGCAGATCTGCAGACCTGCGAGATCGACCACTTTGTCAGCCTCGGCAGTGATCTGCGGTCCGACTTCGACGATCATATCGTCCTCGATCAGGACGTCGCCGGTATACGCTCTCGCGCCTGTGCCATCGTAAATACTTCCGCCTTTGAACAAAACTCTCATTTCCTGTTCCTCCCGTCTATCGTATCCAGGATCTCTTTCTTCTTCTCTAAAACTGTATTCCTGACACCGGTATTATTGATGTCGCTCCCCTTCACGAGGTCTTTGACTGCAGAATACTTGTCCGCGGCCGAAACGATCACCCCTTCGAGAGTATTCGGCGCCTTGCTTTCGCCCATCGGCCACATATGCCTCTCGATGATATCCGCAGAGGTGTCAGACAGTTCAGGGATCAGCTCTTTGGCGATCTTGACCGAATCGACCGGATGCTCATTGGTGCACTCCTTCTTCGAACTGAACTTCTGATCTCTGCCGAGGATCCCGAGGTCATGGCAAAGCGAGCCGATGACCACTGCCGGTACATTGACTTTGATGTTGAGCTTGCGCAGCGCGTAGCAGATCATGACGCTGGTCGCAGCGACTCTCAGCGTGTGCTCCCCGACCGTCGACCAGAGATGGTGTGTCTGCTCATAAGCCGCCTTGAGTTCGTCTGACTCGAGGACGGCATTGCCGTAACGGCCGATGTCCTGCGCTATCCGCTCCTTGCGGTTGGTGCGCTTGTCCCTTATCTGTTTGTGGATCGTGCTCTCGTAATATAGGTTTCTCACTTGTATCTGTTCCCTTATCTTAGTTGACTTTGTTGCGCGGCGTCTCGCCTCTGAGGATCTGCTCGAACTGTCCGAGGATGATCACTGCCGAATTCATGAACGCATCGATCGATGTTCCTGCAGAGTGCGGCGTCAGTGTAACATTCGGCAGGCTGAGGAACGGATGGTCCTCCGGCAGCGGCTCCTGATCGAACACGTCGATCGCCGCGCCACCGATGAGGTTCTCCTGCAATGCCGCTATCAGGGCATCCGTGTCTACCAGTCCCGAACGTGCGCAGTTGACGAGGATGGCGGTCTTCTTCATCATCGCCAGCTCCTCCGCGCCGATCAGGTGCGGGTCGCCCTCGTTGTATATCATGTGCATCGTCACAAAATCCGACCGTCTGAGCAGTTCTTCCTTGCTGACTGCCTCATCGCATCCTCTCCTGAGGATCTCTTCTTCAGGCAGGAACAGGTCACATCCGAGGATCCTGCACCCAAATCCCTTGAGTCTCTGCGCGACCAGTGTCCCGATCTTGCCGACACCGATGATGCCAACGGTGCAGTTCTTCATGTCGTGGCTGTACATCACATTCGGGAAAGTTTTGATCCATTTGCCGTTCATCAGCGCGGCATGTCCTCGCGCGATGTTGCGCATCTCGCACAGCATGAGCGCGACGGTCTGGTCCGCAACAGCCACAGCGTTCCTTCCCTCTGCATTGAAGACTGTGACCCCTCTCTCATTGCAGACATCCATATTGATGTGCTCGTATCCGGTGCGCATGACGCCAAGATACTTCAGATCCGGTGCCGCATCCAGCATTGCTTTGTTGACAGGGGTGACATGCGTTACGATCGCATCTGCGCCAGTCACTGCCGCGATGAGTTCCTGGCTCGCCTCAAATGCCTCTGAGCCGCCCTTCTCCGCGGTTCTCTCGACCATCGTCAGATGTCGGATATCGAGCATTGCCGGATCGATGAACAGTTCCACATCGCAGCCCGGCAGTTTCTTAGCGTTTTGCATCAGCATCTCCGGCGCACCGGCATCACATATACATACGACTTTCATTGCTTTGCTCCTGTATCTATATCAGTATTTCCAGCAGTATTTCGCTATCAGGCTGCGGATCGTTCTTGTCAGATACGGTTTCTCGAAATCGATGTTCCAGCTCCTCCTGATGATCAGGGCGAGCAGCCTGTATCTGTCGACTTCTTTCGGATCGATCGGTGTCAGTTTGTTGTATTCCCTGAAGAACGCTTTGCCGATGCTGCCTCTCAGGATGCTGAACAGCTTGCGCTGTGCCTCCGATGCCTCCGGGAAGAGTTCTGCCTCAGAGAAGAGGAACTCCATCATGGCGTACTCGACCGCGCGGTTTCCCCTGGCTGCGGTCATCCAGTCGATGACTTTGCATTTGCCTTCCTTGTCGACAAGCGTGTTGCCGGTGTGGAAGTCGAGGTGCAGCACGGTATCTTCATCCGGCAGGTCCCTGATGAAACCTTCGGCCTTCCTTCTCTCCTGTTCTGTCAGGAAACTCATCGGTTCAGTGTCGAGAATATCGAGGCACTGCTGACGGATATCTTCGAGCTCCATGGTGTGTTTCGACTGGACAAGCACATGGCATCTCGCCAGATCCTGGCCTGCTCTGAATATATAGGCCGGATTCCGGGACGGCATATCATTCTGCGAGACCCCATCGATAAAGTCCATGATAAATCCGAATCTCCCATCTTTCTCGACTTTGTCATACACCTTCATATCAGTACAGCCGAGCTCGGAGACGACTTTCGTATTCTTATACTCTTTCTCAGCGTATTCCCGCGGGTAATCCGCAAAGAACAGCTTCATGATCCTGCCATCATCTGTGCGGAAGACTTCCGCCGATCTGCCTCTTGCAAAATTGTCAGCCATATCGCGCCCCTCCTTCAGTCCCGCTTACACGTTATCATTTAATTTTACCATATTTACGGACAGACTTCTCCGCATTCTCACACGCTGCGCTGCTTCCACTTCCCTGAATAGTAGAAGACTATCCCGATAAAGAACGGCGTGAATCCTGCCAGCGCATCGCCCAGCCAGAATCCGTAGGCTTCCATTCCCATTGCCAGACCGAACAGCAGCGCCAGTCCGATCCTGTTGACGATCCCGTCCAGTATCGCGGTGGCGAAATTCACTTTGTAATTGCCGCTGCCATTGATCAGGGCGTTCATTCCCGATCTCGCTGCACTGCTGTAGAATGTCAGTATGGCGATCGGGATATATTTGATACCGATCGCTATGACGTCCGCTTCGCTCGTGAACAGTCCATATATCTGTTCCGGGAACAGGATCAGCAGCAGTGTCAGCATAGTGTCTATTGAGACGGTTATGGCGAAAATCGACTTCATTACTTTGCCGACGCGTTCGTACCGGCCTGCTCCGATGTTCTGTCCGACCATCGACGACCCTGCAGTATTGAAAGCGTTGGACATCAGGTTGGTGATACTTCCCATCTTGTGTGCTATGCCGGAGAACGCCGATACCGCAACGCCATACGAGTTGACGAAAGCATTTACGAACAGCTTGGAGGTCATCACCGACGCGAATTTGATCGCCATAGGCAGCCCCAGTTTGACAAGGCTGCTCAGCATATTGCGGTCGATCGCTGCCAGTTCGTCCCTCCGGAGCGTAAGTTCGTACCGGTGCTTGTTCCTGAAGATATAGATCGCGCAGCTTATGAACGAGAACGCCTGGCTCATCACAGTTGCCAACGCGGCGCCTCCGCTGCCCATGCCCAGTATGAGTACGAACAGCACATCGAGAATGACGTTCCCGACTGCTGCGATACCGATGAAGATGAACGGTCTGATCGAATCGCCCATTCCTCTGAGCACAGCGCTTACGATGTTATATCCATATATAAACAGCAGTCCTGCGATGCATACTGTCGAATAGTTCATCGCCTCCTGATATGCTTCCGGCGGAGTATTCATGATATTGAGCATCTGGGATCTCAAGAGCATGCATATGACGCTCAGGCATACTGCGATCCCTATCAGGAAATTGAACATGGTCCCGATGAATCGGCTGATTTTTTCCTTCTGCCCTGATCCCAGATACTGAGAGATTATGACTTGTCCCGCACTCGAGAAGCCCATTGCTATGAATGTCAGGAATCCGGTAACATCACCTCCGACAGAGACTGCCGAGAGGCCGACTTTGCCGAGCTTCTGCCCCACGATGATCATGTCCACCATGTTGTAGACGATCTGCAGCAGGCTGGACAGGAAGAGAGGCGTAGCAAAACTGACGAGCTGCCGTGGCACATTGCCCGTCGTGAAGTCGCGTATATTGGATTTACCGTCAGATCTGCTTCCCAATTGATATATTGTTATGCCCGATGCCTGTATCAGTCTACATCGGTCCTTTGTCTCTTAAAAAAGTGTGATCCATCTTCCTGCGGCACTGGAGCGGTGTGATCATTCCCTTCGAGTGCCCGTCAAAATGCCTGAAGGCTCTGCTGCGCCTGCTGACGCGGCGCCAGTACGGCAGTCCGTCACCATTAGGGGTCCCGTGCTTGACGAAATTCGCCACATAGTGCACCATCAGGTCTTTCAGCTGATAGTCGATCTTCTTGAATGGTCTCCAGCACTTATCCATATTGCCGAACATGTACCACAGATCCGATCCGTGGAATGCCCTGAAACTATTGCCCGGCAGCGCCCGGTCAAACATATATCCGTACACCGGGGCCCTTCCGTGTCTTACGTGCTTCATCGCCCAGCCGATCGCCATATCGTAGATGATATACGGCATGAAATCCTGGGACGTGACGCCGACGATCATCGGCACGTCCAGATACGATCTCTCGCGGACGACCTTCTGTGGCTGTTTCGGAATGATCTTTCCGTCGATCCCCGGCTGTACCGCCTGGAAGCTCCAGTTCTCGCGCGACTCATCATACCACGCGTTCCATATGACCTCCGCCGGGAGCTTGCGGAACTCCTCGGTCGTTCTGACGCCGGCCCGCTTGCGCACGTTCGCCCAGAACGGTTTGGCCTGCTCCTTAGTCCACGGACCGGTCATCCTCGGTACGGTTCCTGCACCGGACATCAGGATCGCTCCCTTGACGATATCCTTGAGCGTCTGGGTATACATGAGATTCATGATCGACATCGCGCCGGCAGATTGCCCCATGATCGTGATGCGGTCGGGATCGCCGCCAAAGTCTTTGATGTGCTTCCTGATCCACTTCAGTCCGAAGACCATATCATGCAGTCCGTAATTGCCGGTCTCGTACAATGAGAACACGTTCAGACGGTAACCGAGCGACACGAACAGTACATCGTGTTTGGCATATTCTGTGCAGGTTCCATACGGCAGTTCACCGACAGTTCCAGTCTCAAAGCCGCCGCCGTGGATGAATACCAGCACCGGATGTTTGACAGCGTTCTCCTTGACGATGATATTCATCGTCATCGGTGATTCATCGAACCGGAACTCCTGATTGCTGCGGAATTCCTTATGATAGAAGGCATCCGGGCCCTGCGACTCATCGCGGTAAGTCAGATACTGATAGCAGTCCGTTTCTATTCCTGTCGCGTCGAAAACATCCCATTTCGGGTAGTCGCGCGGCACTCTGAACCTTTCCGTTACAGCATACGGGATGCCGCGGTACATGCAGACACCGTTCTCGACAGTTCCGATGATTTTGCCAAGCCCGGTCTCGATCGTTATTTTATCCATTATTGTTCCTTCTTTCTTGCAAAGACGTTAAGCCATTTGAAGCGCTCCCTCCCAAGCGCGTCTTCAGTGGTCAGGATCTCGAGGATCTCGCAGCCTGCGCCTTCCAGATACGCTCTCAGCTCCTCTTCAGGGCAGTTGCTCTGATATCTCCCCTCTGCATCGATTCCAGTCTCAATACCGTCCTTGACAGAAATGAATATGATACCGCCCGGCTTGAGATTGTATTCCAGGTTGTTGAAGAACCGCTTCTTCTCAACGCCGTTCAGGTGTATCAATGATGCGCAGCACCATATGCCGTCATACGGCGCCCTGGCCTTCCAGTAAGACATGTCGCCTACGACTGCATTGATCTCCAGCCGTTCCCTGGCCAGCTTGACCAGTTCCTCTGACGCGTCCAGACCTATCACGTGGTGCCCCATATCGCTGAACGCCATCACGTCGCGGCCGCTGCCGCAGCCCATGTCGATGATCGTCGCTTCGTACGGCAGGTACGAAGCAAACTTCTTCCTCAGCGCGTCCAGGTCTACAGCAACTGTCGTCCAGTAATACCAGTCGGCATTTCTGTTGTAGTAATCGATCGTTTCTTTCATGACTTATCTTCCCCTTTTCAGAAGTCCTGGTTACTACCTGTAATATGATTTTACACTATTGCGGCAGAAATGCGACATAAGAATAAGCACTTCCCGCTCATCTGAAACGGAAAGCGCTTATATAGGTGTTGTCTGATATGTTTTCCAGTATATTGTTTGAAGTTTAGAAGATGATCCCGCCGCCACCGAGCAGTCTTGCGAAGTAACCAGCGAAGATTACGGATGTGATCGTTACTGTTACGAATCCGCCGACGATCATTGAAGGGAACATCTTGCTCATCAGATAACCTCTCTCATCAGCGTCATCTGTGAGCGAGTTGACGGTGTTCTCTGTGATGATAGCGTCGCAAGGGAATCCGTACAGAGCGGTCAGGCCGTTTGCGAATGCCAGTGGGAAGTCCATCTTGAGGATCTTAGCGATGATGAATACAGGTGTATTGAATCTGTCTGGCAGTGGTGGGATCGGCTTCTTGATGTTGCGGTCATCAATAGATGACTACCGGATAGCCCCAGCGCACGGTATCTGCGATCTTCTTGGCTGCCGCATCCGGGCAGTTCACGCATCCGTGCGAACCGGCAGTCTTGTAGATGTTGCCGCCCCACTGGCTGCGCCATCCGTTGGATCCGTGGAATCCCTGACCGCCGTAGAACGGAATGAAGCAGTTCACCGGGCTCTCGTATTTCGTGCCGTCATCATTGTCGCCTCTGAGGACCGTCGGGCCCGTCACATTCTGGACAATGTAGACACCTTTCACAGTATCGTGTCCCGGCATTCCGGTCACGCAGTCACAGTCGACGACAACTTTGCCGTCCTTGTAGCACCAGACGTGCTGCTGATCGATCGAGACCTCTATATAACTGTCTCCGATCCCTTCACCACCGCTGTACTTATACAGCGACCACTGCAGCTCGAGTTTCTGATCCTTCTGGTCTTCCAGAGCTTTCTTCAGAGTTTCTTTCATTCCGGCTTTGTCGATCACATTGCCGAAAGTGACCGCTTGCACGGATATCTCGCGCCCGCTGTGTGAGGTGAAACTGTAGATCCTGTTATATTCGTTGCATCTGGTCGCCACATCATAGACGAAATCATCGATCTTATCATCGTTGAATTCCGGGCCTTTCTCTCCGTAAGTGACCATCTCTTCCAGCATCTTCGGCGTCAGCACTTCCGTCTCACCGTCGATCTCATACTCAAGCTTGAACGACAGATTGTCCTGGTAGTACTTGAGCTGGTCTCTGATCACCTTGGAATTTCCCGTTATCTCCGGCTTCTTGATGACTTCATCGTCCGTAAGATCCGCGTGGAATACGCCATTGGCGATATTTGCCAGAGCAATGTCTCTGACCGCCTGCGGATCGACCTCAGTACCGATCTTCTCATAGACGATCCTGAACTCAAAGTCCGACAGGTCGATATAAGCATCCGTGGTCTTCACCCTTTCGGAATTGTCACACAGTGACAGGCCGGAGATCTTGGAGAAGAACTCCTCAGATCCGGTCGGAGTCATCGGCACCTCAAACTTGTTGCCCTGCCTCAGGAAATATCTGAACTTCTGGAAGTGTGACAGGGAAGGCATGATCGACGCGACCGGCGGATCGAATGTCAAAGATTCCATAGGAACAGTGTAGAGCTGTTCTTTGTAATCGAAAGAAAAGTCCTTGCTCTTCCAGATGTCAGACAGTTTGGTCGCAGCTTCCGCAGGCGTCAGTCCCGACACATCGATGCCGTTGACACTTGACTTGGCCGGGAATCTGTCCGTCGCCGGCTGATATAAAAGATAAACCGCAGCGAAGAATACTACCACGGCTCCGAGAATGATGAAAATGATTCGTTTCATAGTATTTTATTCAGACCTCCGCGCTGCCCGGTCCTGTATCCAGGCCGGCAAAACGATGGCAATCAGTATCAATATCGCTCCGGCAATGATTCCCGGAGTCATAGTTTCATGCAGGAATATCACTCCGAGTACCGCTGCGGTGAGCGGATTGAACACGGCGAGTATCCCCGCGCGTTCCGGCGTGATGTATTTCTGCCCGAACGGCTGTATCGTAAATCCCACACAGCTGCAGATGATCGCAAGCGCCAGCACAGCGCCCCACTCTGTACTGCTCTGCGGCATGCGTATCTCTTCGAAAAAGAATGCTCCAATATAAGCGAAGATCGCTATGAACAGCAGCTGGTAGATCGATACGGTCTTGAGATCGTCATTCTTTGCTGCCGTATCTGTCACGATAACAGAAAGTGAATACCAGACTGTACCGAGCAGGACCAGCAGCTCGCCGGTGGTGAATCCGATCCTGTCGCCCTTGAGTGTCAGGAACGCTACGCCGATCAGAGCGAGAACTGCCGAGATCACAGTGATCTTATCCGGCAGCTTCCTGTAAATGATACATGTGAGCGCCGGCACGACCACGACGACCATTCCCTCGAGGAACGCCGTCACCGAGGAAGGCGTCGATTTGAGCCCCATGAGTTCGAACAGCATCGCGAAGAAGAACGTGATGCCGATCAACGCGCAGTGAAGCAGGGTCTTCACATCGACTTTGTTCAGGTTCTTATGGAACAGTGCCGCGATCACGATGAATGCGATCGTGAACCTGATGCCGATGGTCAGGAATGGTCCCATCGTCCGCATCGCTATCGTTGAGAACAGCAAAGAACTGGCTCTCAATGCGAGTGCCAGGCCGACAATGATTTCCCCCCTTCTCTCGTTCATCTCAATCTTCATAGATGCATTTTAACATCATATAGTGTTTGTAACAAGCTTTGTACATATATATATGCTCACAGAAACTTCCGAAGGCAGCTTATCGCGCGGCAAATGAAACGGGATGTCCGGCTCTTACCGGACATCCCGCTGACATTTACCTTATTCCGTGACGATCAGTATACTTCTGACATGCAGTGCATCTGCGTCTCTCCCAACACGCGGAACCCATCCGCGTGTGTGCACAGGTTCCGGAGCCCGAAGTCCGCAGAACGCAGCTTCAGATACAGAGCCAGTGATCTCGCCTCCGCGCTGTCCACAGGGAACTGGCTGGTGTGGCAGCCAAATAACGCTTCTTCCTGCAGCCTGTACATTTCCGATGGGATCCTGACAAAACGGTTTGCGCGTGCTGTCATATAGAACGCGATGGCTTTCACTCCTGCCCGGTCTGCACCGTATCTCTCCATGATACCCGGATACGGCGCCATGCAGGCGATATGTGAAGCTGCATGACCGGTGCGCAGATGATCGACATGGCATTCCCGTCCGGTATCAGGGTCAGGCGCGAAGATCAGTTCCGGATCGCATTCCCCTACGATATGCGCGATCCCCCTGACCATATCCTCATAGTCATAGAATCCTCCGTCACAGAGATCCAGGAACCGGATGTCACGAACGCCGAGAAGCTCTGCGGAACGGGTCGCTTCCTGCCTGCGCAGCGCGGCGAGATCATCGCCCCTGATGCCTCCGGAATGTCCGTCACCGTATCTTCCGTCGGTAAGGATCAGGAAGGTGATCTGCTTACCGGCCCGTGCGAGTTTGGCTGCAGTCGCGCCGCATCCGATCTCGATGTCATCAGGGTGCGGCCCGATGAACAGATAGCGTGTGAACTCTTCGATCTTCGGTACCGGTGCTGCGAATTTCAGCACTTGCTTGGTCAATCCCATATCATTTTCCTCCAGCTGCTCTATTTGCGGCCGAACATTTCCTTATATGTCGCGTGTTTGTCCAGCTTCTCGCTGAGCTCGATCATGCGGTCGAGATCGCCGATGAGGATGACTCCCTCAAGGCGGTTGTTGAAGAAGTAATACTTCTCATAATTGCCTCTCTGGTCATCTCTGAACTCAACGGTACGGAACTTCTTGTCCGGATCCTTGCCGTTGGTGCCCAGCGCGAAAATGCCTGTATTCATCGCATTGATTACGAGCGCGCTTCCCAGAGCTTTGTACTCGAGCTCTTCACCTGCAGCGTTGGCTCCGGCAATGCGTCCGGTCTCGATCGCCTGTGCCCAGAATGCCTGCGGCTGTCCATTGATCACGCAGCAGTCTCCTGCAGCATATACGTCTCTGACGTTGGTCTGCATACGGTCGTCAGCTTTGACCCACTTGTCCACTTCGATCCCGCTGTCTTCGGCGACCTTGGTGTACGGTCTCATACCGGTCGACATGATGACAAGCTGTGCCGGGTAGGATGTGCCGTCCGCCAAAACGACTGCGTCTTCCGTGATCTCTGTGATCTTCGCACCGGTCACGATCTTGACGCCTGCGTTGTTGCAGATGTTCTCGAGGATCTCCGATGCCGGATCGTCGAGCTGGCGAGGCAGAAGTCCAGGTGCAGTCTCAAGAACGGTCACATCATAACCGCCGAGCTTGAGTTCCCAGGCTCCTTCAAGTCCCATTACGCCTCCGCCGATGCAGACGACTTCCCTGACACCACGCTCTTCGATGATCTTCTTGATGCGTACGGTATCCGAAATATTCCTTACGGTTGCCACATGAGGGAGGTCTGCGCCCTTGATCGGCGGTACGAAGCAGAACGCTCCGAGAGCATAGATCAGTTTGTCATACAGAAGCGCCGCTGTGCTGCCGTCGTCGAGTGTAATATCGACTTTGTGCTCTTCCGTTTCGATCTTTGTGACGGTAGTGTTCGGCATGAAGAAGATGCCTTTCTCCTCATACCACTCCGGACCCTCGATCGCTGCCTGGTTGCCCGAGAAATCTGAGAGGAGCGCTTTGGTCAGCATCGGCCTGTTGTACGGCAGATCCGCCTCCTGCGTGATGATCGTGATCACGGCCGTGGCGTTGCGGTCTCTGATCGCTTCTGCAGCGCTCTTGGCAGCCGGGCCGCCTCCGATGATGACGAACTTCTCGTCAGTGTCTTTCTTGAATGAAGTCGCTGTGGACTCGACAGGTACGAATTTGTCGCTGCCTACACCGCAAACCGGGCATGTGTCCTCGCCTTCCTCGAATATAGCTCCGCAGACGACGCATTTGACCATTCTCTTAGCGCCTGCCGGAACGTTCGGTTTCTTCACTTCCTTGTTCTGCAGTATGCAGCCGAAATTGAATCCGAAGTCGAACGCGTCAAGCTGCTCGGACTCGCTCGGCTTGAATCTGATCCTGTATCCGTCGAGGACTTTCATCTTGAGCTGGCGCAGTCTCTCCAGGATATTCGGCACGCCTTCTCCGCTCCAGCCGTAGCAGCCGAACGCACTCGCCAGCTTGCCTTTCATCAGCGGCGGGAAAATGCTCGTCGTCAGGTCCCAGATCGGTTTGAGCGCATCCGCTACAATAGTCGGGGTACCGAACAGAATGCCGTCAGCCGCGTTGAGATCCGCGATGACTCCGGCGACGTTTTGCTCGAATACCATATCGTATTTGTGTACTTCGATGTCACCGCTCGCCTTGAGGCCTTCTTCGATCTTGTCAGCCAGCAAACCGGTGTATCCGTATGCGCTGACGTACGGAATAACGACCAGCTTGGAGCCCTTCTTCTCCGGTCTCGCGCACCACTCGTGATATTTCTCCATCACCCAGTCGATGCCTGCATCCAGTACAGGTCCGTGGCCAGGACAGATCATCTGGATGTCGAGATCCTTGATCCTCTCGAGGGCCATGTTCATGAACGGGTTCTTGTACGGGCCGATGATGATGTTGAAATAATCCTGCATCGTGCGCTGATAATTCTTCTCATCCTGTCCGGTCAGCTTGCTGCGGCGGACATCGCCGGATGGCGGACAGTAGTGAGCGCCGAACACGTCACAGGTATAGAGGGTCTTGTCCTCCTCGCAGTAAGTGAACATCGTGTCAGGCCAGTGGAGGTTCGGTACCGGCATGAAGTGAAGGGTCTTGTCGCCAAGCGAGAGTGTGTCGCCTTCCTTGACCTTCATGACGCGGAAGTCTTTGTTCATGATCTCTTTGAGGAATCCCGCAGCTGTGCCTGTGCAAACTACCGTGAGTTTCGGGTTGAGTTCAAGGAGTTTCTCCAAAGTGCCTGAATGATCAGGTTCGGTATGATCCATGATGATGTAATCGACTTTGGTGATATCGACGGCATCATCAAGTTCGCCTTTGAATGCTTCCCAGAATTTGAACTTGGAAGTCTCGATCAGGGCGGTCTTCTCGCTGCCCTTGAGAGTATATGAGTTATATGTGGTGCCGAATTCCATCTGGACTATGACATCGGATATATGAGTATCCGGGTCAAGCGCGCCGTTCCACCACAGGGTATCGGTAAGTTTTATCGAGCTCATAAGTACCTCCTCTCGGTATTATTTCTGTCTGTTCCGGACCCGTATCCCGGTCCCTTGCTGATATACTCCAATAATAGTATTTAAATGTGATAATTGTACGAAAAAAAGCCCTTTTGTTAAAGGGCTTTCTATCTTGTTACGCTATACCGTTTGCAGCATCCAGTTCATCAGGATCAGGCATCGACTGCATCGCCTCGAGCACCTCTGCAAAGAGGTCTGTAAGCTCCCAGCCCAGCTGTTCAGCGCCGCGAGCAATGATGTTCCTGTCACACCCTGCTGCAAAACGCTTATCTTTGTATTTCTTCTTGACCGATTTGACATCCATATCCTGGCAGCTGTGCGATGGTCTCAGGATTATGGCAGCACCGATCAGCCCGGTCAGTTCATCAGCCGCGAACAGGAATTTTTCCATTTCATGCTGCGGCTCGACATCAGAACAGACTCCATAGCCGTGGCTGCATACCGCATGAACCAGCTCCTCCGGAGCATCTATTTCTGCAAGAAGTTCAGGCGCCTTGACACAGTGCTGTTCAGGCCACATCTCAAAATCGATATCATGCAGCAGTCCGCAGAGCCCCCAGAATTCCGGATCATATCCCTTCTTACCTGCGTAATACCTCATGACTCCTTCCACTGTCACAGCGTGATGCTGGTGAAACGGTTCCTTATTATACTTCTTCAGCAGTTCCCATGCCTGTTCTCTGGTAACCATGTCCATCCTCCCTTTCTGTCCGTTCACTTATTAATCTTCAAACGGGAATTTGTACGGCAGATCCAGCCTGTCACGCAATTCTATCAGTTCCTTCTGAACGGTCTCGCCTACAGGAACTCCCTTATCCTTGCGGTCAAGCCATGCCAGATATTCCTTCTCTCCGGCTGTATAGATGCGGTCATAGCCAGGCGCTTTCTTCGAAGCTCTCAATGCCCTGCAGATCTCGCCCGCTATCTTCCTGAACTCTTCTCTTCCGAGGAACGCGTCCGGATCGACAACGAAGAAGAAGTGTCCCAGATGATACATCTGCGGATTTCCTTCAGGATCGCTTCCGGTCAGGGCCTTCATGAACTGGCCGCCCGCAAGTGCTGCGGAAAGGATCTCAACAACAGCTGCATAGCCATAGCCCTTATATCCGCACATCTCATCTCCAGGACCTCCGCCGAGAGGTGCCAGAGCCGCGGTTCCCTGAACGAGTCTCTTCAGGATCTCTTCAGAATCGGTAAGTGTGCTGCCGTCATTCGCTACGACCATTCCTGCAGGCGTTTCCTTGCCCTGTCTCGCGTAGTATTCTATCTTGCCGCGCTGTACTGTCGATGTAGCGCAGTCGATGCAGAACGGGAATTCCTCATCTGTCGGCAAAGCGAAAACCAGCGGGTTCGTGCCCATCATGTTCTCAACGCCAAAAGTCGGCGCGATAGACGGTCTCGCGTTAGATCCCGTGATGCCGACCATGCCTTCTTTGCTCGCCATGGTCGCCCAGTAACCGGCGATCCCGTAATGAGTAGAATTCCTGATCGCTCCACCGGCCATGCCGTATTTCTTCGCCTTCTCGATCAGTGCCTTCATCATTTTGTAACTCGCCACCATGCCCATTCCGTCATGCGCGTCCATGACCAGAGTGGTCGGTGTTTCGTTCAGTATCTCGATATTTGTAACAGGCAGCAGTGTGCCTCTTACAAAACGGTCAATGTAGATCGGTTTGAAACGATTGCATCCGTGACTCTCGATCCCGCGGCGGTCTGCTTCGAGCAGAACGTCTGCGCAGATCGCAGCCTCATCCTCCGGGACGCCGTATGACTTGAACACGTCGATCATGAAGGAGTTCATCAGATCCCAATCCACATAAGGTCTTGTTTCCATATTATTATCTCCTCTCCGGTAAGCAGCTTGTGTGTATCCCAAATGCCGCCTTTTGTAGGAATTATACCACAATCATATACATGAAGTATGGTAAGAAAAAAGACTGCCGCGCAATGACATGCGCAGCAGTCTCTTCGTGTATGAATTCTTAATTCTGATACTTATCGATACATTCGATAAATGTGTTGTAGACTTCGGAATCTACTTTGCTCTGAATGCTCTCACGCACTTCGGCGCTTGCTTTGACGATAGCACGGTAAGTGTTCTCGTCGATCTTCAGGATCTCAGTGCCGCTGTCTTCGATAGTCTTGACTCTGTCCGCGATCCTGTCATCGGATGCCTGACGCGCATACGCAGTTGCCGTAGCCGCCGCTTCTTTCATGATCTTCTGATCTTCTGCAGACATGTTCTTGAAGAACTCGTCGTTCATGATCAGTGTGATCAGATGCGGCAGATGATTGGTCTCGATCACATAATCCTGCTGCTCATACAGCCTGTTTGATACGATGACCTCATAAGGATTCTCCTGCGCATCGATCGTATGCTGCTGAAGTCCGATATACACCTCTGAGAAGCTCATCGGTGTCGGATTGGCTCCGATGGATTTCCAGAATGCCAGATGGAACGGATTCTCCATCGTACGGATCTTCTGGCCTTTGAAGTCGCTGATCGATTTCACCGGCTTGTTCGAGCTCATGACACGGAACCCCTGGTCTGCAACGCCAAGCAGCTGATAGCCGCCCTTCTCGTAAACGCTGCTTATCAGGCTGCTGAATTCCGGATCGTCCAGCACCTCTCTGCACTCATCGAGCTCCGCGAACGCGCACGGCACATCGAATATCGCCAGATCAGGCATGAATGTGACCTGCGGAGCTGTATTCTGTACAACAAACGGAATATCTCCGTCCTTGCACGATTCCAGCAGTTCACGGTCACCGCCGAGCGTCGAGTTGGCGTAGACCTGGATCTTGATCCTTCCGTCACTCAGCCTGCTGACCTCTTCAGCGAATTTCTCTGAATAGATCTGCGTAACAGTGTCTTCCGGGCTTGCCGTGGCAAGCGGATAAGCATATCTCTGCTCTCCGTCATCGCTGCTGCAGGATGTTACCAGCAGTCCGCATATGAGAGCAAGCGCTGCGATCACCGCAAAACGCATTGAAATGCGGTCTCTGTATTTTGTCCTCATAGCGCACCTCCTAGAGCAGTGCCAGCGAGAACGCCGGTACGAATGTGAACAGCAGAAGCGCGACAAGGAACAAAGCGATCATCGGCAAAGCTTTTCTCGCGATCTTCATGACCGGAACATCTGTCAGCGCGCTTGCAACGAACAGATTGACGCCGATCGGCGGAGTCACGAAACCGATAGCCAGGTTGACGACCATGATCACACCGAACTGGATCGGATCCATTCCGATTCCCTGCGCGATAGGCAGCAGGATCGGCGTGAGGATCAGGATCGCCGGAGTCGTATCCATTACCATTCCTACGACGAGCAGGAACACGTTGATGACGAGCAGGATCACGACTTTGCTCGAGAAGTTGCCCAGTATGAACGTGCTGACTGTCTGCGGTACCTGCATCAGTGTCAGGACTCTCGAGAACGCTGTCGATGCTGCCAGTATGAACAGGATCGGCGTGTAAGTCTTGATCGCTTCGACAAGTATGCCCCACAGATCTGAGAAGTCGATCTCCTTGTAGATAAAGAGACTGACGATCAGTGCGTAGTATACCGAGATGACCGCTGCTTCCGTCGGAGAAGTGATGCCCGAATAGATACAGCCGAGTACTATGACCGGGCTGAGGATCGCCCAGAAGCTCTCCTTGAACACTGTACCGAAGCCCTTCTTGTGGAGTGCTCCGATCTCAGCCTGTATCCGGTCTTTATCTTCTCCGTTCTTCTTGCAGTAGAATACGGAGTATCCCATGAGCAGTGCTGCGATCACGAGTCCCGGGATGATTCCTGCCAGGAACAGATCGCTTACGGACGCACCGGATGCCATTCCGTACATGATGAACGGAATACTCGGCGGGATAATGACACCCAGTCCGCCGGCGACCGCTACGACAGATGTCGAGAACGTCTTGTCGTAGCCGAGCCCGACCAGGATCGGGATCGTCATGCTGCCTACGGCAGCGACGGTCGCCGGAGCGGATCCGGAGATCGCGCCGTAGAACAGACATGTAACAATGACTGCACATGGCATTCCGGCAGTGAAATTGCCGAAAAAGTAAGCAAATATATCAAATATTTTGCGTGATATCCCGCCTTTGGCCATGATGATGCCCGAGAGAACGAACATCGGTACCGCCAGGAGCGGGAAGCTGTCGAGTCCGCCGAACATCGCTCTGATGAGATATTTTGCTCCCACCGTGAACGACGGATCGAATATGTGAGGCAATACGGCCGTTATTCCGAGCGTAATGCCCACAGGGATCGCTATGATAAGAAATATAACGAACAGTATGAACAATAATCCTACCGGCATGGCTACTCCTTTCCGGCGTCAGCTGCAGATGCAGCCGTGCCTGCTTCAATGAATGATTCAGGAGTATTGCGTTCAGGATGAGCCGGGTCATAGACCTTCATTCCGAGGGAGACCTTGAGTTCGATGATCCACCTCTGAATGATCCTGAAAGCTACCAGTATGAACGATACGAACGGCGCCGCCTGTATATAATACATCGGGATGCCGAGAGCAGGGCTTACCTGGCCGCTCTCTACAGCCGACATCATGTAAGAGAATGCAAACGGTATCATATAGAAGAAGAACGCCAGCTCTATCGTGTGATTGACCAGTTTGATGATTGCCTTAGTGCGCCTGGAGAATTTTGCCACGAACTGTTCTATCTTGATCGAAATACACCTCTTGCTGCAGTAACTGACGCTGAGAAAACCTGCCCAGATGAACAGATATCTGGTCAGCTCTTCAGTCCACGACAGCGAAGCCTTCAGTGCAAATCTTGAGAAAACCTGTACCCCCATGATCACCGCCATAGCGAGCAGCAGGATGGTCAGCAGGAACTCCTCAAGATTGTGATCAAGCCATTTGATTGCTTTTGTCATGGCTTTGTTACCTTTCTTGATAGCATGTCCCGTCCCGGAGGGATGATCGTTCATCGGGGACGGGACATGAATCAGCAAATTGCTAGAGCGCCCCGTGCAGAAGTGTGAGTATCTGCTTGAGATCCTCTACTCCCATCTGTCCAGGAGCAGAAGCCTTAGCAGCTGCGCCGAATGTCAGTGCCGAACCGAACACCTCGCCTGCAAGACGGCTGATAACGCCTGTACCTGCCATGGACATGGTGATGATCGGACGGTCAGCATGCTCATTTGCCATTTCCTCAGTAGCAGCGAGGAGTGTAAGAACGTCCTTCTTGTTCTGAGGCATTACAGCGATCTTAGGAATATCTGCGCCAAGCTCCTGCATCTTGCAGAGACGGCCTACGATATCGTCCTTGTCTGGGGTCTTGAAGAAATCGTGGTTGGATGCTACGACTTTGACGCCTGCAGCATGAGCTCCCTCGATGATCTTCTTAACGATCTCATCACCTGTGAAGACTTCTACGTCTACCATGTCGACATAACCTGTCTGAGCAGCTTTGATGTTGATATCTGCATAGACATCATCTTCGATCGCCTTCTCTCCGCCTTCCTTGGAAGTACGGAATGTCATGAGGATCGGCATATCTCCGAGGACCGCTCTGAGGTCCTTCAGTACGTCCTCGAGTGCAGCGAAGTCAAATACGTTCTCGAACCAGTCGATACGCCATTCAACTACGTCAGCAGGCAGCTTTGTAATAGCGCGTGCTTCTTCAAGGATCGCTTCCTTGGTTACTCCTACGATAGGCACACAGATCTTAGGCATGCCTTCGCCGATAACAGTATTTCTAACTTTAACAGTCTTCATCTTGTGTTTCCTTTCTGTTAAAAGCGCGTTCTGATCAATGATCCGGTTGGATTATTTATCACTCTCAGCAGCTGCGAGCATCTTGCTGTAGTTCATGTTTACGAATACTCCGAGCAGAACTCCGATACCTGTCAGTACGATGTTCATGATCATTACTCCGGACGGAGTCATCGATGAAGCAGCGGTCAGGATCGTATAGTTGCAGAGTGAAGATGCGATCATAACGAGAGCTGTAACGGTTCCTTTGATCTTAGGGAAGAGCATGTTGCATACAGATGTTGCGATCTGCAGAAGTCCGCCTGCTCCGAACCAACCGAGTACGAATGCACCGGCTTTGAGCATTCCCTGTGAAGGTGCCATGAGTACTACTACCATCATTGCAAGGCATACAGCCGGGTAGATCATTACGAATCTTACGTCCTTGATCTTGCTTGTCAGGAGAGCAGTAACTACCAGACCGATCATAGTTCCGATTGCGTAGAATGACTGCATGCTCTGTGGCTCAGCCCATCCTGCAACGTCCTTAGCGAAGTTCTGTGCGCAGTTCAGCCAGAGCTGGAATGTACCTGTGCATGTGAATCCGATGAGGATCATAGCGATGGAACCAGCGGAGAAGTGTGCGTTCTTGATGCTCTGCAGAAGTCCTTCTTTCTTCTCAGCCTTCTTGTCTGTATCCGGCAGAGGGAAGAACAGGATCAGAGCCATCAGTACGAGGTAAGCGATACCAACAGCGTAGAACAGCTTGTTGTAAGTAACCATTCCGCCTGCAGTCTGTCCAACAGCGATTCCGAGGAAGAACGGCAGCAGGAACTGGGAGCCGGAGATAGCGAACTTGATTCCCATGGTTGCAACGCCAGGAGCCTTGTCGATGATCTCTGCTACAGCAGGATAGATTCCTGTGTCGAGGAATGAGTTAGCGATTCCGCCGACGATAGCGCAGATGTAAGCGATCTTGTATCCGGAGCCACCGCCAGCGTTGAATGCCATAGCGAGACCGATCAGGTAAATAGCATAGGAGAAACCACCGATAGCTGTGGAGATCCTACGTCCGAGTTTGTCCGAAAGAGGGCCTGCGAACGGAAGAGCGATCAGTCTTCCCAGACCGAGTGCAGCAGCGATAGCTGTGATGGACATTGCTTCAACGCCCCAGCTTGCTGACAGTGCGTCTTTGATTACGGCCTGTCCGAGTACGGAACATCCGATACCGTGAAGGAAGTAGTTCAGATAGAGAACTATTACACTTGGTAAATACTTTTTGTTAGTCATGATTTTTTCCTCTCATTTTCCATATGTCATTGCTGACTGTTCTGTTTTCATAATTAGTCGTCGTAGCTGATGCCGAGGACTTCTTTCATGTGATCGATCGGCATTTCCTTGCCGGTCCACAGCTCAAATCCTGCTGCGCCCTGGAAGAGCATCATTCCGAGTCCGTTCATGGTCTTGCAGCCGACTTCCTTAGCCATCTTTCTCATCTTGGTGAGGAGTGTTCCGTAAGGAACGTCTACTACGATGAGCTCAGGTCTGAAGAAGCTCTTGTCAGGAACTACTGATACGTCTTCGAGCGGCTTCATGCCTGCGCCAGTAGCGTTTACGAAGAGGTAGCTGTCTGCCATCTCTCTGCGGAGAGCTTCAGTATCAGCGAGGTCGAACATCTGAGCCTTGCAGTTTGTTCTCTCATTGATCTTCTGAACAGTCTCTTCTCCAACTACATAGAACTTGTCCTTGATGTTGAAGATCGAGATCTCTGCTACTCCGTCGAGTGCAGCCTGGATCTCGATGGCTGTAGCAGCGCCGCCGGCTCCAACGATAGTCATCTTCTTGCCGATAGGGTCGATATTGTTATCTTTCAGAGCTGCCATGAAGCCGATACCGTCAGTGATGTATCCCTTCAGGTAACCATTGTCATTGACGATGGTGTTTACTGCTCCGCAGAGCTCAGCTGCAGGGCTCAGTTCGTCAAGGTACTGTCCTACCAGAGTCTTGTTAGGCATAGATACATTGGATCCTCTCATCTTGAGAGTGCGGATTGCCTTAACAGCATCTTCGATCTCATCAGCACCGACCTCGAATGCGAGGTATGCGTAGTCAGCGCCAACTGCTGCAAATGCTTCGTTCTGCATAGCAGGTGAGCTGGAGTGACGGATTGGGTAAGCCATAAGTCCGATGAGTTCGGTATGTCCTGTAATTCTTTCTGCCATTGTTTTTCTCCTTATATAAATGATCGATAAAGTGATTGATTCTATACAGCAGTCATAGGCTGCCGTTTCTATGGAAGTCTCTGATTCACCACAAGCCAGAAGACAACTTTGTTAAAACAATAACTATCTGATGGTTATATTTTATCGTTAGATTCCAATAGAGTCTAATGCCAGAAATTGAGAAAATTGATAGCTATAGAGTATCAATCAATATCCAGCTATGATATAGTTAGGAAAGCTGAACCAGAGGGTCTTTGGGGGATCTTGGGGGGGCTTGCAGGGTATTTAATTGGGAGGAATTTTCATGACTCTGAATCAGCTCAGATACTTTCAGGCGGTAGCCAGGCTGCAGAATTTTCGCGCGGCAGCCGAAGAACTGTATATCTCACAGCCGTCCCTCTCCAGATCCATAGATTCTCTGGAGGAAGAGCTCGGTGTAGTTCTGTTTGAGAAAGCGGGCAGAGGCATTGCTCTGACCGGCAGCGGCAGACTGCTGCTGGAATACGCGGACCGTATTCTGGAAGAGTGCGATATCGCGGAATATAAAATGAAGGAATTATCGTCGACAGGCGGCCGTATCGACATCGGATACGTTTTCCCTCTCGCCAATTACTACATTCCGCACAAGGTGCGTTCATTTCTCGACACTCCGGGAAATGAGCATGTAACCTTCGGTTTCACGCAGAACAGAACTTCTTCTATAATAAGGGACATTAAGAACGGCAAACTGGATGTCGGATTCTGCGCATATTCGAAGAATGAAGAGGAGCTGGAATTTGTGCCGATCCTCAAGCAGGAAATGGTGATCATCACTTCACTTGAGCACCCTCTCGCAGACAGAGGAGATCTTTCGATCTACGAGCTTGCGAATTATCCGGTGATCGGTTACGACCGGATATCGGGACTTGGAGGTTACACGAACAGGTTATACAAGAATCTCGGGATCAAGCCTGACATTCTATGCGAGTGCTCTGATGAGAATTCGATACAGGCTCTGGTAAGAGAGCAGTTCGGAATAGCTCTGGTCGCCAAGGTCGATATTCTGAATGAAAACTATCTTAAGATTCACCATGTTTCGGATGCTGAACTCGTCCATTATGTAAATGTCGTCTGGTTGAAGAACCATTACCTGATGCCGGCGACCAAGAGGTTCATAGATTTCATGATCAGCGGCTCCGATCTGGATTCGACTATGCTTAAAACTATAGTATAAGACAACAGTATCGGTTATTTCTATTTGATACCTTCAGGCTATCAATAACGGGCAAGAAAGATATTTTTCTTTTGCCCGTTATTTATTTATCATATAAGTACCACAAGGCAGCAAGATAACCGTCGGAGGGAGATCAAACAATGAAAAAGGATTATCCACACATTTTCGAACCTATCACAGTTAGAAAAACCGTTTTCAAGAACAGAGTAGTCATGACCCCGATGGGCACCAACTACGCTGATCCGGATGGCGGCATCAACGATGATCACATCAATTACTACAGACTCAGAGCGAAAGGCGGCACAGGCCTCATCATCGTAGAGAACGTCTGCGTAGACTTCCCTACAGGCTCTAACGGAACAAGCCAGCTGAGACTCGACCATGACATGTTCATGCCGAAGCTCTACAAGCTGACTGAAGCTGTCCATGATGAAGGCGGACTCATCGCAGTACAGATCAACCACGCAGGAGCATCTGCTTCCTCTGCACGTACCGGAGTTCCAACCGTATCATCATCAACAGTACCATCGAAGCTCGGCGGCGAGGCACCTCGTCCACTTGAGAAAGATGAGATCGAAGCTATCGTAAAGAAATACGGCGAAGCTGCCAAGAGAGCTGTTCAGGCAGGATTCGATGCTGTCGAAGTCCACTGCGGACACTCCTACCTCATCAGCCAGTTCCTCTCACCTATCTACAACAAGAGAACTGATGAATTCGGCGGATGCGCTGAGAACAGAGCTCGTCTTGCCAGAATGGTCATCGACGAAGTCAGAAAACAGGTAGGACCTTTCATTCCTATCCTCGCAAGAATCAGTGCTGACGAGTTCCTCGAGGGCGGCAACAACCTCGATGACTGCCTTGAGTATCTGCAGTACTTCGGAG
>JAFRGC010000045.1 GCA_017434025.1 Mogibacterium sp. | reverse complement strand
TTAATTCAAATTGCGTGCCCGGCGGGGGCGGGTCACATGGGGGGGCGGGTTTAAAGGCACGCAATCTTTTACGAAAAAAATACCCCCTCATCATTTCTGATGAGAGAGTATCTCTTAGTCATCTTAACTTAATGACATTGCAGCGCTCGCTGCCCCTTTTGAATTATGTGTGAATCTGCGCCGGATCGTTAGCCGATGAACTTCTTGCCGAGGTTGTACCACGACTCGCGTGATCTCTGGATCATCTCATTGGATCCGCAGAATGCAGCTCTTACCCAGCCCGGACCATCGAAGGCACTGCCAGGAGTAATGAGAATGCGTTCTTCTTTGGCAGCATTGACAAATTCGAATTCATTAGCCACAGGAGATTTGATCCACATGTAGAATGCACCCTGAGGATAGATACACTCCAGACCTGCGCCGGTAACGATATCATAGAGATCCTTCGCATTGCGCTTGTAGTAATCGAGATCAGATCTGCACTTGAGGCATCGCTCGACTATCAGTTCCTGAATGGTCGGAGCGTTGGTGCCTCCAAGCACTCTGCCTGCGACTATGAGGGCTTGGCTCAGCTCTTCATGGCCTTCTGCGCACTTCGGAACAGCAACATATCCGATACGGTCGCCAGGCATCGAAAGAGATTTTGACCAGGAATACGCGATAAGCGAATCAGCATAGTAATCACCAGGGAATGGGACATCCTGATCTGTATATACCAGCTCTCTGTATGGCTCATCGCAGATCAGATAGATCGTATGACCAAACTTCTCCTCGGCCTCTCTCAGCACGTCTGCGACTGCATCGAGGGCTTCCCGTGAATAGATCTTGCCTGTAGGATTGTTAGGATTGTTGATCATCACGCCCTTGACCTCAGGGACGAGGAGCTTGCGGAGAGCTTCTGCGTCAGGATCAAACCCCAGAGCTTCGTTAGCCGGTACCACTATGGTCTCAGCTCCCCAGTTGCGCGCCCAATTGCCGTATTCGACAAAGTATGGAGCAAATACAACGAGTTTGTCGCCCGGATCGAAAATGCACTTGTTGATCATATTGATCGAGTACGCCGCTCCGCATGACATGATGATGTGGTCAACATCGAAATAATCTCCGCCTGCACGCTCATTGAGGTCATCTGCTACGGCTTTCCTTGTCGATTCATAACCGGCATTTGACGGATAGCCGTGTACATACAGAGGATCGAGATTGTGGTTGATATCGTCAATGGCATCAAATACTTCCTGAGGAGGTTTGAGCCCCGGGTTGCCTATGCTGAAGTCGTAGACATTTTCCTTGCCGTAGATCTTGGCCATTTTCTTGCCTTCCTCGAACATCGCTCTGATCTGAGAGCTGCCGGCGAGGAAAGGTTCCATTGCTTTGGAAATCATGATAAACCCCTTTCATATGAAACAATTCAGATCCCATCTGCGTACAGATAAGGCTGTCTGCAGATAGAGAAATCCAAAAGTCTTGTTGATAATATTGTACCATATTCAGAGCAAAATGATTATGGATTAGACAGTAATCTTTTTCATGGTGTTATTCTCAGAAGTCATGACACCCTCGATACATGGCGGGGTCGTTTTGCATTATTGTGGCTTTTGGATGCGGACTGTCTTGCATTATCACGCGAATTGTCAGATAATTAATTGGATAGGTTTGAACTATTATCCTTTTGCTTTATTTATTTCTACTACTCATAATAATCAACCGGAGGTTATATATTATGGCAACATATGATTGGAGTAAATTCGGCCTGCACATCCCGCAGATGATGCTCCCTGCAGAGGGGACCGACTATTTCAAATGGGCAGTTGTAGCCTGCGACCAGTTCACTTCAGAGCCTGAATACTGGGATAAGGTTGAGGAAATCGTCGGTGACGCGCCATCGACACTCAGACTGATGCTTCCTGAGCTCTATCTGGACAAACCGGGTGAGGCAGACAGGATCAAATCCGTACGTGCAACGATGGACAAGTATCTGGCAGACGGCACACTGAGACAGCTGGAGCCGGGCTGCATGCTTGTTAAGAGAACTGCTGAGGGCCGTACACGTCTGGGACTCGTGATTGCTACAGACCTCGAAGCTTATGATTTCAACAAGGGTTCACAGTCACTCACCAGAGCGACAGAGGGCACCGTTGTTGAGCGTATCCCGCCTCGTCTCAGGATCAGAGGTGACGCTCCTATCGAGATGCCGCACATTCTTATCCTGATCGATGACCCTGACAAGACCGTTATCGAGCCACTCGTCAACGCACCTAGAGAGGTCATCTATGATACTGACCTCATGATGGATGGCGGACACATCACCGGATGCTTCATCAAAGAGAAGGATATGGAAGGTGCCAAGGAAGCACTCTCCGCTCTCTATGATAAGGCTGAAGAGAAATACGGCGCCGGTCATGTCATTTTCCAGGCTATGGGAGACGGCAACCACTCACTGGCTACTGCCAAGACCGCATGGGAGAACATCAAGAAGACACTTTCGCCTGAGGAGATCGAAGGACATCCTGCAAGATACGCTCTCTGCGAGATCGAGAACATCCACGATGACGGCATCGTATTCGAGCCAATCCACAGAGTCATCTTCGCTAAGGAAGGTCAGACAGGCATGGAACTCGTTGAGAAGGTAGTCAGATATCTCGATAAGGCTAACGGCAAGGCTTATCTCGCTGAGACTGACGCAGAAGTACCGGAAGGCGCATTCCAGATCCCATATATCACAGGTGCAGGCTGTGGCAAGATCATCGTTGAGAAGCCTGAGAACAAGCTTGAAGTCGGATGTCTCCAGCACGTACTTGACATCATGGTCAAGGAAGAGAAGTGCTGCGATATCGACTATATCCACGGTACAGAGGCTGTCACAAGGATAGGCTCAAGAGACGGAAATGCTGGATTCATGCTTCCTGCCATGGACAAATTCATGCTCTTCCCGGCTGTTGCAGCTGACGGCGCACTCCCTCGTAAGACATTCTCGATGGGCGAAGCCAACGAGAAGAGATACTATATCGAAGCGCGTTACATCGCGAAATAGTAATATCGCATAGATCAAAGATCCTGCAGATGTGAGTCTGCAGGATCTTTTTTCGTGCTGTGCATAATGCTGTATGAAAAGTCGGCTGATCAGTTGCTCCCGTCCGGCTTTTCCGGAGGTTCACCGCTCGGAGGATTTCCGCCGTTTCCGTCCGGCTTCTCCGGCGGCTCTCCGTCAGGCGGGTTGCCTCCCGGACCGCCCTGACCATCGCCAGGCATTCCGTCAGGCATTCCGGATCCACTGCCAGTGTCTGTTGAGATATCGAAGGCGGTTCCTTCTGAACTGCTGCCAGATGTATACTCCTTGCCGTCCACATAGAGCTTATGGCCGTTCAGATCGATCGCTCCGGCGTCGCTGACCGTCAGACCGGAGATGTAGGAGTCATCAGTAAGTGTCCAGGTACTGCCGTCTTCTATTTCGACATACACTTCACCATTCTGACCGTCGGTATTGATCGCACCAGTGAAAGAGGAGCTGTCCTTGAGGTAGAGGTTGAGTGTCGACACTTCATCTACGAGCATGTTCCCTTCGATTATCTGGCCGGATGCGTTCAGATTGACTTTGCCTCCGTTCGATCCCTCGTTGCCCCAGCCGGCAGCCTCAGCTCGCAGGAAGCTGCCTTCTGCATCCTCGTTAGTGATGGTAACGCCGCTGAGAGAGATCTCGGTAGCAGTATTGTTGACAAAGAATATATCGCCGTTTCTGTTGGTGATACTGCCGCCATTTGCTGTGAAAGAGGATGTGCCTACTGACGCATCACCTGACATCGACTGATAGATCATCACGGCCTGATAATAATCGGACTTGTCGCTGTTCTTGGTGTTGTTGTCAGCAATCAGAGTGTCATTGTTGAGTGTGACAGAATTCTTGCCCTCGACCACAACACCCTGAGATGCAGTCGATTCCATATAGGAGTCATTGACTGTAATATCTGCTGTCGAGTAGATGACCGGAGAACCGGTACCGGTCGTTTTATAATATCCTCCGTTCACAATGACGGTGCCGCCGCCTCTGTCTGATCTGATTGCCGCAGAGGAATTGCCTGAGGTGTTGATCGTGAGGTTCTCGGCGTTCATAGTGCCTCCGCCGGTCGTCATCAGGCCTCCGGAGCAGTTGCCGGTGGTTTCTATGACAGAGTCTGCGATATTAACGACGGTGCCTTCCCCATAAGAGAAAACTGCGTTTGCGTGTGTCCCTGCTGTTTCGATCAGAGAGTCACTGATCGTAAGCACAGCGCCGTTTGTCGCGAAAACAGCTGCGTTCTCGCCGTAGAAGTCCGCTTCGTCGCCGCTGGCTTCGCCGGTTTTGGTCACGCCGATATTCGAATAGGTGGCTTCTTCGCCGTCCGCTTCGATCGCGTGTTCACCGTCAGCTTCATTAGTGAACGTTTCGTTTACTGTTATGTCATCTCTGGTCAGGTACTCGACAGCTGCCGAAGTTTCAGATACCGTCTGTGCGGTTTCCTCCGCTGAGCATGCAGTCATGCCGGCTATCAGCATAGCAGCAATGGCACCTGCCAGTATTTTCCTTGTCATGAGTTTCATTTCGTTAAGTTCCTCCTGTTAAGTGATCTGATATCCGGAGAATAATCCCTGCAGCTTAAATAAGCTTTAAACTGTAATGATTAAATAGGCCAGTTACCTCAATGAGATAACTGGCCTTGATTTCAACAGATCATGGATAGGTATTACAGATCCGATGCTTTGTTCTCGATGGTCTCTATCAGAGCAGCGTCTTTGTCATTCTCATACTCATTGGTGAGATGAGCTTTGTCGAGGATGTACATTATGAGTCCGAGCAGCATACCTGTTACTGCTGCAAGGCTCATTCCCTTGAGCTGACAGCTGCCGATCTGGATCGCGATGCCGGAGAGTCCGACTACGAATACGACAGAGGTCAGTGCGAGGTTGCGTGCCTTGGAGTAATCGATCTTGGAGTCTACCATCAGTCTGATACCGGATGCTCCGATCATTCCGTAGAGCAGGAAGCTGACGCCGCCCATTACAGGACCAGGGATGGTCTGGATGAGAGCAGAAGCCTTGCCGATGAACGAGAGGCAAATGGAGAAGGCAGCTGCGCCACCGATGACCCATACGCTGTAGACTTTGGTGATAGCCATGACACTGATGTTCTCACCGTATGTCGTGGTCGGGCAGGATCCGCAGAAACCGGAGAGAGCTGTCGAGAAACCGTCAGCAAACATGGATCTGTGGAGACCAGGATCCTTGAGGAGGTCCTTGCCTACGACCTCAGATGTAACTACCTGATGTCCGATGTGCTCTGATACTACGACCAGAGTTGCCGGGATGATTATGATGATCGCCTGCAGGCTCCACTGAGGAGTCTGGAATGCAGGAAGCTCGAATATATTCGCCTGTGTGACTGTTGAAAAATCGACCAGTCCGAAGAGGAGCGCTACGATATATCCAGCGATGATCGAGATCAGGATCGCGATCGCACTGGCAAATCCTCTGTAAAGTACTCCGCCGAATACTGCGAGGAGCAGTGTGATCAGGAAGACCGCTACGACTTTAGGATCGACATCTGCAACCATCTGGTTGTTCGAATCGAGGATGCCTGCTGTCTGAGCAGCGCTGCCTGCAAGCTCGAGGCCGATGAGTGCTACTACCGGACCCATCGCTGCAGGAGGGAGGATCGCGTCGATCCACTTCGTTCCTACGAATTTGATGAGGATCGCTACAGCACACATCATGAGACCCGTGACTACGAATCCGCCGAGTGCATATCTGTAACCCAGACCTTCCGTTCCGATGACCAGCAGAGCCGGTGAGATAAATGCGAATGAGGATCCCAGATAAGCAGGAGCCTTGCCCTGTGTGCACAGTATGAAAATGAATGTTCCGATACCGTTCATCAGGAGGGCGATCGATGGGTTGATGCCGAGGATGTAAGGTACAAGCACGGATGCACTGAACATCGCGAAAGTGTGCTGGATCGAAAGAGGAATGCCCTGAGCGAGAGGGACTCTTTCCTGGATCTGAATGATCTTTCTTTGCTTAGCCATAGTAACTCTCTTTCATTGAATACAACTGAAAAAATGCTTCAGATAACTATTACAAAATTGTCACAAGTATTATACTTGCACTATGTCACTGCCACAATAGGTTGTGGTTATAATGGTGGTTTTTTTATAAGAACAACTATATATTCCACTGCAACTGAATATAGATATCCCCTATACGAGAGCCGATATATATGGAAATTATCTCTCTTAGGTGATATCATACATTAACAAAGAGCATCTTCAGAGGTGATTATGAGCAGCAGCATAGACAGCGACAAATTGAGAGCAGCGAAAGAGAAACTCGCGTGTCACATCCAGCCTCCGGGAACGCATTCCCCGTGGGCGGACGCTGTTGCTGCGGCCGGAAATCAGGAAGTCCCTGTGCAGAGTGGCGAGGAGATCCGGACTTCCTCAGACCGCATCAGGCTTACCGAAATGACGGCTGCAGGCGGATGAGGCGCCAAAATAGGACCGGGAGTCCTGTCAAATATACTGTCGGCGCTGCCTAAGATCAGCGATCCGAGGATCCTCGTGGGTTTTGAAAGCAGTGATGACGCTTGTGTCTACAAGCTGACAGATGACATTGCAATCATCAATACAGTCGATTTCTTCCCGCCGATCGTAGATGACCCGTATATGTTCGGTCAGATCGCAGCAGCTAATGCACTGAGCGATGTGTACGCTATGGGAGGACAGCCGAAGCTCGCAATGAATCTGTTGACGTTCCCTAACGGCAAACTGCCTCTCGAGGCAGTGAAGGGTATCCTTGAAGGCGGCAACGACAAGGTCACCGAGGCTGGCGCCACTATAGTTGGCGGGCACAGCATCGACGACAAGGAACCTAAGTACGGATTGTCTGTCACAGGTTTCGCGCATCCGGACAATATCCTCAGCAACAGTGCCAATGCAGGCAATCTGCTCGTGATCACCAAGAAGATCGGAACAGGTATACTGACGACTGCTGCCAAGGTCGATCTCCTTACCAAAGAGGAGAACGATGAGGTGGAAGCGACGATGGCTTTCCTCAACCGATATGGCTGGGAGGCGATGCAGGGGATCAAAGTCGACGGGTGTACAGATATCACAGGATTTGGCCTGATGGGTCATGCTGCTGAGATGGCAAGAGCAGGCAATGTCACTCTTGAACTGTACAGCCACAAAGTGCCGATTTTCCCTAAGGCGATCGAGATGGCGACAATGGGGATCATTCCGGCCGGCGCGTACCGCAACAAGGATTATGTCGGCGGAGATGTCATTCATTTTCTGTCGAAGGATCCTGACAGGGATGCTGACCTCAGAGCAAGGATCGACTGCCTGTATGACCCTCAGTCATCAGGAGGTCTGCTGATCGCGCTGAACGAGAAAGACCTGCCGAGACTACAGGAGCAGCTTGGTGAGAGGGGATGCGAAACAGCTGTCATAGGCTGCTTCAAACCGAAAAGAGGCAAATATTTCATTGAAATACATGACTGATAAGTGCATGAAAGTCAAAGCCGGCGGGGTGACCCGCCGGCTGTTATTGTATGTGTGAAAATTATGATTCTTCTGAATATATGCAGATCGTCAGATCAGGGATTTCACGTATTCTGAGAATGCTTCCGCTGCAGGTGACAGGGAGATGCTGCGAAGATAGATCATATAGAAGTTGCGCTCCTCGTTGAAGTCATCTATATCAATTATCTTGACCCGGTTGCCGAGTGCCGCAGCGACTTTCTCGGATATTATTGCGACTCCAAGCCCGGCTTCTACTGACCGGATGATCGAATCCAGATCATCCATAAGGGCTGCGACTTCAAATTCTTCTTTGCTGAAGCCCCGGCTCACGGCAGCTGATTCAAAACTCTTCCTCGTCGCTGAACCGGTCTCCCTCCAGATAAAAGGATATCTGACAGCTTCCGACAGAGTGATCTTATTGGAAACGTTGAATGAATTCGGTGCTATCATGACAACTTTATCTGACGCGACCTGAATGCATTCAATCGTGTTGCTGTCGATATCATCGCCGACGAATCCGATCTCGCCGCGCCTCTCCAGTATATTCTCCACAACGGTCTGAGTATCAGACAGGGAAACGTAATACTGTATACCTCGGTGCATCTGGCGGAATCCTGAAAGCATATCGGGAAGGAAGGTCACACCTGGAATTGACGAAGTCTGGATCTCCAGTATACCTTCTACACTGTCACGATTGTCGCTGAGTGCATCAAAAGCCTGCGCGCGGGCATTGATCATCTCAACTGCATATTTGTAGAATTTGGCACCCTGAGGGGTCATTTCCACTATGCGGCTCTTGCGGTCCAGCAGTTTGACACCGAGTTCCTTCTCCAGATTCCGGATATGTGTACTGATGGTGGGCTGAGTGAAGAATGTTGCGTCTGCAGCTTTGCTGAAACTCTTGTATCTGACTACATTGACAAAAGCTTCGATCTGTTTGAAATCCATTAAAAACCCCCTAATCCATTCCAAGAAGCTGTACGCGGGACAATCCCGGTACAGCGCTGATCTCTCTCAGCATATCGTCGAGAGCATCAGCATCCTCGCCAAGTTCAAGCGTAATGACTACGTTTGCCTTCGCGTCTACGGGAGGATTCTGAGTTATAGTCCATACACTATAATCGTAACGAGATACAATGCCTATTACAGTCGAGAGAACCCCGACGCGGTGACTCATCATCATTGAAATGATGGCATGGCGGCCCATGGAAACTGTGCTTATATCTCTCACCATGTCTTTGTACTTGTAATAAGTACTTCGGGATATTCCGACCTTTCTGACTGCTTCGCTCACATCCTTGGCAAGTCCCTCGTCGATCAGTTCTTTCGCCTCAGCGACTTTCTCAAAATAGGATGGAAGCAGTGACTTATCCACGATCAGATATTTACCTTGCATTTATTTTACCTCAATACTATCGGTGTTATCAATAACGAGCATCATTTTGTTATTGATTTACCTATAACAAAATTCATCATCTCATCTATAGAAATAACGCCGTCATGCAAAATAGTTCTGCTGAATATGCCGGCAAGGCCGGAAGGAATCGGCGCGCCGGTGAGTTCACGGCATCTGTTCATGTTCTCTTCGTCACTCGGGGAAACTTCCGCGCCGAGAGCTTCGAGGACTGCTCTGGAGAATTTGTATGGCGACGCAGTCGACAGTACTACCGATGCTGCACCTTGCGAACCACATTTATCCAGGCATGCCCATGCTATGGACGTGTGAGTGTCCATGAGATAGTGCTCGGACTCGAACGCGCTTCTGATCGCTGCAGCGCCCTCCTCATCGGATGCGTAAACACCGGAGAAAACGGACTGGATCTCTGCCAGCTCTTCCGGCGTGATCGTATATTCGCCTTTCTCTGCCAGATCCTTCATATACTGAACGGTATGCTCTTCGCCGCAGACATAGTAGAGAAGTCTCTCGAGATTGCTCGACACGAGTATGTCCATCGAAGGGGAAGTGGTCTTGTAGAAAGTCCTCTGCCTGTCATAATGACCTGTCTCGAGGAATTCCGTCAGCACATCGTTCTTGTTGGATGCGCAAATGAGCCTGCCGGCAGGCAGTCCCATCTTGAGTGCAAAATAACCTGCCATGATATCGCCGAAGTTACCTGTAGGAACGATGAAGTCGACTTTGTCGCCGTCCTTGATCTCCCCGGCTGCGAGCAGCTGACTGTACGCAGCGAAATAGTAAACGATCTGCGGAACGAGTCTGCCTATATTGATAGAATTTGCGCTGGACAGTGAAACTCCCGGAACCGGGTGCGGGATCTCCCTGAAGAGCCTCTTGACACCGGTCTGAGCATCATCAAAATTACCACGGATCGCACAGGCGTATGCATTCGATCCCGGCGCAGTCACCATCTGTAGCTTCTGCGTTTCCGAAACACCTCCGTCCGGATAGAAGACTATGATGCGCGTTCCCGGTACATCGCTGAATCCGCAGAGCGCAGCGCTGCCGGTATCTCCGGAAGTAGCGGTAAGGATCATGATGTCGTCAGTGAAATCATTCATCTCTCTCGCTGCAGTCATGAGGTTCGGCAGGGCAGAGAGCGCTACGTCCTTGAAAGCGGATGTCGGCCCGTGATACAGCTCGAGTACGAATCTGTCTCCGACTTTGACAAGAGGAGTGATCTCTGGTGCAGAGAATTTGCCTCTGTAACTGCGCTCGACCAGCTCATCGATGAGATCCTGACCGTAGTCCGGGAAGAAGATATTCCAGACGGCTTTGGCCATGCCGCGGAAGTCCTTGCTGATGATATCGTGATAATCTGTGCGGATGTCATCAAGACATTCCGGTATATACAGGCCGCCGTCCGGTGCCTGACCGTCCAGGACAGCCTTACTGGAGCTCACTTTGAGAGCTGAATTGCGCGTGCTGATGTATTTGATCATGTGTATTTATCTCCCTGACATTTGTCCAACTTGAAAAAACTTCCTGTTTATGATACATTATTCCCGACACAAAGACAAGTGTTTTTAATTCACGGACATTCGACGATTCCTTGTCCGTATTGTGCGGAAAATATAAAATTATCAGGAGATTTTTTGTTTTTGAGCACAAAATCGCGTTTCGCGAAAGCGGAATGTATCTTAATAAAGACAATCTGTCGACAACAATTTCATTGTTGCCGAAGGGAACGGAGGGACTTAATTAATGCTAAAAGTACTTAAATTCGGCGGATCCAGCGTGGCGGACAGCAAACAGTTTGCCAAAGTCAAGGCAATCGTGGAATCTGATCCGGAACGCGAGGTGGTAGTTGTTTCCGCGCCTGGCAAGAGGCAGAGCGGTGACAACAAAATAACCGATCTGCTGTATCTGATACATGCTCACATCAAGTATGGCGTCGCGTTTGACACCATTCTCGGGATGATCAAAGACAGATACGAAGAGATCGCTGAGGAATGCGGACTCAAGACCGATATCGCGTCGGTCATCGATGAGAGCTTCGCAGGAGTGAACAAGAGAACGACATCGGACTATATCGCGTCAAGAGGCGAATACTTCTGCGCAATACTGATGGCAGAGTATCTGGGATACAAATTCGTAGATGCGACTGAATGGCTGGTCTTCGACTATAACGGTAAGGTGGACAGGAAGACTTCCGATGCCAAGCTCAGAGAACTCAAGGAGATCTACGGAAGGATCGTGACTCCGGGATTCTACGGGGCATATCCGAGCGGTGAGATCAGAGTTTTCCCGAGAGGTGGTTCGGACATCACAGGAGCGATCGTCGCAGCAGCACTCGAGGCTGATATCTATGAGAACTGGACAGATGTATCAGGCATCCTGATGGTAGATCCTAAGATCGTCAAGGATCCGAAGACGATAGCCAGAGTCACATACGACGAACTGAGAGAGCTGAGCTACATGGGCGCGTCCGTACTGCACGAAGATACGGTGTTCCCGGTCAGGCTCAAGGATATCCCGGTCAACATCAGGAATACAAACGAGCCGGATGCTCCGGGCACGATCATCGGAGAGAAGTTCGAAGATGAGCTCAAGGAGGAGCATGAGAGGTTTATAACCGGTATCGCCGGCAAGCGGAATTTCTCGATCGTCAACATATATAAGAGCAGAATAGGAGAAGCCAAGATCGGTTTGCTGAGGCAGGTCCTCGAAGTGTTCGACCGTTATGACATTCCGGTCGAGCAGATACCGAGCGGAGTGGACAGTTTCTCAGTCGTGTTCCCGACAGACAGCATGCAGGCAAGGAAATATGACCTGATGCATGAACTTACCGAGAACGAGAGCATCGACAACTGCGAGCTTACTGAAGGAATCAGCCTGATCGCGATCGTCGGAAGACAGATGGCGTACAGGACCGGTATTTCCGGCAAGATATTCAAGGCTCTCGGTGACAACAAGATCAACATCAGAACGATCGAACAGGGTGCTGATGAGATCAATATCATGATAGGCGTGTACAATGAGGACTTCGAGAGAGCGATCAGAGTACTCTATGACAGTTTTGCAAGATAAGGAGAAGGGGCAAATGAAAAAGTACAATGTAGGTGTAATGGGTGCAACAGGCGCAGTAGGTCAGCAGATGATCAAAGTTCTCGGGGAGAGGAATTTCCCGATCGGCGAGCTCAGATGTCTCGCAAGTTCCAGATCTGCAGGCAAGAAACTTGATACTCCGTTTGGAGAGGTAGTGATCCAGGAGACTTGCCCGACTGCTTTTGAGGGACTGGACATCGTACTCGGAGCATCCGAGAATGATATCGCAGAGGCGATGGCGCCACATATCAAAGCAGCCGGAGCAGTATTCGTAGATAACTCATCAGCATTCAGGCTCTGTCCTGATGTTCCGCTGGTAGTTCCGGAGATCAATCCGGAAGATGTCAAGTGGCATAACGGAATCATCAGTAATCCAAACTGCACAACTATCATTTCACTGGTAGCGGTCAACGCGATCAACAAACTGTCGCCGATCAAAGCGATGTACGCGTCCTCCTATCAGGCGACCAGCGGCGCGGGAGCTGCAGGTCCGGTGGAGATGTATGAGGAATCCGAGCAGATCCTCAAGGGAAGGGCTGCAGGAGAGCCTGGCGTTTTCTACGGCGCAGACATCCAGCCGAAGGTATTCCAGTATCAGATCGCATTCAACGTTATCCCGCAGATCGGCGGCTTCGGCGAGAACCTGTATTCTTCCGAGGAGATGAAACTGCAGAACGAAGGACGCAAGATCATGCATCTGCCGGAACTCAATGTGTCCTGCACATGCGTCAGAGTGCCTGTAGAGAGATCACACGCGGTATCCATCGTAGCGATAACAGAAGACAAGCTTGAGCTTGACGCTGTAAGAGCAGCTGTGGCAGACGCTCCGGGATGCAGACTGTATGACGAACCGAATGAGAAGATCTATCCGATGCCTGTCCTCACATCGAATCAGGATATCGTTTATGTCGGAAGGATCAGAAGAGACCTCGTCAACGAGAACGGCATCAATCTCTGGTGCTGCGGCGATCAGGTAAGGAAGGGTGCTGCTACCAACGCAGTACAGATCGCAGAGCTGCTGCTCGAAGACTGATCGCATCTCACAATCACAGAACGGAAACAGAAAAGGACGGGTCAATGACCCGTCCTTAGTTATCTATGCTTTTTATTCAATTATAACGGCCTTCTCCCAAGGCGGTCATGAAGTTGTTTTCTTGTCTGGTTTCTTTCAGGTTATCCCGATAAGTTTATCTGCATCAATTCCTTGATCTCTATTCACTTATCTGATACCTCTTAAGCAGGTGGGCTTTGCAGAGATCCTATATCGAGATAACCTCTCTCTCAAATGTTCCCATAGGTCCGTACCTCCTGTTCAATGATCTTGTCGCCGATCTGACTTCCGGTGGCCTTCTTCTGTGACCTTTCCGCTGCCGTGTACAGTCTCGCCTGTGTACTTGTTCCTGAATGATGCATTCCCCTTAACTGACGTGTACTTCTTCCTTCGGTACTTTTCCTCTCTGCACTCACATTGATCGATATGCTGTGCTCGGTACTTCTTCCCGTCTGTACTTCTTCCACGACCTGATTGGTGTCATCTCTCAGTACTTGTTCCGCATGTTCTGCTGTACTGTGGTGTCCTGAGGTCTTCTTGTACATCTGTCCGTAATTATTAATACGGTCTCTGTACTTCTCAGTATCTGCAGCCACTCTCTTATCGGCACTGGCTGTTTCCCTTGACTTGTCTAGATTGTACTTCCAGAAGAACAATCTGTCAATAGGATTTTTTGTATTAAAACAATACAAAAATTTAAAAATATTTATTAAAATTAACAAAAAATTGGTCAGTAGATTTTTTCCTCTTGTGACCGCTGATCTCTGTTATGCTGGTAATTGCGCACTTTTGCTAATATAATAGGTCATATGGACAGAAATATAGACATTATGGCATTTTTTAATACATATAACAGAGCTGCCATAGCTTTTTCCGGAGGGGTGGATTCTTCGTATCTTCTCTACGCGGCAAAACAGGCAGGCGCGGATGTTACTGCATATTATGTCAAGTCACAGTTCCAGCCGGATTTTGAACTGGCTGATGCAGAGGCTATAGCGGAACAGACCTGCGCAGAGATGAAGATCATTGAAGTCGATGTGCTCGCGGATGATATTGTCTGCTCCAATCCGCCGGACCGATGCTACTACTGCAAACAGCATATCATGGCGGCCATATGCAAAGCTGCTGCCGCGGATGGATACACCTTGATCTGCGACGGTACCAATGCTTCTGACGAAGTGGATGACAGGCCGGGGTTCAAGGCGCTGCAAGAGTACGGCATCCGCTCGCCTCTCCGTGACTGCGGTCTGACCAAAACTGCAATACGTGAACGTGCGAGAGAAGCCGGACTGCCGGTATGGAACAAGCCTGCGTATGCGTGCCTGGCTACGAGGATACCGGCGGGAGAGAGGATCACTGCGGACAAGCTCGAGAGGACCGAGAAGGCGGAATCGGCGCTTTTCGAAATGGGATTCCGGGATTTCAGAGTCAGAATGAGAGGGGATGCTGCGCTGGTGCAGATCGCTGCCGCTCAATACGGGGAAGCGATCGAGAAGGCAGACAGGATAAGAGAAGCGATCGGCGGGATGTATTCGTCTGTGTCGATCGACGATAAGACAAGATAGTGCCTGATCCCTTAATTGACAGACTGCAGAAAGGCGTTCGATGATCATGAGAGACAGAGTGTGTGAACTGAAATGCAATATAGATGACATGACTGCGGAGGAGATCGCTTTCGCAGCTGAGATCCTGATGGAGAACGGCGCGAAAGATGTTGTTACCGAGGCAGCGGGCATGAAGAAAGGCCGTCCGGCAACGATCCTGACAGTAATGTGCAGCGATGAAGAGACGGAGAAGGAGAAGTTTGTCCGGCTGCTGTTCAAGTATACGACTACGATCGGTATCCGGGAGATCATTTCAGAGAGATATATCCTGGAACGTGAGACCGGGACGGTCGATACGCCGTTCGGCCAGGTGCGCTGCAAGACCGTGAGCGGATACGGTGTCACGCGGAGCAAATTTGAATATGAAGATCTGGCAAGGATCGCCAGAAATCAGGGAATTAGCCTGGCAGAGGCCAGAAAACTGGCGGAAGATTGCTGCAATAAGGAGGGAAATATATGAATGATCTTAGAGAGAAACTGCGTGAGACCACAGATTTCCTCCGGAGCAGAGGTGTGACAGAACCGGAAGTCGGTATCGTGCTTGGTACGGGACTGAATGATTATGTCGACAGATTAGAGGACGCGATATGCATCCCTTACAACGAGATCCCTAATTTCACTTCGGGCAAAGTCGACAGTCACAGAGGGCTCCTGGCGTACGGAACGCATCAGGGGAAGAAGATCATCGTGATGGCCGGCAGATATCATTATTATGAGTGCAGAGACATGGATGTGACTGCTTTTCCGGCGAGAGTGATGGTTGCCCTGGGGATCAGGAGACTCATCATCACGAATGCCGCGGGGTGTGTCAACAGAGGTTTCCGTGCCGGTCAGCTCATGCTGATCAGTGACCATATCAATTTGTCTGGAAAGAATCCGCTGATGGGACCGAATCTCGACGAGTTCGGTCCGCGATTCCCGGATATGACCTATACATATGACGCGAACCTGCGTGATGAACTCAGATCAAGAGCGGCAGTCGAAGGGATAGATCTTGCGGAAGGAGTATACTGCATGTTCACAGGCCCGTCGTTCGAGACACCGGCGGAGATCAGAATGGCGCGGACGATTGGCGCGGATGCTGTGGGAATGTCAAGCGTACCGGAAGCGATCATCGCCAATCAGGCAGGCTGTGAGATCATCGGGATCTCGTTCCTTTCTAACATGGCTGCCGGAGTTCTGGATAAGCCGCTGACGGGCGAGGAAGTTACAGAGGCGAGCAAACTCATACAGAATGATTTTGCCCGGGTCGTAGACCTTGCAATTCAGATCTGATGTAGTAAAATGTATGCTGACTGCGGCCCGGAGCCGCTTGTTTGAGCACTATCATATTATCGGAATGGAGTTATTGATCAATGGAATGCAAACTGACAAGAGAGCAGGCAAACGACCTGCTGCATAAATACGTCAAAGGCGAGAATTACATCACTCACAGCTACGCTGTTGAAGCGATCATGAGAGGTCTGGCGAAGAGACTTGCGCCGGATGATGTTGAATACTGGGGAATCGTAGGACTGCTGCACGATCTCGATGAGGAGACTGCTCCTTGGAGAGATGATTTCGCAACACACGGACCGACGTCAGCCAAGATCCTGAGAGATGAAGGCTATGGCGATCCTGTCATGGAGAACGCTATCATGTCGCATAACCCTATCTGCGGCAAACAGCCGGAGACTACGCTCGAGTACGCTATCATCGCTGCAGACCCGATGTCCGGATTTGTCAAAGCTATTGCGCAGATCTATCCTGACAAGAAGGTCGCAAGTGTCAAGCACAAGTCCGTCAACAAGAGATTCAAGGAGACAAGATTCGCTGCAGGAGCAAACAGGCAGTATATGAGCCTGATCGAGAAGACCGGTATCTCCTGGGACGAATTCATCGATATCGCACTTGAGTCGATGAGAGAGGTCGCTGACGAGATCGGACTGTAGGAAAGGATATAATTATTAATGGGAAAGAAATTCACGTTCTATCCGGAAGGCGTCTGCTCGATGATGATCGAGATCGAACTGGACGGCGATAAGATCAAAGAAGTGGTTTTCACAGGCGGATGCAATGGCAATCTTAACGGCATTTCCAAGCTCATCGAGGGCATGAAAGCTGAAGATGTCATAACCAAGCTTGAAGGGACAAAATGCGGGTTCAAGGATACATCCTGCCCGGATCAGCTCAGCAAGGCGCTGAAGAAAGCACTCGCTCAGGCATAAGCTGCCTGACGGAAGGCTCAGTTATCGGAGGCAAGAATGACAACTCACAACAGGGGTGCCGGAGCGGCACATCTGGAAGAAATCGCATATAGCATGACGGAGATCGATACCAGGCCTAATGACGGGAGATTCCTCGGTATGGAGGAGATCGTCGCGGAAGCCCTGGAGCATCTGATGACTTCGATGTTCCCGTATCACTTCGGCAAATCTCGCGGGAGATTTGTTGAGACGGAGAAGAGGACCTGGGAGCTGATGCGTGCTTATGATGCTCTCAGCCAGGCCTTTAATCTCATATACGAAAATCCGGAACAGGTCGTTGATAAGGTCGAAGAACTGATCGACGCGCTGCCTGGCATACTTGAGATCCTCAAGACGGATATTCAGGCGGGATACGAAGGAGACCCTGCTGCGAAGAGCCCGGACGAGATCATTATTACTTATCCGAGTTTCCGGGCGATCGCAACGTTCCGCCTGGCACACAAACTCTATGAGATGAACGTGCCGATGATCCCGAGAGTTATGACAGAACTCGCGCATCAGGCTACCGGTATCGATATCCACCCGGGAGCGACGATCGGAGAGTATTTCTTCATCGACCATGGCACGGGAGTAGTCATCGGTGAAACAACGACGATAGGCCATCATGTCAAACTGTACCAGCACGTTACTCTCGGTGCTAAGAGCTTTGACCTGGCAGAAGACGGCACACCGGTCAAAGGTGTCAAACGTCACCCGGATATCGGCGACAGAGTCGTCATCTATTCCGGAGCGACCATACTTGGAGGCGATACCAGGATCGGTGATGACTGCGTCATAGGCGGTAACGTATGGCTTACACATTCGCTGGAGGCAGGCAAAACGATCACTAATAAGTCATCAGGCCAGCAGCTCTGGCAGGGACGCCGCGAGGTGGAGTCCGGGGATATCGCTATGGATGAGAACACATCGCCGCTGTTCATCTGACGGCCCGCGGTGCAAAACAACCTTAAACTCAGTAATAACAAGGGGTCTGAAGCATTTATCTGTTGATGCCCCTTGCTTTTTTTGCTAAAATAGCTGTGTATGCGACCTGGGGGTAGATAGGTGCTGGTGTGTCTCGCGGTCTTCAAAACCGTTGTGAGGGGTTAGTAGCTTCTCGGGTGGGTTCGATTCCCACATACTCCCGCCACATTATTGTTTTCACAGGAGGTCGGAGACGATATGAATAGAAAAGAATTACTTAGAAGACTCCCTAAGATCGACGAAGTTCTCAAAGAGGAGTCTCTTGTTGTATTAGCGGAAGAGTCGAGCCCACTGCTTGTTACCGAAGCGGTACGTGAGGTGATCGGAGATATCAGGAGCAGGATACTGGGGCTGTCTGAAGACGGACTGGCGGAGTTCAGCGTTGAGATCCTGGAGCCTGGCAGAGTTGCCGAGGCAGCAGCCCGCAGACTTGCGGAAGATGAGAAACTCAATCTCTATCCGGTGATCAACGCAACGGGAACGATCCTGCACACCAATCTCGGCAGAGCGCCTCTCTGTGAGGATGCTGTGGAGAATGTAGGCAGAGTCTCGCGCGGATATTCAACTCTTGAGTACAACGTGGAGAAGGGCATGCGCGGATCGAGGCATGATCTGGTCGGAGAACTGATCGCAGAACTCACCGGTGCTGAAGATGCCATGGTGGTCAACAATAATGCTGCGGCTACTATGATCGTGCTCGCCGCACTCGGCAGAGGCAAGGAGATCATTGTCTCCAGAGGTGAGCTGGTCGAGATCGGCGGAGCATTCAGGATCCCTGATATCATGGCACAGTCCGGAGCTTTCCTGCAGGAAGTCGGGACCAGCAACAAGACTAAGATCAGCGATTACGAGAATGCGATCATGACAGATGAGATCCTCGAGGACTATGACTTCTTTGAAATGGATCCGAGACATACTGAGAGATTCCGGACCGGAGCTCTCATGAAAGTCCACAAATCCAATTACGATATCGTAGGGTTTACTGAAGAAGTGGAACTTGAAGAGCTCGTCGAGCTCGGACGCAAGTACAAGCTCCCTGTTATCTTCGATATGGGCAACGGCCTCATGCTGGATATGTCCGAATATGGACTCAGAGAGCCGAATGTCCCTGCCTCGCTGGCGACAGGTATAGATGTGATCCTCTTCAGTGGAGACAAACTCCTCGGAGGACCACAGGCAGGTATCATCTGCGGTAAGAAGAAATACATCAGCAAGATGAAGAAGCATCCTCTGGCAAGGGCAATGAGAGTCGATAAAATGACTTTCGCGGCGCTCGAAGCTACCCTTGCGAAATACAAAGACCCTAAGATCGCACTCAGAGATATCCCGATCCTGAACATGATCGCGGCATCTGAGGATGATATGAAGGAGAGAGCGGAGCGGCTTGCCGAAGAGATCCGCAAGGTCAACAGTAAACTGGCGCTCGAACTGGTGCGTGTAGAAGATCAGATCGGCGGAGGCAGTGCACCGATGGTAAGGCTCCCGGGCTGGGCGGTATCGGTTGCAGACGGCAAGAGATCCGCAGACAGCATAGAACGCAGACTGCGCAAGGCGGAGGTTCCTGTCATAGCCAGGATCAGTGATGACAGGCTGCTGCTCTGCGTCAGGACGATAGCAGAGAATGAACTGGCGACAGTTGCTGCTGCATTCAGATAGAATAGAGACAGACATGAAGAACATTATCATTGGAACAGCGGGTCATGTCGATCACGGCAAGACGAGGCTGATCAAGGCGCTGTCGGGTATCGATACTGACCGCCTCGAAGAAGAGAAGAAGCGCGGCATTACGATTGAACTCGGCTTTGCGCACATACCGAACGATGCAGGCTACAATATCGGAGTCATCGATGTTCCGGGACACGAGAAGTTCATCAAGAACATGCTCGCCGGTATCGGCGGCATCGATTTTGTGCTGTTCGTCGTAGCTGCGGATGAAGGTATCATGCCGCAGACGAAAGAGCACTTTGAGATCCTCAATGCGCTCGGCATCAGTGACGGGATCATTGCAGTCACCAAGACTGATATGGTCGATGAGGAATGGCTGGAGATGCTTCTCGAAGAGGTGGATGACTACTTCAGAGGTTCGTTCCTGGAAGGCAAGCCGGTCATCCCGTGTAGCTCGGCTACCGGATATAATATTGATGTTCTCAAGGAAGAGATCATCCGTAAGTGCGACAGAAATACCAAGAGGAGAGAGGAGCGCGAGCTCTTCAGGTTGCCGGTGGACAGGGTGTTCACGATGTCCGGATTCGGAACGGTCGTCACCGGAACTCTTGTTGACGGCACTGTTCGTGTGGGCGATGAGGTCATGATCTATCCTCACTTCGGGGAAGGCCAGGGAGGCTCAGACGGGAAGAAGGCCAAAGTCCGCGGGATACAGACTTACGGCAAGGCAACAGAGGAAGCCATTGCGGGACAGAGAACGGCGATCAATCTCTCAGGAGTCAGCAAAGAAGAGATCGACAGAGGCGATGTCCTCGCGTACAGAGACGCTGTAACAGTCACCAGCATGATCGATGTCCGGCTCCGCATGTTCAGTTCATCGGACAGAATCGTACTCAACAACAGCAGGGTGCATCTGTACTCCGGCTCGGATGAAGTGCTGTGCAAGGTCATCCTGCTGGACAGAGACGCGCTGGCTGCAGATGAAGAGTGCTATGCACAGCTGAGGCTGGAAGAGCCGATGGCTCTCAGGCGTGGCGACAGATTCATCATCCGGTTCTATTCACCGATCATTACTGTCGGCGGAGGAGAGATCCTCGACGTCCTTCCGGCCAAACATAAACGCAATAGAGAAGAAGTCCTTGACGGCATGGATGTGCTGGCAGAGGGAAACCTCTCCGATATCATCCTTATGAAGGCCGGGGAGAGGAGATTCTTCAGGCAGCGCGAACTGGCGCATGAACTCGGACTGCTTGAAAGCGAGATGCAGACCGCTGCAGATGCTGAGACAGCGGCAGGCACTCTGATCAGACTCAGCGACGGCACGCTGATGAGCAGTGCCAAATACGAAAGACTCAAGGATTCGCTGGAGAAAATGATCAATGCTTATCATGAGAGCAATCCGCTGGCAGACGGGATCCCGAGGCAGGAACTCCTCTCAAGGATGAAGGAGAACTGGTATATCAATGATGACAAATTGCTGCTGTCGCTGGTCAGGTACCTGCTTGATGAAGGAGTGATCGAAGACAGAGGCAAATCGATCGCTCTCAGCGGATTCAGCATAGAATATACTGACGCGCAGATCGCGCTCAGGGACAGGATCGCTGATATGTACGAGCGTGCCGGAGTGGAGATGATCAGGACTGAGGATATCTTTGCACTCGACAGAGACAGAGGGATCATCAGCGCAATGCTCGGAGATCTGTCTGATCAGGGCAAGATCCGCAAAGTCAATCCATCGTACTATATATCGGAGACAGGATGGGAGAAAGCTGTGGCAACAGCCAGGTCTTTCGACGGAGAATTCACACTGGCGGAGTACAGGGACAAATTAGGCACTTCCCGCAAATTTGCAGCAGAACTGCTTCCGGCATTCGATAAAGCGGGTATTACGTATTTCAACGGCACGAGCAGAGTCATAATCAAGAAATAGTTATGAACAGATCACGCAGACATAACAACAGAATAAGAATGATAGCCGCTGTGCTCGTTGCTGCAGTGATCGCGGTGCTGGCGTGTGGCTGTGCTGCTTCCGGACCGGAAGCGGCAGTGAAAGCAGATCTCGAGGCAATGCGTTCAGCCAATATCGATCCCGAGATCATAGATAATCTCGATAGCGTACTCAACGATGACGCGAAGGACTCTTTCAGTGAATTTCTGTCCAAAGCGGGCTCATTCAGCTACAAGATCACAAGTACGGGCGAACCGGCGGAAGACGGCAGCGTAGTCGTGACGGTGCGGATCAGGACCTATGATTTTGCGAGGAAATACCTGGAGACTTGGTCGGACTATCTCGGAGAACATGGAGTCGCGGACTTTGTCCAGTCACAATTCTATGCGCTGCTGATGCAGAATCTCAGCAGTGTCAAAGACAAAGACTACTACAAAGACGTACAGATCGTCTGTACGCAGCCGCAGGAAGGAGTATGGCAGACGGATGCGGCAAGCAACATGGAACTCAAAGACGCGCTGCTCGGAGGGCTCGTGAGCGAGATCGCAGGTCTGGCAGAAGTGGAGCGGCAGGAATAAGACAATACTTTTTTGATATTGATCATTATTTAAGTGAAAAGTATGATACAATACTGAATTGCAACCATAATTGTCCGATATGGCGGATACAGGCTGCAGAACTCTATATATTGTTGATAACGGAGGATGATGATGGCTAACGATAACGGATATGTAGATAATCAGGCGAATGGTGCTGCTCCGGATGAGAACTGCACGCATGACTGCAGTACATGCGGCGCGGATTGTTCTTCGAGAGCAGGCGGGATCCAGAAGGCTAAGCTCAATGAGCACAGTTCTATCAAGAAGGTGATCGGTGTTGTGAGCGGTAAGGGCGGCGTCGGCAAATCGATGGTAACAGCTCTCTCTGCGCTGGCAGCTACCAGGAACGGTTACAAGACAGGCATTATGGATGCTGATATTACCGGACCGTCGATCCCTAAGATGTTCGGTGTGCATACTAAGGCTTATGGTTCTGAGTTCGGGATCCTTCCTGAAGTCACCCCTACTGAGATCAGCCTGATGTCGATCAATCTGCTGACTGAGAACGAGACGGATCCTGTCGTATGGAGAGGACCGGTCATCGGCGGTGTCGTAGAGCAGTTCTGGACAGAAGTCTGCTGGGGAGATCTCGATGTACTCTTCATCGATATGCCTCCTGGAACAGGCGATGTCCCGCTGACTGTCTTCCAGTCCCTGCCTGTCGATGGTATCATCGTCGTTACTTCGCCGCAGGATCTCGTAAGCATGATCGTTGCCAAGGCTGTCAATATGGCCAGACTTATGAATATACCTGTTCTCGGACTTGTCGAGAACATGAGCTACATCACTTGCCCTGACTGCGGGCGCAAGATCGAGATGTTCGGCGCCAGCCAGGCAGAAGCCGTTGCAGCTGCATACGGCATCAGACTGCTGGAGAGACTTCCGATCGACCCGGTACTCTCACAGGAAGCAGACGCGGGCAAGATCGAATTCAATGAGGGGACTCAGATGGAGTCGATCCTCAGCGTTCTTGACGATCTGGGATTGAAGGCATAGTTGTCGCTGCACGGTCAGATCGTCTGTATAAAGCATCGTACTGGAGGGTAATCTATTGAGCGAACTGATCAGACTTGAATCAATTGTCAAGAGATTTGACGATACTGTTGTCCTCAACGGGATCGATCTTAGTGTGGCTGAGAATGAATTCGTAACGCTTCTCGGCCCTTCCGGATGCGGCAAGACAACTACCCTGAGGATCATCGGCGGCTTCGAGAAGCCGGATGAGGGCAGGGTGTTCTTTGATGGGAAAGACATCACTGACATGCCGGCCAATCAGCGCCATATCAATACAGTTTTCCAGAATTACGCATTGTTCCCTCACATGAATGTGGGCGAGAACATCGCTTTCAGTATGCGCGTCAGGAACAAGCCTGAACAGTATATCAAGGACAAGATCAAGTACGCGCTCAAACTGGTCAATCTGGATGGCTTCGAGAACAGACGCATCGATCAGCTGTCGGGCGGACAGCAGCAGAGGATCGCGATGGCGAGAGCTATCGTGAATGAGCCGAGAGTTCTGCTCCTCGACGAGCCGCTCGGCGCGCTGGACCTCAAGCTGAGACAGGAGATGCAGTACGAACTGGTCAGGCTCAAGAAAGAGCTCGGCATCACCTTCCTGTACATCACACATGACCAGGAAGAAGCCCTGACCATGTCAGATAAGGTCGTCGTCATGAATGAGGGCTACATCCAGCAGGAAGGCACTCCGGAGCAGATCTACGATGAACCGGTCAATGCTTTTGTCGCGGACTTCATCGGCGACAGCAATATCCTCGATGGTCAGATGATCGCAGAGAGAGTTGTCAGGATCGACGGCGTGGATTATCCGTGCATCGACGGTACTGAGCAGGGATTCCCTCCGGGGAGGCCGGTCGATGTAGTCATCAGACCGGAAGATATCGACATCATGCCTTACGGACAGGGACAGTTCAACGGAACGATCATCTCCAAACTGTTCATCGGCGTCCACTACGAGATGCTGGTCCAGAGCGAGAACGGCGAGATCGAATGGCTGCTGCAGAACTATGACCAGCACGATGTCGGTGAGAAGATCGGCATGAAAGTCGATCCTGAGAACATTCAGATCATGCACAAACCTAAGAGTGAAGCTGAGTCCGCGAGAGAACTCGACCTCTAGAGGGGTATACAGTTGATAGCTAAGAAACGTTTTGCGACACCATTCATATTCTGGATCATCGCGGGTACGGTGATACCGCTCATCTCCATTGCTTACTATGGATTCACAAGCAGGGAGGGAGGTTTTACGTTCTCCAATATCATGGCGATGTTCCAGCACGATCATCTGCAGGCACTGGGCCTGTCACTGCTGCTTGCGTTTATAAGCACGGTGATCTGCCTGGCGCTGGCTTTTCCTATGGCGATGGTCCTGCGGGAGAGTAAATACGGCAAACAGGGATTCCTGATCTTCGTCATCATCCTGCCGATGTGGATGAACTTCCTGCTCAGGACAATGGCGTGGCAGGTGCTGCTCGAGAGACAGGGCGTCATCAACAGCCTCTTTGCGGCGATCGGACTTCCGAGACAGGAGATGATGAACACACCGGGGGCGATCGTTCTCGGCATGGTGTACGACTTCCTGCCGTTCATGATACTGCCGATCTACAACACAGTGTCCAAGATCGACAATCACCTGATAGAAGCTTCGTACGATCTCGGTGCGAGCAAATTCAAGACTTATACTAAAGTCATTATCCCGCTTGCTGTGCCGGGCATAGTCAGTGGCATAACGATGGTATTCATCCCTGCGCTGACAACGTTCGTTATCTCGAACATGCTGGGCGGAGGCAAGATCAACCTGATAGGCAACATCATAGAACAGGAATTCACGGTCAACTCGAACTGGTATCTGGGATCGGGACTTTCTCTGGTAATGATGGTATTCATAATCGCAAGTATGCTGCTGCTGCAGAAGTTCGACAAGACAGGCGGACAGAACCTGATATAGGAAGCTATGAAGAAAATATTCGGACGCATTTACATCTTAATAATCATGCTGTTCCTGTATCTCCCGATCCTCACGCTTATCGTGCTGTCTTTCAATGAAGCGAAGTCGATGTCGGTGTGGACCGGATTCAGTCTGCGCTGGTACCAGGAACTGTTCCACAGCAAGATCATGATGGGAGCGATAGCAAATACATTCTCTATCGCGATCCTCGCTGCGCTGATCGCTACTATCGTCGGGACTATGGCGGTCCTCGGCATGGCTGCGATGAAACAGAGGACGGAGAATGTACTCATGGCGTTCAACAATATCCCGATGCTCAACGCGGATATCGTTACAGGTATCGCTCTGATGCTCTTCTTCCTGATGATCCACTGGCCAAGAGGATACATGACGATCCTGTTCTCACACGCGACTTTCTGTATCCCTTACGTCATCCTGTCGGTCAAGCCAAGGATGAATAAGAACACAGACAGACTGTTCGAGGCGGCGCTGGATCTCGGCGCGTCGGAGAAATACGCGTTCAGGAAGATCGTTTTGCCGGAACTCAAGCCTGGCATCATGTCGGGCTTCCTGTTGAGCTTCACGATGTCGGTAGATGATTTCATTATCACATACTTCACAAGAGGCGCAGGGATCAACACGATCTCTACACTGATCTACAGCGAAGTCAAGATCGGCATCAGACCGAGCCTCTTCGCGCTGTCCACCATCATATTCGTGGTGGCGCTGGTCGTGCTCATCACGGTCAATCTCAGGCAGAGTAGAGCGGACAGAGCAGTCTGATCGTAGAATGGATTATCAATATCACCTTGCGGGAGAGCCTGCAAGGTGGTTTTTTATTAGCACAAAACAATTATTAACCTTATATTTGTGGCTTTTAACAAAGCAATGATGTATTATCAGAGAGATATTGAAAATATATGAAATCGGAAAGGAGCACAGAATGAATTTTATATTTATATCTCCGAATTTTCCGCACACATACTGGAACTTCTGTGACCGCCTCAGGAAGAGAGGGGTCAATGTTCTCGGTATCGGAGACTGTCCGTACGATAACCTGGAGGCGCCGCTCAAGTCAGCGCTTACTGAATATTATAAAGTTGACAACATGGAAGACTATGACCAGATGTATCGTGCGGTAGCGTTCCTGGCGTTCAAGCACGGCAAGATAGACTGGCTCGAGTCGAACAATGAGCATTGGCTGCAGCAGGACGCAAGACTGAGGAAGGACTTCAACATTACTACCGGCGTACAGCCTGAAGAGTTGGTGATGTGGAAGAGCAAATCCGCGATGAAACCGGTCTACAAGGAAGCCGGCATCCCGACCGCCCGCAACCACAAGGTGACAGACATTGAAGCCGCAAGGGAATTCCTCGATGAGATCGGAGGATATCCGGTGATCGTCAAGCCTGACATCGGTGTCGGTGCTGCGGATACATGGAAGCTTGAGAATGACAATGATCTGGAATGGTTCTACAACAACAAGCCAGACACTCCGTATGTAATGGAAGAGTTCGTCTACGGATACATCTACTCGTATGATGCGATCTGCGACTCCAAAGGAGATGTCCTCTTCGAGTCATCGAACTGGTTCCCGCCATCGATCGCGGATCTCGTAAACAAAGATCTCGAGCTTGCATACTACACGACGGACTATGTACCGGAACAGCTTCGCGACCTCGGCCGCAAAGCCATCAAGGGATTTAAGGTCAGGAGCAGATTCGTTCATTTCGAGTTCTTCCGCCTGACACAGCCAAGGAAGAATCTCGGTGAAGTCGGAGACTTCGTAGGCCTCGAGGTCAACATGAGACCTGCCGGAGGATATACGCCTGACATGATGGACTTCGCGCACAATACCGACGTTTACCAGATCTGGGCGGAGATGGTCACAGATGACAAGCGTCTGCTTCCGGATATTGGAGGGGACAGATTCTGTGTATATGCTGCCCGCAAGGATTCGCATACATATGCGCACTCCCACGAAGAAGTCCTGGCAAAATACGGCAGCCGCATGGCAATGTGCGAACGTATGCCGGATGCTCTGTCGGCAGCGATGGGCAACCAGATGTATACCGCTTTTGCAGACAATATGGACGAAGTCAACGAATTCATCGAATTCGTACAGAAACGCGCTGAATAATACACATTGAATAATATATATAGAAAGAGACAGATAGAATGACAGAGAGATACGAAGTAAGATACAGTCCGAGCCTCGGACGTGATATGGGACATGGTGTGATCGGAGACAGCGGCAAGCTGTGTCTCGTGTTCGCGCCGCAGAGCGGACACACATGGGATTTCAGAAATTTTGGCATGGTCGAGACGATCAGACCATGGATCGAACAGGGCAGACTCAGACTCATCTGCGTTGACAGCATCGACGAAGAGACCTGGTCAGACGCAAACGGCGATGGCAGATACCGCGCTGAGATGCAGGAGAAATGGTTCCACTACGTAGTTGATGAACTCGCTCCGGAATATCTGGAGTGGGGCGAGAAAGCCATTACAACAGGCTGCAGCATGGGCGGACTCCATGCTGCGAACTTCTACTTCCGCAGACCTGACATCTTTGATGGAATGGTATCCCTGAGCGGACTTTTCGATGCAAGCTTCTTCTTCGGCAATTACATGGATGATCTGGTGTATGCAAATTCACCGATCCACTTCCTGCCGAACATGCCGGACGATCATCCGTGGCTCGACCTGTACAGACAGGGCAATATCATATTCTGCTGCGGACAGGGTGCTTGGGAAGATGAGATGAGAAGAGATTCCGGACTGCTGGATCAGATCCTTACCGCGAAGAACGTTCCGCACTGGGCAGACTTCTGGGGCTACGATGTCAACCACGACTGGCCGTGGTGGAAGAAACAGCTCCCATATTATATGACACATCTGCTCGGCGAAGCATAGTCGGCAAACCTGAAGAAACGAGGGCGGCCTGTGACCGGAGAAACGGTCATGACCGCTCTCTTTTATATTGTTTTTCTTTGTACAAATTAACTGTTGACATGTGTACCTGCAGGGAGTATATTATGCATAGTGATTAGCACTCTTAATGAGTGAGTGCTAACAAAACTTACAAACAAGGAGGCACGCCATGGATCTGAGCGAAAGACAATTGCAGATACTGCAGGCGATCATCAATGACTACGTTGAGAACGCCGAGCCGGTCGGTTCGAGATCAATAGCTAAGAAATATGACCTTGGCGTCAGCCCTGCGACCATTCGTAACGAGATGTCCGATCTCGAGGAGATGGGTTATCTGACCCACCCGCATACTTCGGCAGGAAGAGTCCCGTCAGATAAGGCTTACAGACTTTACGTCAACAACCTGATGAAGAAGAAGAATCTCAGCGCCAGAGACAAGAGACTGATCAATGAGAGACTCCAGGCGAGCAGAGATGAATTCGACCAGACGATAAGACATGCTGCCGAGCTGCTGAGTGAGATCACGCATCTTACATCATTCGCTCTGACACCGGCGACGAACGAAGAGACGATCAGTTTTATCAGGCTGCTGCCTGTAGATGAGAGAACACTGATTCTTATGATCGTCGGCGAGAGCGGCAATGTCACGAATACCACCCTCAGACTCAAGGTCCCTTATACACAGGAGATGCTGGATGTTCTGAGCAAGAACATGACTGTGACATACAAGGGGCGTACGCTGGATGATGTTCTGAGGAGCCATATCATAGAAGACGTCGGATCGGATATTGAGGCGATGAGCGCCGCGATGGATGCGCTCAGAGGCAACGTAATGCCTAGCTTCATCAGGACACTTGAGGACATGCTCAATGTCAACCTGTATATGGAAGGTATGACCAATATCTTCAATCTGCCTGAGTATTCGAGCATCGACAGAGCGAGGGATTTCATGCAGCTCTTCGCCCAGAAGGACTGGTTCACACAGAAGATGCTGCAGAGAGGCGATGGAGTCGTCGTCACGATCGGCGACGAGAACGCCAAGATGAAAGACTGCACACTGATCACCGCGACGTATCACGTAGACGGCAAACTCGTCGGCAAGATCGGAGTTATCGGACCTACCAGGATGAAATACGATGAGGTCACTGCGATCATGGAATACCTGACCAACAATCTGAGCGAGTCGTTCAGACTGACAGGAAGCAGTGACAGCGAACAGCCCGGAGCTGACGATGGATCGCATGAAGACGATAAATAATAACTTGAAAGGATGATAAGTAATGTCAGAGAACACACGCAGAGAGATCCCTATTGAGGACGGCAATGCGGCAGAAGAAGAACTGAAGGAAGAGCAGGCTGTCGATACAGAGAACGCAGCAGAAGAGACATCTGAGCAGACTGCGGGATCTGAAGGACAGGAAGCTGAGAAGACTGAAGAAGCAGCCCAGGATAAGGCAGCGGAGTCAAAGGCAGCTGAAGAGCAGGAGTCCGAAAGATACATGAGACTCATGGCAGAGTTCCAGAACTTCAAGAGAAGAGCTGCCAGAGAGAAGACGGATATCCACGCTTATGCCAATGAGAAGATCATCGGAGAACTGCTGCCGGTACTGGACAACTTCGAGAGAGCACTTGAGACCAAGTCGGATGATATCGAAGGATATGCCAAAGGCATGGAACTGATCTTCACACAGCTCAGGACTGCGCTCGAACATGCGGGACTCGCAGAGATCCCGGCGCTCGGAGAAGAATTTGATCCGAATGTCCACAATGCGGTCATGACAGAACAGAGCGAAGAACAGGAAGACGGCAAAGTCAGCAGAGTCCTGCAGAAAGGCTACAAGCTGAACGATAAGGTCATCAGACCATCAATGGTAGCAGTCATCCGTAACTAGTACGCTGTAAACTGCGGATCCGGCTCACGAATTAAGCTATGCTTAAGCCGGAAGCGTTACATATATACATGTAATTACTGATTTGTTAAAGAACCATTTTTCACAAAACGGAGGAAATAAAATGAGCAAAGTAATCGGAATCGATCTCGGAACAACCAATAGCTGCGTCGCAGTACTCGAAGGCGGCGAGCCAACCGTTATCACTAACGCAGAAGGAACAAGGACTACACCATCTGTAGTTGCTTTCACTGCTAAGGGCGAGAGACTTGTCGGCGAAACAGCCAAGAGACAGGCAATCACAAACCCTGACAGAACTATCGCATCGATCAAGAGACATATGGGCGAGGCATACAGCGTCGATATCGACGGCAAGAAATACACACCGCAGGATATCTCCGCAATGATCCTCGCAAAGCTCAAGGCTGACGCAGAAGCATATCTCGGCGAGAAGGTCACAGAGGCTGTCATCACAGTTCCTGCATACTTCTCAGACGCTCAGAAGCAGGCTACCAAGGATGCCGGTAAGATCGCCGGACTTGATGTCAAGAGAATCATCAACGAGCCTACAGCTGCTTCCCTGGCATACGGCCTTGATAAGGACACAGGAAGCCACAAGATCCTGGTATACGACCTCGGCGGCGGTACATTCGATGTATCCGTACTCGAGCTCGGCGACGGAGTATTTGAAGTACTGGCTACCAACGGTGATACACACCTCGGCGGCGATGACTTCGATAACGCTCTGATGAACTACCTTGCTGACACTTTCCAGAGAGAGAACGGCATCGACCTCAGACAGGACAGAATGGCTCTTCAGAGACTCAAGGAAGCTGCAGAGAAGGCTAAGAAAGAGCTTTCAAGCGCTCAGACAACTAAGGTCAACTTGCCATTCATCACTGTAAGCTCAGCTGGTCCTCTCCACATGGATATTGACGTTACAAGAGCAAGATTCGAGCAGCTGACCAAGGATCTCGTTGACAGAACCATCGAGCCGATGCACAAAGCTATGAATGACGCCGGCGTTACTCCTGCAGATCTCGCTAAGGTTATCCTGGTAGGCGGATCCACACGTATCCCTGCTGTTCAGGAAGCAGTCAAGAGAGTTACAGGCAAGGAGCCGTTCAAGGGCATCAACCCTGATGAGTGCGTAGCGATCGGAGCAAGCATCCAGGCAGGTGTACTGACAGGTGAAGTCAATGACATCCTGCTCCTCGACGTAACACCGCTGTCACTGTCCATCGAGACACTCGGCGGAGTAGCAACCAAGCTGATCGAGAGAAATACAACGATCCCTACCAAGAAGAGCCAGATCTTCTCAACAGCCGCAGACAACCAGTCCGCTGTTGACATCCACGTAATGCAGGGTGAGAGACCTATGGCTGCCGGCAACATCACACTCCGCAGATTCCAGATCACAGGCATCGCTCCGGCTCCTCTCGGAATCCCTCAGATCGAGGTAACCTTCGATATCGACGCTAACGGTATCGTAAACGTAAGCGCTAAAGACCTCGGCACAGGCAAAGAGCAGAAGATCACCATCACTTCTTCGACAAAGCTGTCAGAGGAAGA